>NZ_JNKH01000001.1:0-461296 GCF_000701985.1 Butyrivibrio sp. WCE2006 | reverse complement strand
AATACACATGGAAACGTTGGAAAATACTATGAAGCCATGAATCATAAACTGAGTCTCCAGACAAAGGAGCAGTTGTATTTTAATAGTGGGATATGGACTTTGTAACGGCTTGAAAAGCCAAGGGAATCCTTTATCCGCATGATAACATAAGTGCATTGATAGATATGTATGTCAAGGATGCATGGATGCACCGTTGGCTTGTCCTTGACATACATATCTATCAATGTTAGCTTAAATGGAGCGGATAAAGAATTTCCGTATCTATAGATGCCAGCTGATGCTTAGGCATATCAAGGTTTCTTTAACCTATTAAATCCTACAGTAAATTTACGCGGTCCTTCACGGTACTATACATGACAAAGATGCCGATGTAGGGTATGATGTAGAGTATAAAAATGATTCTGATATTGAAAATGTTGAAGATTCGGTGTCAGATGAAGATGTAATAATGGAGGATGGCTAAATGTCAAATGAAATATACGAGAAGGTAAATAAATGTGTTAAAGCAATCAGAAAGGTAACGGACTTTAAGCCAAGAGTTGCTCTGACACTGGGCTCAGGCCTTGGTAATTACGCAGAACAGATCAAGGTTGAGTGTGAGATTTCATATTCTGATATACCCGGATTTCCTGTATCCACAGTTCCTGGACATGCAGGGAAATTCATTTTTGGATATGTTGGTGATGTTCCTGTTGTATGTATGAAAGGTCGTGTACATTTTTACGAAGGATATGATATCAGCGATGTTGTACTTCCTGCCAGAGTTATGAGACTTTTGGGAGCTGATATACTGTTCCTTACAAATGCTGCAGGTGGAATTAATTATAATTTTGATTGCGGTGATCTGATGCTTATAACTGATCAGATTTCAGTATTTGTAAGAAATCCTCTGATTGGTCAGAATATTGATGAATTTGGTTTAAGATTCCCTGATATGAGCTGTGTTTATGATAAGGAGCTTCGTGAGATTATCATAAAAACTGCACTTAAGAATAAGATTCCTCTTAAGCAGGGAGTATATGCTCAGCTTACCGGACCTTCATTTGAGTCTCCTGCAGAGATCCGTATGCTTAGAACTATGGGAGCTGATGCTGTTGGAATGAGTACAGTTGTAGAAGCTATCGCGGCAAGACATATGGGCATGAGAGTCTGCGGTATCTCTTGCATAAGTAATCTTGCTGCAGGAATGCTTAATGAGCCTCTTTCACATGAAGATGTTCAGAAGGCTGCAGATAAAACAGGTCCTCTTTTTGAGAAGCTTGTAACAGAATGTGTTAAAAAATTTTAATAACATCACATGAACACAATGTAGGCTAAGAGGATAGGAGAAGGAAAAGATGAGAATCAGATTTTACAATGCAAGAATACTATCAATGGTTGATGGGCAGGAAATTTTTGAAGGTGAGCTGTGGACCAATAACGATAAGATCATTTATTGTGATACCACAAGTCAGATTGACGCATATTATAAAGATAACCCAGAGACTATGCTGGTTTTTGACAGGGAAATTGACTGTAAGGGTAACCTTATAATGCCCGGTTTTAAGAATGCCCATACACATTCAGCAATGACACTTCTGCGCTCAAGAGCTGATGACCTTCCTCTTGCGGATTGGTTGAATAATCAGATATTTCCTGTTGAAGCGAAGCTTACAGCCGAGGATATTTACTATCTTACGAAGCTCGCTATACTTGAATATCTTGATGGTGGTATAACCTCGATGTTCGATATGTATTTAACTCCGGAATCCATTGCGGATGCCTGCAGGGATGCTGGGATGAGATGTGTTCAGGTTGGAGCTGTGAATAATTTCAGTCAGTCTGTAGAACTGGTTGAAGAGTGTTACAACAAATTAAACGGACGTGATGAGTATAATTCATATATTTTAGGTTTTCATGCTGAGTACACTACATCAAAGGAACTTCTTGAAAGAATTGCCGGACTTGCTCATAAGTATAAAGCTCCTGTATTTACTCACATATCAGAGACTGCTGATGAGGTTGAAGGTTGTAAAGAACGTTATGGCATGACTCCGGTTCAGTTTCTTGACAGTCTTGGTATGTTTGAATATGGTGGCGGTGGCTATCATTTGGTTCATACTACTAAAGAGGATATGGAAATACTTAAAAAACGAGGCATGTATGTTGTCACTAATCCGGGATCAAACACCAAACTTGCAAGTGGAATAGCACCAATAAGCGATTACATGAAGATGGGTATTCCAATTGCAATCGGTACTGACGGACCTGCAAGTAATAACTGCCTCAATATGTTCAGAGAGATGTTCCTTGTAACCGGACTTGCCAAGCTTCGTGATAATGATGCTTCAAGTGTCAATGCCTATGAAGTTCTCAAGATGGCAACCGTAAACGGTGCTCACGCAATGGGACTTAACAACTGTGATGTACTTGAAGCAGGCAAGACGGCAGACCTTATTGTTATTGATCTTAATCAGCCCAACATGCAGCCTTTAAACAATATTGCAAAAAATATCGTTTACAGTGGCAGCAATTCCAATGTAAAGCTGACTATGATAGGTGGTATCATCAGATACGAAGACGGTAATTATAATATTGGCGTTTCACCTGAAGAAATATATGCGAAGGCTGAACAGATAAAAGGCAGAATAAACAAGGAGATGCAATAATTATAAAGTATGACAGGAACTTATATTGTGGGGATTGTTGTAGCAATAATTATTGCTGCATTTCTTCTTGGATACAGAAATAATAAAATTGAAGAGAGACTATTTAGAGAGAAGTGCGCAGAGGAATTTGGCTCTGCGCCTTCAGTGCGTCTTAAGAAACAACGTGATGATTTAAGCGGATACTTGAAAGCTCACAATGATGGCTTTGTAATAGATGATATTACTTGGAATGACCTGGGAATGGATTTTGTCTATGACAGGATAAATTATTGTGAGACATCTTCAGGCGTAGAATATTTATATTACATGTTAAGAGCGCCCAGAACAAAGGGGCTTGATTCTTTTGATCAATTGGAAAAAGAGCTTTCCGGATTATCTGATGATCAGAATATGAGAATCAGAATAAAAGAGAGTCTGCACAGAATTGGTAAGACCGGGAAGTATTCGATTTATGATTATCTGCCTCTTATTGATGAGGTGAATCCCGGTTCAAATCTTATGCATATACTTGTCCTGTTAGTTATGGTTATAGGACTTGTGGTTATGTGCTTTAATTTTATGCCGGGATTTTTAATACTGATAATTTCTATGGCTTATAATCTGGTGAGTTATTTTAAAATTAAAGCCGGTCTTGATCCTTATCTTGTGACATTTTCATATGTTTTGCGACTTGTTCGGGGAGCCAAAGAGCTGTCTGATCATAAAGATAGCGTTTTTTCTTCAGAAATTTCCGAAATTATGGAGAGCATAGGAAGGCTAAAGGGATTTACAAGAGGATCCTTTATCCTTATGTCAGGAAGCAAAGTCATGGGAAGTGGTAATCCGCTTGATATTTTCATGGATTACGTAAGGATGCTCACTCACATAGATCTAATAAAATTTAATTTAATGCACAGGAAGCTTAAAAACGAGATTCAATATGTCCATAAGCTGACAGAGAATATAGGATATATAGATTCAGTTTTGTCCATATGTTACTACAGGGCGTCATTGGAAAATGGGTATTGTAAACCTGATTTTGAAAATAAAGGAACTTATGAGATAGAGGAAGGTCGTCATCCATTAATGAAGGAGCCTGTACCTAATTCGTTTAAAGCAGAAAAGGGCTTCCTTATTACAGGATCAAATGCTTCCGGCAAATCTACATTCCTGAAAATGTGCGCCATAAATACCATATTTGCACAGAGCATACACACCTGCCTTGCGAAAAGTTATAAAGCACCGGCGTTCAGAGTGTTTAGCTCAATGGCGTTAAAGGATGATCTAAAGCTGGGCGACAGCTACTATATGGTAGAAATAAAGTCACTTAAAAGAATACTGGATGCAGTAGATGACAATAGTGCACCTGTCCTTTGCTTTATTGATGAGGTCTTAAGAGGAACTAATACAATAGAAAGAATAGCAGCTTCATCTAAAATACTTGAGTTTTTTGCAAATGATGCTCGGAAAATCATGTGCTTTGCAGCTACTCATGATGGTGAGCTTTCGAATGTTCTGAAGAATTATTATGAGGTTTACCATTTTGAAGGTGAACTGAATGATAATGATGTCTGCTTTGATTTTAAACTAAAAAAAGGACCCGCAACTAAGAGGAATGCTATCAATCTTCTGAGAACCATTGGTTATAAAGAAAGAATAGTTGAGGATGCAGAGGAGATGGCAATCAGATTTGAAAAGAACGGTGTGTGGTCATTGTGAGAGGTGAATTGATGAAAGTAACGATATATTCTGACGGTTCAGCCAGAGGGAATCCGGATGGTCCCGGTGGCTACGGGACTGTAATACAGTTTGTTGATGCTAAAGGAGTTCTTCACGAAAAAGAGCTCAGTGCAGGATATGATAAGACTACCAACAACAGGATGGAGCTTATGGGTGCAATAGTAGGACTTGAAGCATTGAACAGACCATGTGAGGTGGAATTGTATTCTGATTCAAAATATGTCATCAGTGCTTTTAATGAGAACTGGATAAATGGATGGCTTAAGAAAAACTGGAAGAAATCAGATGGAAAGCCTGTGAAGAATGTTGAACTCTGGAAAAGATTATTGGAAGCGGCAGGTAGACACAGGGTTTCATGGAATTGGGTGAAAGGACACGATGGACACCCTGAAAATGAGAGATGCGATAGTCTTGCTACCTCAGCTGCAGACAGTTCGAAGGATTTATTACTCCATGATGATGGCGGCGATTTGCGATGAGCAATTTTTGAAATAAAAATAGCATTTAATGATATGTAAATTATTTTAGATATGTTATTATATTAGAGGTGTGAAAAAATGTAATTTATGCTTGAGCTATCATTGCTTAAGCGAAAGGAGTTTATTATGAAATTCTTCTTAGACACAGCTAATGTTGAAGACATTAAAAAAGCAAATGACATGGGCGTTATCTGCGGCGTTACAACAAACCCTTCTCTTATTGCAAAGGAAGGAAGAGATTTTAATCAGGTTGTCGCTGAGATCGCTTCTATCGTAGATGGACCTATCAGTGGTGAGGTTAAGGCTACAACAGTTGATGCTGAGGGAATGATCAGCGAAGGCCGTGAGATTGCTAAGATTCACAAGAACATGGTAGTTAAGATCCCTATGACAGTTGAAGGCCTTAAGGCTTGCCATACACTTGCATCAGAAGGTATCAAGGTTAACATGACACTTATCTTCACAGCTAACCAGGCTCTTCTTGCTGCAAGAGCAGGCGCTGCATTCGTAAGTCCTTTCCTTGGTAGACTTGATGATATCAGCACAAGAGGTACAGACCTTATCTCTGAAGTTGCTCAGATTTTTGACATTCACGGTATCGATACAGAGATCATTGCTGCATCTGTTCGTCATCCTATGCACGTTACAGATTGTGCACTTGCAGGTGCTCATATCGCGACGGTTCCTTACAGCGTAATTGCACAGATGGTTAATCATCCTCTTACAACAGCTGGTATTGAGAAGTTCCAGAAGGATTACAAGGCTGTATTTGGTGAATAATTTCAAAATTCTTTTACGGGAGTATCACGTTTGTGATACTCCTTTTTGTCTTTTAGGGAATTCCATTTATATTTTTAACCAATTTTTTATAGATGATTTATAGTTTTAGTTACGTTCATTTGCTAACATTAATTGTGTGAATTTTTTTTAAGGAAAGATGAAATAATTATGATAAATGCTGAGGACACTAAGGTTCTTACCAAGTTGTATCCAAAAGAAGAATTTATAGAATTGGTTAATTCAAAGGCAGAGAAAGGAGAGTTATCTCCTTCTTTTTGCTGTGTTTATTTTATCATAGAAAATTTCAGGCAATATTATATGTATTATGGTTTCGACGAAGGATACCAGGTAATCTGGTTTATCAGAACCAAAATTCAGAATGCTTTCCCGGTTGATATATCAGGCAAAATGGAGGATGCGGAATTCGCTGTAATTACGGATATTGATGATGTAGAAACTTTCATCAAAAGAATTCAGAAGGACTTTGATGAAGTCTATATCCACACCGGAATGTCACTTCATGCAGGTATATATCCTATAAGTGAAAACGATAAGGATGCACTTTCAATCATTGAAAAAGCAAATATAGCCTGCACTAACGGTGAAGAAAAAGAGGATGGAATTTCCGTCTTTGCCAGAGAAAATATAGACAATAGGATTCTCATGCAGCACTATGTTGTACATCATCTTGAGGATGCAATCAAAAACGGGGAGCTTTCTGTTTACTATCAGCCTATTTTCCATACCTATTCAGGTAAAGTATGTGGTCATGAAGCTCTTGCAAGGTGGAATAATCCTGAATATGGAGCGCTTATGCCCAGTGATTTTGTTCCTGTTCTCGAACATTCAAAGAAGATAAATAAACTGGATTGCTTTGTTGTGCAGCAGGTGTGCAAGGATCTTAGCAGTGTCAAAGGACTTACAGGTCTTGAACCTGTGCCTATTTCCATTAATCTTACAAGACTCGATTTTGAACTGACAGATATGCTCAGCTTCATAATTAAAGAAGTTGAGAAAAATAATATTTCCAGAAGCCTTATTCAGATAGAAATTAGTGAAGCAGAGATTACAACAGACAGAAAAGGCATCAAGAAGGAGCTCGAAAGATTCAGGGATGCAGGTTTTACAATTATATTTGATGACTTTGGAAGCGAGTATTCTTCTTTACATATTCTGAATGATATGCCTTTTGATGCTGTGAAAATTAACAGTAGTTTCCTTGAAGGGTATAACTACGATAAAAAGCCGAGAATAATGATGAAAAACATTATTAATATGGCTAAAGAACTTGGCATACATACTACCATGGGAAGTGTTGAGGATGAAGAAATACTTGAGTTCTTGAAGCAGGCAGGCTGTGAAAGAACCCAGGGACATCTTTACAGTGAGGCTGTTCCCATGTGGTATTATCCTGAGGGCGGTTATCCTTTCGAATATGAAAGCGAGGAAGAGAGACGATTTTATAATGAAATAGGAAAAGTGAATATTCTGTCACAAACCCCGATAGCAGAGAAGCAGCTCGACATCAATGAGGCAATATTCTTAAATCAGCTTCCGCTTGCAATACTTGAATTTGACGGTTCTTTATTTAAGGTTCTTATGTACAGTAAGGATTTTAATGATATATTTGAACCTCTTTTTGCAGGAGATATCAGGTTTATAAATGAACTTTTCAATTCAGGCAGGCACTCCTTTGCAAGAAATATGAGATCCCTTGCGGAGCAGTGTATTGATAACGATGCCATCCATACAATGGAATTTGTAACAAGTAAGGGCTATAACAGGCTCATGCTTAGAAAAATAACAGGTTCTTCTGATTTAAATAAAACTGCGATTCTTGCAACGGCTGAGGCTATGTCAGAAGATGATCCCGGGGCAAGAGCCGTTCAGATGAACTCTCACCTGAAGTTCCTGTACATGATCTATAACCGCGTGGATATAGTTAATATAAATGAAGACAGCTTTGAGACTGTATATGAAAATCACGCTAAATTCAATCAGAGTATGGTGAAGGGATCCTTTACCAGGGCTATTGAGAAATTTGCCAATGAAGCTATTTATAATGAGGACCGGGAAGGCTTTATGGCATTCTATGACCTTAGTAACCTTGAGGACAGAATCAATGAATATAACATTGATCACCTTACGGATTACTTTAGAACTATTGATACAAAAGGCAACTATAACTGGCTGATGTATCTGATAATCCCGATTGTTTCAGAAGGATCAACCATGTTTATCATGGGTTCACGAAGCATTGACTCAGAGAGAATGAGAAAGCTTCCTGATATAAGTCAGAGCGGATCTGAGTATTATGATATGCCAAGCGATCCAACATTCCTGCTTCTTGCCAGTGATGCCTTTACCGATACACTTGGATACGGTTCTTTTGAACAGTTCCTTAGAAATACATTTTATCTTGAGGCTAATCTTACACAGGATAAAACTGTTTATATGCATTTGGGACAAAGCGGTCTTATTTCTGATTTCGGAGAAACCGGCTACATTGAGCTGCCGTTTAATGAAGTGACAAAGGGAATGGTTTTCTCACAGGTAACGGATGAAGATCAGGAAAAAATGTATGAATTCTACAATAGAGAAAGACTCTTAAGGGAGTACTACAACGGCAGAATATCCGGAAGAATGGTTTATTTAGAGAGAACCGGAACAAATGAACAGCCAAGATACCAGAATGCCTGCTATCACATGAGAAAAGACAGACAGGATGATATGGTCCATATCTATATTTTGAAATATGATATCGATCAGTTTAAGAGAACAAATGAGACTATAAGAAATCTTGCTGAAAGAGATACTCTTACAGGACTCTTTAACCGAATGACTATCGGTAAGGTATATGAAGAACTAAAGGCAGATGAAAATACCCATTCACTTGCCATGGTTTTATTAGATCTCGATCACTTCAAGCAGATAAATGATAATTACGGTCATGATTGCGGAGACATGGTTATTAAAGATGCTGCGCTAAGAATGCAAAATAATCTTGGTGATGACTGTTATCCTTCTAGAATCGGCGGCGACGAGTTCCTTGTTATCATGCGCAACCAGTCTTATTCGCAGATGGATGAACTTTTGAAAAAGTTTTCAGAGGACAAAAAATCTATAGAATACAACGGCGAACAGGTAAAATATTCCATGTCTATAGGATATTCTGTATACCCGGATGACGGAAAAGCGTATAATGAATTATATAAAAACGCCGATAAGGCTTTGTATTACGTAAAAGAAAATGGCAAAAACAATTATGCAAAGTACAAAGGGTGATTTAGACTAATAAGCGGAGGTGGAAGATGGCTGGTAAGTATAATATCTGTCTGGATATCGGAGGAACGAAGATTCTTGGTGCTATTTTTAATGAAAAGAAGGAAATAGTTTACAGGCTTAAGAAAAAGACCAAAGAAGCCGGTGATGACGCAGACAATGTTGAGAAAATGATCATAAGCGTTGTTGAGGATATGATTAATGAATCCGACATTAAAAAGAAAGATATTAAGGCGATTGCTGCAGGAGCGCCGGGGGTTATTGACCAGGGTGCGGGAATAATACTTACGTCACCTAATCTTCCCTGGACCAATTATGATATCAAATCATCTATTGAGAAGAAATTCGATATTCCATTTTATATAGGAAATGATGTAAATGTAGGCGTACTTGGTGAATGGAAATACGGAGTTGCCAAGGGCTATAATAATGTAGTAGGGTTCTTTGTCGGAACCGGAATGGGTGGCGGTCTTATCCTTGACGGAAAAATGTTTACAGGTAATAAATATAAGGCTGCGGAATACGGACACATGATTCTTGATCCTGAAGGCCCGCTCTGCGGATGCGGTCAGAGAGGATGCCTTGAAGCATTTTCAAGTAAAAAAGGAATGAGCGCTTATATAATGCAGCAGACTTCCAGAGGAAGAAAAAATATGCTCGCAGAGACCATAGAAAACGGTGTTTTCAAGAGCAAGAACCTCAAAAAGGCTTTAGCTGCGAAGGATACCGTAACAATAGAAGCTGTTGACAGGGCATGTCACTATCTTGCAATAGCTACCGGTAATATGATAAATACCATAAGTCCTGATATAGTTGTTTACGGTGGTGGTGTAATGGAAGCTGTGGGAGACATCTTTATGGAGAAGATACTTGCTGAGGTAGACCGCTATTGTATGCCATCCATAAGAAGCACTGTTGAACTTAAAAAAGCAGCACTGGGAGATGATTCAAATATTTACGGTGCACTTGCCATGATTGAAGATTTATAAGATAATAAAACCTGTTGTGGGCTTTTCCTGCAACAGGTTTTTTATCTATGAAGTCATTCAGCTTTAAGTGGGAAATAATAGGGGAGAATAAAGTCTAATGAAAAAAGTAATTGATAAGGGGAAGATTTTTGCGATTGTTTTTATAACAGTTCTGCTCGCATCACTTTTTCTGATAATTTCCATGCTCAAAACATCAAATGATCTTAGAAAATTCAAAGTGAATCTTTTTGTTCTGTGTAACGAATCAAATATATGTGTCGTAAACGGAAAAGAAGGTAAATTCAAGATGAGTCAGGATAATCTTGCGGCATTAAATTCACTGATGGCATCAACCAGAGGGCAGTTTACCTTAAGTAATCCTGAACCTGTTGACAGCATAAGCTTTGACTTTAAACATGATGAAGATGACTGGAATCTTGAAATATCCGATGTTGGAAACAATATGCTCAGAGTCGTTCTTGAAGGTCCTGAGAAATATAGAGTATATATTAAGAATAATAAAAAATATGATGAGTTTCTTAAGGCTGCTTCAGCCGAAGGTTATCATAGTCCTAATAAAAAAATAGGAAACTGATCGAATATAAATTACCAGTAATGGAGGAGTAATAGAATGAAAGTAAATATTAAAAAATTGTCTGACACTGCAACCAATCCCACAAGAGGAAGTGCAGCAGCAGCAGGCTATGATCTTTATGCAGATGTCAGGGAAAACACAGATATTAAGCCGCATACCACAGCTAAGATAGGTACGGGGCTTGCAATGGAAATACCTGATGGTTACTTTGGCGGAATCTATGCCAGAAGCGGAATTGCAACAAAGGAAGGCCTCAGACCTGCAAACTGCGTAGGTGTTGTTGATTCTGATTACAGAGGTGAGATCATAGTTGCGGTTCATAATGATTCTGATGAAGTCAGAACAATTACACCTGGTGAGAGAGTTGCTCAGATTATTATTCAGCCCTATCTATCAGTTGAATTTGAAGAGGCTGATGAGCTTGCGGAATCAGAGAGAGGTGCCGGTGGATTTGGCTCTACAGGGAAGAAATGATTTTTACATAGTTAAAACTTTTGTAATTTTGAATGTGATATAATTAGAGGTGATTGCATAGTTCTTTTGTGCAAACCTTTAGAATTTATTTTTAAAGCATACATATGCGGAGGGAAACTATGAACAATAAGCTATATAAACTTATGAACTGGCCTGAGATTGAAGAGATTATTTATTCAGATGGTGATGATCCTCACAGAATCTTAGGAGCTCACAAGGTAGGTTCAAATCTTCTTATTCAGACCTTTTACCCCATGGCAGTAGAAATTGAAGTAGTTCCGGCTACGGGTACAAAAACATATAAGATGGAGCTTGCTGATGAAGCAGGTTTCTATGCTGCGCTTGTTCCCTATAAGGAAAAATTCAAATATAAATACAGGATCAAACTTGAGAACGGGGATATCAGGGAAATAACAGATCCATATAATTTTGCACCGAGAATGGACCGCGAGGATTTTATCAAATTCAACAGCGGAATTCACTATAACATCTATGAAAAGCTTGGAGCTCATGTTATCGAGATCGACGGTGTAAAGGGCTGTTCTTTTGCCGTATGGGCACCGGATGCTGCAAGAGTCAGTGTAATAGGTGACTTTAACGAATGGGATGGAAGAGTCAATCAGATGCAGCGTGTTGATCATGCCGGAATATTCGAGATTTTCATTCCGGATGCCAAAGACGGTGATGGCTATCAGTATGAGATAAAGACCAAGGGCGGTGTGATATTCAAAAGACCTGACCCTTATGGATATGCTTATAAAGACAGGGATAATGTGATTTCACAGGTCGTTGAAATAAAGGACATCGACTGGAATGATGCTACATTTATAAAAAACAGAACCAAATTTGACAGGGATACTGATCCGCTGTCAATTTGTGAGCTTTCTCTTGATACCTTTGCTGCAAAGCATCAGAATCATATTCCCGATTATGAGGAGCTTGCAGGAGAGATTCTTGAATATGTCAAGGACCATGGTTTTAATACCATCGAATTAAAGCCTATTATGGAACATATTCCGGGACATCCTTTCCATATCAACGGATTTTTCTCTGTTCAGAAGAGATATGGATCACCTGATGGCTTTAAGAAGTTTGTAAATATCATGCATGGAGCTGGAATAAGGGTAATAATGGATTTCGTTACAACATTTTTCCCCAAGCTTCAATGTGGCCTTAATGCGTTTGACGGACAGGCTCTTTATGAATATCCGGATCCGAGAATGGGTGTGCATCCCAGAACCGGTGATCTGATATTTGATTTTGGAAGAAAACAGGTGACTAACTTTCTGCTTTCATGTGCACTTTACTGGGTTGAAAATTATCATCTCGACGGTCTAAGAGTTGCTGATATTGCCAAGATTCTTTACCTTGATTATGACAGAAAGCCCGGTCAGTGGATTCCTAATATATATGGCGGCAATGAGAATCTTGAAGCCAAGGACTTTTTGTGTAACTTCAACTCAGTGCTGAAGACTAAGCACCCCGGCATACTTACACTTACAAAGGAGACTTCCTGCTGGCCGAGAGTAACAGGTGAGCTGGACGACGGTGGTCTTGGATTTGATTATAAGTGGAATAATGGATGGACTAAGGATTTCCTTGATTATATCCAAAATGATCCTCTTTTCAGATCAGGCAATCATAATGAGCTGACATTCTCACTTGTTTATTGCTATACAGAGAGATTTGTGCTGGCATTTACTCATGAAGAGATTGGGAAAGGACTTGAAGGTCTCTATGATCTTATGCCCGGCGACTCCGCTCAGAAGATGGCAGGGGTTCGTCTTGCAATATCATACCTTATGACTCATCCGGGAAAGAAAATGCTTTACATGGATCCCAATGAGTTAAGCATTGATAATGCAGTATTTTTAGAGAACCTGATACATTCTCTTAATGAGATTTATTATTCAAGACCGGCTCTTCATCAGATTGATGTTAATGACAGCGGCTTTGAGTGGATCAATAGCATGGCAGCTGAGGAATGCATGATGTCCTTTATAAGAAAAGGACAGTCTGATGCAGATATGCTGATTGTTGTAGTTAATATGGCAGGTGTAGACAGAACATTTGAAGTTGGCGTGCCTGCTGACGGTAAGTATTACGAGATCTTCAACTCCGATGATACCTGCTATGGCGGAAGCGGAATTGTGAATCCCGGCAGAATCGAAGCAAACTTCAGCGAGGCTGATGGAAGACCATATTCAATTCCTGTTAAGCTTGCATCATCTTCACTTGCAATATTCTCTTATACTGCTTATACAACTCAGGAAAAGAAGATCAGAAAAATCCGTGAGGAAGAAGCAAACAATAAGATGCAGGAACGTGAGAGAACCTTAAGGGAACTCAAGAATCGTCAGGAGAAGGAAGAGGCAGAGCTTTTGAAGGAGCTTCATGAGCGTTATGAGAGAGAGCTTGCAGCTCAGGAAGAAGCTATTGAAAAGAAGTACGAGCAGATAGAAGAAGAACGAATTTCAAGTATTGTTTCAGAAGCAGCATTTAAGGCAGTTTCCGGCACTAAGAAAACGCAGACAAAGAAGACTTCAGCAAAGAAGACAACTGCCAAGACAGAAACAAAGACAGCTGCAAAGAAGACAAGAAAGACTTCAACAAAGAAAACTTCTTCATCAAAAGCAGAAAATACGGACAAGAAAGAAGATAACGAATAATGCTTAGAATGTTACCCCTGACTGCTACTACTACAGCTGAAACTGCCATCGAGACTATAGCTGAGGTAACAGGTAATGATAATTTAAAACCGGGAGTTATAGAAAAATATTTAAAAGAACTCCCGGATAAGGCCTTTGCACTGCTGGTTCAGGCAGTACTTGCCATAATAATCCTTGTGATTATGTGGCAAGTAATTAAGGTCATTGCAAATATTGTTGAAAAATCTCTTTTAAAAACCAAGATTGAAGATGCAACTGCAAAATTCCTTGCTAAGGTCGTAAGAGTATCACTCGAGATACTTTTGGTATTTTCACTGGCTGCAGCTTTTGGAATGGATACAGCCAGCATAGTTGCACTGCTTGGTTCTGCAGGTGTTGCGATAGGTCTTGCTATACAGGGCACTCTTTCAGATTTTGCAGGAGGAATACTGATACTTCTATCAAGACCCTTCAGGGTTGGAGATTATATAATTGTCGGAAGTACCGGAGTAGAAGGAACTGTAACAGAAATATCACTTATCAATACGAGAATGCTGACAGCTGATTTCAGAAGAGTTGTTATACCAAACGGCTCACTTGCTTCTGCAACAATTACAAACAACAACGGAAATACAATGAGAATTCTGGATACAATGGTTGGCATTTCCTATGGCGCTGATATTGATAAAGCAAGAGCTGTAGCGGAGAAGGTAATGGATGCCAACGAGTACATTTCAGATAAATATGAAAAGTCTGTATATGTTGATGCACTTGCAGACAGCAGTGTTAATCTCAGAATAAGAGGTTGGGTAAAGCCTGAGAACTATCTGAAGGCAAAATGGTCAATGAATGAAGCAGTAAAGAAAGCCTTTGATAAAGAAGGCGTTGAGATTCCCTTTCCTCAGATTGATGTACATATGAGATAAATTTATTTTTTCTTTAAAAAGCTTGTCAAAGAATGATATCATCTATATAATGATATTTGTGCTTTTAAGTTTTAGATTCCCGTTCATACAGACAGGAATCTAAAATTTTGCTGGAATAGCGCAGTTGGTAGCGCAACTGATTCGTAATCAGTAGGTCGAGGGTTCAAGTCCCTTTTCCAGCTTTTATGAAAATTAACTAAACTCGTGGCAAAATCCACGAGTTTTTTTATATTCAGAATGCTTGTATTCACTTTAACACTATGATAAGTTAAAGTATAATTGTTTTATTAAATGTTAGTTCAAAAATCAGAATATTTCAAAAGGAGTAATATATGGCGCAGCTGTGGGGAGGAAGATTTCAGGGCGAGATTAGTGAACTTGCCTGGAAGTTTAATGCATCCATTTATTTTGACAAAAGACTTATAAATGCAGATGCTGTTGGTAGTAAAGCTCATGTTAGTATGCTTGCAAAACAGGGGATAATTACAGATGAAGAATGTGAGCAGATAAAGAACGGGCTTGATGAAATTCTTAAAGATGTAAATGAGGGAAAGCTTCAGATTACAGATAAGTATGAGGATGTTCATAGTTTTCTTGAAGCTAATCTGATAGAGAGAATCGGTGATGCAGGTAAGAAAATGCATACAGGCAGATCCCGTAATGATCAGGTAGCCCTGGATATGCGACTTTTTGTTCGTGAAGAGGTTAAGAATACAGCTGAAGCTTTATATGGCATGCTGACTACTCTTGATTCTATTATGAATGATAATCTCTACACTTACATGCCTGGTTTTACTCATCTTCAGAAGGCTCAGCCGGTTACACTTGCGCATCATCTTGGAGCATATTTTGAGATGTTTTACAGAGATGCCACAAGGCTTAAGGACATTTATTCCAGGATGAACTATTGTCCTTTGGGAGCAGGTGCCCTTGCAGGAACAACTTATCCGCTGGACAGAGAATATACAGCACAACTTCTTAAGTTTAACGGACCTACTAATAACAGTATGGATTCCGTATCCGACAGGGATTATCTCATTGAATTTTTATCAGCTTTATCAATTATAATGATGCATTTATCACGTTTTTCGGAAGAAGTTATTATTTGGAATTCAAATGAATACAATTTTGTGACCATAGATGATGCATATTCTACCGGAAGCAGTATAATGCCACAGAAGAAAAATCCTGACATTGCAGAGCTTGTAAGAGGTAAAACGGGAAGAGTATACGGAGCGCTTAATTCACTTCTTGTAACCATGAAAGGAATTCCCCTGGCTTATGACAAAGACATGCAGGAGGATAAAGAAGTAAGCTTTGATGCTATTGACACCACAAAAAACTGTATTATTCTTTTTACAGACATGTTAAAAACAATGAAGTTCAATAAGGATCAGATGGAGAAAAGTGCTATACGAGGATTTACTGATGCAACCGATGCCGCTGATTATCTCGTAAATAAGGGTGTACCTTTCAGAGATGCACATGGTATTATTGGAAGAATTGTTTTACATTGTATAGATAGATCAATAGGAATTTCAGATCTTTCGATTGAAGAACTAAAAAAATTCGCTCCTGAGTTCGATAATGATGTATATGAAGCCATAAGTCTTAAGACATGTGTTGAGAAGAGACTTACAGTAGGAGCTCCGGGACCTGAAGCTATGTCCGGATCAATTAAAATAAATCAGAAACTTCTGGATGAATTTTGGACGCATTCTGAAGTTTTCGAAATATTGGATGTTCTATGATTTCCTGAATATCATAAGTTCTGTTTAGGAAATAAATTATTATATATTTTAAGAGGAGAGTGAAAAAATGAGCGAGAAATTGAGAGTGGCGATTTTAGGTGCAACCGGTATGGTAGGTCAGAGATTTATTACTATTCTTGATAACCATCCCTGGTTTGAGGTTGCTGTTGTTGCAGCAAGTCCCAGAAGTGCCGGACAGACCTATGAGGAATCTGTAGGTGACAGATGGAAGATGGAAGTTCCCATGCCTGAGGGCGTTAAAAAGCTTGTCATCAAGGACGTAACAAATGTAGAAGAAGTTACAAAGGACGTTGATTTTGTACTTTCAGCAGTAAATATGTCAAAGGATGAGATCAAGGCTATTGAAGAAGAGTATGCAAAGACCGAGACTCCTGTTGTTTCCAACAACAGTGCTCACAGATGGACTCCTGATGTTCCCATGATCATTCCGGAGGTTAACCCCCAGCATGCTGATGTTATAGAATTCCAGAAGAAGAGACTTGGTACTACTAAAGGATTTATTGCTGTTAAGCCTAACTGTTCTATTCAGAGTTATGCTCCTGCACTTTCTGCATGGAGAGAATTTGAGCCCTATGAGGTTGTAGCAACAACATATCAGGCTATTTCCGGTGCAGGTAAGAACTTTAAAGAGTGGCCTGAAATGGAAGGCAATATTATTCCTTTTATTTCAGGAGAAGAAGAGAAAAGCGAAAAAGAGCCTTTAAGAATCTGGGGAACAATAGAAAATGGCGTGATTGTACCTGCTAAAAGTCCAATAATTACATGTCAATGTATAAGAGTTCCAGTTTTGTATGGACATACGGCCGCAGCTTTTGTAAAATTTAAGAAGAAAGCTACAAAAGATGAACTTATTAATTGTCTCGTGAATTTTAGTGGTAAGCCACAGGAGCTGAATCTTCCCAGTGCACCAAAGCAGTTTATTCAGTATTTGGAAGAAGATAATCGTCCTCAGGTTTCACTTGATGTTAACTACGAAGGTGGAATGGGCGTAAGCATTGGAAGACTTCGTGAAGACACAGTTTATGACTGGAAGTTCGTCGGACTTTCTCATAACACTCTTAGAGGAGCTGCAGGCGGTGCGGTTGAGTGTGCTGAACTCCTCAAAGCACTAGGATATATTACCAAAAAATAATAAGACATAATTTTTAATCTGGGGTGAGGAAAAATACATGGAAAAAACTAAGTTACAGGAATTGGAAGAATTAAACAGCTATTACGAGACCGGTAATAATCAGATTGTCATTGTTTATGGCCATATACGCACGGGGAGCACATCGGTCATATCCACTTTTATTAAAGACAAGGATTATATGTATTATTGTGCGGTTGCTGCTTCTGAGAGACTACAGAGATATCTGATTGGAGAAAGGCTCAGAACAAGAGGATTGGAGCTTCCGGAGTATCCAACCTATCGTGAGATCTTTGAAGGTATAGCTAAGATTTCTGTTGAACATGGAGATTCCATGTGTGTCTTAGTGGAGAATTTCGAGGATATAATAAAGGCATCTCCTTCATTCTTAGAGGAGATAAGTCCTATTATATTCGATGATTCCCACCCACAGATTATCCTTATTCTTATGGGATCAAATGCGGCATGGATTGAGAATAATATGGTTGGAAAGATTGGCGCTCAGGCAACATATATTTCCGGATTTTTAAAGATAAAGCCCTATTCATTCCAGGAAATGAGAAAAAAATTTGAAAATATGAGTGATAAGGATGTAATCTCTGCTTATTCTATTTTTGGTGGTAATGCAAGATTATGGTCTTACTTTGATCCTAATAAGACTTTCAGGCAAAATGTTATCGAGAAGTTCCTTGATGCTGAGAACAGTGTGCTTCTTCGCGAGACTTTCAAGGTTCTCGAAGAAAATTTGCGTGAAACTGCAGTTTATAATACAATCCTATATGGACTTGCAAATGGTAAGAATAAATTAAATGATATACATCATGCCACAGGCTTCTCAAGGGCTAAGATAATGGTTTACTTAAAGAGCCTTATTGAGCTTGGAATGGTAGAAAAAGTTTATTCCTTTGCTACGACAGGGCATGAGAATGTACAGAAGGGTGTTTACAGAATATGTGATCCACTTGCACACTTCTTTTACAGATTTTTCTATGCTAATGTTACTCAGATAATAAGAATGAATGCTGAGGAGTATTACGATTCTTATATAGAGAGTGACCTTGGTGCTTTTGTAAAGGATGCTTATAAGCTTGTTTGCAGAGAGTATATTGATAAGCTCTCAGAATATGACAGACTTCCTTTCAAGATTGATGAGGAAGGCGAGTGGGTTGGTAAAATTGATTCACTTGATGTCGTTGCGCAGAGCGAATCCGGTGATACTCTTGTTGGAGTATGTAACTGGGAATCCAAGATGGATGTAAATACAATTGATTCGGTCAGAAGCTGCTGCAAGAGAGCAAGACTTAATCCGGATTATTATTACCTGTTTTCTGCAGAAGGTTTTGATGAAGGTCTCATCAAGCTCGCAGAGAAAGAAGAGTCCATAAAACTAGTTGGATTGGAAGAAATGATGGATGCCTAAAAGCGTTTTTATTGCTGAAAAGCCTAGCGTTGCCAAGGCTTTCGGCGCTGCATTAAAATATAAGTTTTCTAATAAAGACGGATATATGGAATCCGAAGAGGCCATCGTTACCTGGTGTTATGGGCACTTGGTGACGATGAGTTATCCTGAGGTGTATGATGAGAAAATGGCCAAATGGTCATTGGACACAATTCCATTTATTCCGTCTAAATTTAAGTACGAAATTATTCCACAGAATGCCAAGCAGTTTAATATTGTCAAGGGACTACTGACCAGGCAGGACGTGGATACCATATATATATGTACCGACTCGGGACGCGAGGGTGAGTATATTTACAGACTGGTTGATCAGGAAGCAAATGTCTCAGGTAAGCTGAAGAAAAGAGTATGGATAGATTCTCAGACAGAGGAAGAGATTCTGAGAGGTATTCGTGAAGCAAAAGATGACAGCGAATATGATAACATTGGTGCTGCCGCATATCTAAGGGCTAAAGAAGACTATCTGATGGGTATTAACTTCTCAAGAGCTTTAACGCTTAGATATGGTTATTCTATTAAAACATTTCTTGGAATAGACAGATGTGTGGTTGCAGTTGGTCGTGTGATGACCTGCGTTCTTGGAATAGTCGTTGACAGGGAAAGAGAAATCCGAAACTTTGTAAAGACACCGTTTTACCGTGTTATGGGCGATTTTTCTCTCGGTGAAAAAACTATTTCTGCGGAGTGGAGAGTTACTGATAAAAGCAGATATAAAGGATCATTTGAGCTTTATAGTGAAAAGGGTTTTAAAGAAGAAAAGTCTGCAAAGTCACTTATAGAATCCTTTGGACAGCTTCCTGTTAAAGGAAACATAGCTCTTCTTGAGAAGAAAAAGGAAACTAAAAATCCGCCACTTTTATATAATCTGGCAGAACTTCAGAATGATTGCTCTAAGTTCTTTAAAATCGATCCTAACCAGACACTGGCTATCGCTCAGGAATTGTATGAAAAGAAGCTTACTACATATCCCAGAACCGATGCCAGAGTGCTGAGTAGTGCCATAGCAAAAGAGATTGATAAGAATATCAAAGGTCTGATGTCGTATGAGCCTGCAGGTATTTATGCCAAAGCAATAATGCAGCATGAATCCTATAAAAATATTGCAAAGACCAGATATGTTAATGATAAAGCAATAACAGATCACTATGCGATCATTCCTACAGGACAGGGACTTTCCGCGTTGAGCTCTCTAAGTGCTACATCTGCCAAGGTGTATGAGATAATAGTAAGACGATTTCTTGCAGTTTTTTATCCTCCTGCACAATACTCAAAAATAAAATTGGAGATTACGGTTCCTACTGTTAATCCAGAATTTACCGAAGGCTTCTTTGCAGGCTTTAAGCTGCTAAGCTCCAAGGGTTATCTTCATGTTATGGATTATTCCTTTTTTAAGAAAAAGGATGAGAAGGATGCTGAGGAAAACAAAAATGATAATGATCTGGATGATGCTGCCGCAGATGAAGGTTTATTTGAAGTCCTGTCAAAGCTTAAAAAAGGTGATGAGATAGAACTTACAAATGCTGCGATTAAGGAGGGAGAAACAACGCCTCCCAAAAGGTATAATTCCGGAACATTGATTCTTACAATGGAAAATGCCGGACAGTTTATTGAGGATGAGGAGCTTCGTTCTCAGATTAAGGGTTCAGGAATCGGAACCAGTGCTACAAGAGCCGGTATTCTTGATAAGCTTGTTAAAAACGGCTACCTTGACCTTAATAAAAAGACTCAGATAATTACTCCTACTCAAATGGGTGAAATGATATATGATACGGTATTTGTTTCTATGAAGCCTATGCTAAATCCTTCACTCACAGCCAGCTGGGAAAAGGGACTTACTCAGGTTGAGCAGGGCGAGATTTCTGAAGATGAATATATGAAAAAACTCTCTGACTTTATTGCAAGACGAACCAATTACGTCAAAGAGAATGATATGAGATCTCATATGCAAAGATTTTTCATGCAATCATCGCAGTACTATAAAAAGGCGCCTGCCAAGACCAGGAAGCCAAGGTCCAAAAAGGCGAAGTAAGATAATACAGTTGCAGTATTTGATTTATGAGTGTGTATATTTGATACGATAGTGAGTTGTCTCACTCATAAGTAATCAGAATAATAGCCTTATTGAATTTACGTAGTTTAGAAAGGGGACATTATGGAAAGCTATAAGATTGAGAATATGTATGACTTGAATGAAACAATTGCGGCAGACATCTTCAAGGGAGTTACCTATCCCTGGGAAGTCCTTCCGAAAATCAAGGATTTTATAGTAGAACTGGGGAATACATTATCTCCTGAGAAATTTGAAAAAAGAGGAGAGAATATCTGGGTAGCTAAAAGCGCTAAGTTTCTTTCAGACAATGTTTATATTGCAGGTCCATGCATAATTGATGAGGAGGCTGAAATTAGACCGGGTGCCTTTATCAGAGGGAATGTAATTGTTGGAAAAGGAGCTGTTGTAGGTAATTCTACTGAACTTAAGAATGTTATTCTTTTCAATAAAGTTCAGGTTCCTCATTATAATTATGTCGGCGATTCTATACTTGGATATAAAGCTCATATGGGAGCTGGATCAATTACTTCAAATGTAAAATCAGATAAAAAGCTTGTAGTTATAAAGAATGGCCAGGATGATCAGATAGAGACCGGACTTAAAAAGGTAGGCGCCATGCTTGGAGATAACGTTGAAGTGGGCTGTGGCAGCATTCTTAATCCCGGAACAGTGGTAGGAAGAAAAAGTAATATTTATCCTCTGTCATCAGTAAGAGGATGCGTTCCTGCGAGACATATTTATAAAGATAGTGAAAATATAGTTGAGAAAATAGACGATTAATGCCCACTTTAATTGACTTGCCCTGTATATAGGTATTATAATCTAAAAAGTTTATAAATTTTTTATACGAGGAGGGAATATTATGGCAGCTATCAAGACTAAGATTGAGCTTCAGTATGGTGACAAGTCAATTTCTCAAGAAGACCTTGTAGAAAGAGCTAAGGCAGCATATGAAGCTGATTATGGAGTTAAGGGTGCTAAGAATCTTGAGCTTTACGTTAAGCCTGAAGAGAACAAGGCTTACTATGTTGTAAACAACAAGATGACCGGAAGCATCGATCTTTAATGTTTTTTGTACTTTTAAGACCTTAGGATTATAATCCTGAGGTCTTTTTTTCAAGAAGCTTCTGTTAAGGGAAATGCTTATTGTTCTTATTTTTTGTCATATGCGCTGACGGTTCTTGGTGTTGATACCAACCTGCAGTTCGTTTTCCTGGGGCTTATTATCATCTTGGCAGTAATGATTGATGGTTTTAAACATAAGCAGCGATGATATAATATAAAGACTTGTATTTTCAATTTCGATTGATTTGGGGGAGTAAAATAAAAAAATATTTTAGGGATGGAAAATGAAAAAAGAATTATCACTCGAACAGAACTATAATAAACTGCAAAACTGTGAATTGTTCCTACTTGATATGGATGGAACTCTCTATCTTGGGGATAATGTTTTTCCCTGTGCATTAGAATTTATTAACTTTCTTGAAGAAAATGGAAAACGATATATCTATCTGACAAATAATTCTTCAAGAGCTGGTACTGATTACGTAGACAGGTTAAGGGGACTTGGTTTCCCGTGCGATACGGAGCATGTATATACTTCCGGAATGGCAACTGCTGAGTATCTTAATCAATATTATAAGGACAGATATATTTATGTTGTCGGGACCAGAACTTTTTATAATGAGATAAAATCAGCCGGTCTGAAAGCATTTAATACTTCAGACTATGACGGAACTGATTTTGAAGAGCTCCGTGAAAAGCTTGATGATGAAAATAATATACCGGTAGTTTGTGTAGGTTTTGATACTGAACTTGTGTATCGTGACTTAGATCTTGCTGTTCATTTTTTAAGAAGAGATGCTGCATTTATCGCTGCTAATCCGGATTGGGTATGCCCTATGCCAAAGGGTGAGGTTTTGCCTGACTGTGGAAGCATATGCGCTCTACTTACTGCTTCTTCAGGAAAAGAACCTGTGTACATTGGTAAACCTAATAGAAACATGGTTGATATTATTTCGAGAATGACAGGAGTAGCTAATGAAAAGATATGCTGTGTCGGTGACAGATTATATACTGACATTGCTGTAGCGCAGAATTCCGGAGCTGTTTCTGTATGTGTTCTTACCGGTGAAGCTGATGAACAAATGATTTCGGAAATGGAAACTAAACCGGATTATACTCTTGACGATATAGGGGGCCTCACAAGTATAATGAAACTGGTACGTTAAATACTTGTGAAGGGGAAATTACATGATTAAATATGTGAGGGGATTATTAAAAAAATTGATGCCAGCTATTTTTGCTGTATCAATTTTTTTACTTATACCGGTGTTTATGCAGGAGTTCCGGTAAAAGCTGCCACAAACAGTACGCTTGATATCCGTTATCCGACAGATGATATGCCGGATGTTCCTTTTCCTGAGCTTATTAAAGCAGAACTCCCTGAAGCAGATGCTGAACCTCCTTACGGCTTGTTTGCTGTTACTCCTGAGCTTTCAACAGGACCTCATTATAGATATCTGAGCGATATGGAACAGAGTATGTATAGGGCAATACTTCAGGCCAGTACGCATGTTTATGACTTTGAAGCTGTGCCGGGCTTTTCATTGCCTTACTTTCATTTGTTTGCTGAGGATATGGATTCACCATCTATGCCCTTTAACAATAGTCAGTTTCAGGTTGTAACAAGAGCCGTGCGATTTGATCATCCGGAGCTTGTTCAGCTTACTTTATGCAGTGTAAATGTTTTTTATCTGGAAAATAAAAATGAAAAAAGCGGAAGAACCGGATACGATTTTTATATAGCGTTAAAGTCTATGGTTAAGGGATATAACCAGGCCAGATTCAATATGATGGAAAAAGAATTCGAGCAGGCATGTGACGTATTTTTGTCAGATCCCGAGATACAAAATGCTAAAAGCGATGTGCTGAAGGAACTCGCTGTACATGATAAGCTTATAGATGAAATCGAGTATGATTATTCAAGTGAAGTAGACAATACCACTTACCATTTGTCTCATACAGCATATGGGAGCCTTATAAACAAGACATCTGTTTGTGACGGATACGCCGGCGCTCTGTCATATCTTTTGAAAAAACTAAATATCGATACAATGATAATAGCCGGTTACACGAAATCAGGTAATCAGGGAAATCATGCCTGGAATATCGTTTGCATCGATGGAGAATGGTATGAGGTTGATCCGACCTGGAATGATCCGACTATAAAAGCAAATTATTCTGAAACACTTCTGTTTGAAATACACCATTTATACTACAACCTGACCACTGACGAATTCAGAAATTATAAAAAGCAATACGTGGTTGATAATAAAACGATAAAAGCCGATACAATGAGGATAAGAAGGGTTACCTTTGCGGATATGCCCAAGGCAACGGGGACGCAGTATTCCTTTGCAAATGTAAAGAAAATCCTGAAAGAAAGCATGCAGCCGGAGGTTATTCCTGTGACTGGTATTGAGCTTTCGGATACATCTATAAGTGCAAAATACGGTCAGTCAGGCAAAATCGGTTATAAAATCATACCTTCTGATGCAAATGATAAAAATGTATCCTGGTTCAGCTCTGATAATCAGATAGTATCGATAGAAGACCTTGGTGAGGAAGGCTGCAGCTATAAAGTTGTGGGATTTGGAAAGGCAAAAATCACTGCATCTATGGAAGGCGGTATATATGCGGAATGCATCATAGATAATCCTGTTAGAGAATGTAATGTCAGCTTTGATCTAAATGGCGGAACAGGAGAGGTGGGAGCAATAACAAGAAATACCGGTGATAAGTACGGTGTTTTGCCAAATGATGTAGTCAGAGAAGGATATGAATTTGCAGGATGGTTTACTGATCAGACTGAAGGACAGGAGATAACAGAAGACACTTATATTTTTTATGATGATGATGTAATCCTCTATGCACACTGGAACGAAAAAACTAAAGCGCCTGAAGATGATTCGGAGCCAATTGAAAAACCGGATCCGCCAGAGAACCCTGATCCTTCAGAAGAAGACCCTGAACCAGTGGTTAATCCGGATCCGCCAGAAAAGCCTGATCCAACGGAAGAAGCCCCTGAACCTGCGGTGAATCAGGATACACCAGAAAAGCCTGATCCAACAGAAGAAAATCCTGAACACACAGAGAACCCTAAGCCCTCAGAAAATCCGGGTAATACAGAAACCACTGTGCCTTCAGAGAATCCGAAACCACCCGGGGAGCCGATACCAACAAAGAATCCTGAACAACCCGGAAATCCTGAGATACCAGAAAAAAATCCGATGCCATCAGAGAATGAGTCAGGAAATATTAATGATGAGTCAGAGGAAGTAGATATACCGGAAAATAACGAAGATACCGGAATAAATGATATAGGTGGAGGGCCTTACTCTAATACTGAGAATTCTGACATTACAGAAAATGATGAACACAGAATTTCGGATAATTCAGTAGTCACCGAGAATGGACAGACTATAAATGCTGATAAACAAGATACAGATGGTGACGCGTCTAATAGCCGGGAAAGTGTAACAACAGAGTCTGTTGTAGCAGATAAAGTGATTTCATCTGATCAGATAATGGAAGCTGTTGAGGAGCTTCCAAAGGACAGACTTGTTTTCGAGAAAAATGAGAGTATGTTTATCTCTTCAGAGAACAATGCTATCGTTTTCCAGTGTACTAACAAGAAAGTTAAGAATCTGATTATTGGTGATGAACTTTTATTTGGAAAAAGCAATTTCAGGATAACAGAGATAGGCAGTAAAGCTTACAAAAACTGCAAAAAGCTTAAGTCTGTAAAACTAGGAAGAAACATATCAAAGATTGGAAAGGCATCTTTTTCCGGATGTAAAAATCTGTCTAAGATAACAGTTTATGCAGACAATCTAAGAACAGTAGCTAAAAACAGTTTTAAAGGCATAAAAGCTAATGCAAAATTCACCATCATATGTAAAGATAAAAAAACTTTTAACAAAGCAAGAAAAATGTTTAAAAAAGCGGGAGCTTCTAAAGCAGAGTTTAAATTTAAAAAGCTTAACAGGTCTTGCTTTAAGTAGATTTTTTATATGAGATTATATTATTTGGCAGGGGATTTTCTCATTGTGAAAATTCCTTGCCGGAAGTATAATAAAACTGTTTAATAAATTAAGATTTTTGGGACGGTATTGATTATGGACATTGGAGGATTGTTAAAAGAGCTGTTATTAGAGGATAAGGTGCTTATACACTTTGACTTTATGAACGGCTTTTTTGATATTAATAAGTCGGTTGTAGTAACCTGGGGGGTTATAGCTGTTCTGGCAGTAGTCATATTGTTTTTGACCAGCAATATGAAGGTTCATGATATAGGAACAAGGCAGCTTATAGCGGAGACGATTGTTGACGGACTTCGAGGCATCACCGGAGGAATGCTTGGTGAAGAGGGCTATATGTACAGAGACTTTATGGCAGTAGTCCTTGTATTTATAGGAGCATCGAATCTGGTTGGACTGTTCGGTCTTACTCCTGCGACTATGGATTTAAATGTCACGGCAGGACTCGCAATTACCAGTATTGTACTGGTAGAAGCAGCCGGTATAATACAGAAGGGCTTTGGCAAGTGGCTTAAAGGCTTTTCACAGCCCATGGCTATAGTAACACCTATGAATATATTGGAGCTTGCCATCAGACCGTTATCTCTTTGTATGCGACTTTTTGGTAATGTTATAGGCGCTACAGTAATTATGGAGCTTCTTAAAATGGTAGTTCCGGTTGTTGTACCCGCTGCATTCAGCTTATATTTTGATATTTTTGACGGCCTTATTCAGGCATATGTATTTGTGTTTCTTACATCCCTCTATATAAAAGAGGCGATTGAATAAATTGAAAATAATAACATGAAACGGAGGTTTTTTTATGAGTTTAACAGCACTTGGTGCAGGAATTGCAGCTTTCACAGGACTTGGAGCAGGTATCGGAATTGGTGTCGCTACAGCTAAGGCAGTTGATGCGGTTGCGCGTCAGCCTGAGGCTGATGGTAAGATTATGAAGCTCCTGCTTCTTGGTTGCGCTTTGGCAGAGGCAACAGCTATTTACGGTTTCGTTGTAGCAATCATGATTCTGTTTACGTGATATTTTTGGGAGGAGAAGTACCGTGTTAAGTGTCACATTTATGAATGTCGTATGGACAGTGATCAACTTATTGATTCTGTATGTGGTATTCAGATTATTTTTATTTAAAAGAGTTGATGCGATTCTTCAGTTAAGAAGAGAAGAGATCGATCATGCGACTGATGAGGCTCACCGCAAGGAGAAGGAAGCTGAATCATTAAAGGAAAGTTATGTTCAAAAGCTTAATGATGCAGGAAAAGAATGTGAAGATCTTATAGCTCAGTCCAAAAAGGATGGATATGACGAATATGATCGCATTATAACTGATGCAAAGCAGAAAGCTGAACAGATTATAACAGAAGCTAAGCATAATGCTCAGATTGAAGCTCAGCGTGAGAAGGATGCTTATGTTTCTGAGCTTACCGATCTTGTTGTGCATGCAGCAAACAAGATTGCCGTTTCCAAGCATGACGAAGAGTCTGATAAAGAACTTTATAATAAGTTCATCTTCGAGGCTATTGAGAAGAGCGAATAAATTATATCAAAGGATTGGATATTTATGATAAACGAGAATAAGGCAAGACTTCGTTACTCATCAGTTGCTCCTTCAGAAGGGCAGGCTGCGCAGATTAAGGAAGCTCTTGCAAAGAAGTTTAACAATCCGGGCCTTGAGCTTGAGATTATCCATGATCCGAAGGTAAGTGGCGGATTTATTGTTAACTATGGTAATTTTGAGTACGATTGGAGTGATGAAGGTCGTACCAGACAGCTCAAAGAGCTCATTGAGTTAACAAAGAAGAGACAAAATACCAGTGCCGAGAACCTTGTATCTATTATCAGAGACAGGGTGAATAATTTTGACCTTAAGGCTGAAGGTAAAGAAGTCGGAAGGACAATCTGGGTCGGAGATGGTATTGCCAATGTAGTTGGTATTGACCATGCATTTTATGGTGAGATTGTTCGATTTGAAGATGGAACCAAGGGCATGGTGCAGGATATCAGAGAAGACCATATTGGTATTATCCTGTTTGGCAGTGATGAAGGAATCCGTCAGGGAAGCCGCTGTGTAAGAACCTATAAACAGGCAGGAATCCCTGTAGGTGAAGCATTTATAGGAAGAGTTGTAGATGCACTCGGTAATCCTGTAGATGGCAGAGAAGAAATAAAGACAGATGTTTACAGACCTGTTGAAGAACCGGCTCCCGGAATCGTTGAGAGACGCTCTGTAAATGAACCCATGGAGACAGGCATATTGTCTATAGATACGATGTTCCCGATTGGTCGTGGACAGCGTGAACTTATCATTGGTGACAGACAGACCGGAAAAACATCTATTGCTATGGATGCGATTCTTAATCAAAAGGGCAAGGATGTTATCTGTATCTATGTAGCCATCGGTCAGAAGGCAAGTACAATTGCCAAGCTCATTAATACACTTAAGGAAGCAGGGGCAATGGAGTATTCAATAATTGTTGCTTCCACGGCTTCAGACAGTGCACCTCTTCAATATATTGCGCCATACGCAGGAACTGCAATGGCTGAGTATTTCATGTTGATGGGTAAGGATGTACTTATCATTTATGATGATTTGTCAAAGCATGCAGTAGCATACAGAGCACTGTCACTACTTCTTGAAAGATCTCCCGGACGTGAGGCATATCCCGGAGATGTTTTCTATCTGCATTCAAGACTTCTTGAAAGATCAAGTAAGCTTTCAAGTGATTTAGGAGGTGGCTCAATAACAGCGCTTCCTATTATCGAGACCCAGGCAGGTGATGTTTCTGCGTACATCCCGACAAATGTTATATCAATTACGGATGGACAGATTTTCCTTGAGTCTGATCTGTTCTTTGAGGGTATGAGACCTGCAGTAAATGTAGGACTTTCCGTATCCCGTGTTGGTAGCGCTGCGCAGACTAAAGCAATGAAAAAAGCTGCAGGAAGTATACGTATCGATCTTGCACAGTATAGAGAGATGGCTGTGTTCACACAGTTTGCTTCAGATCTTGATGAAACTACAAAGAATCAGCTTCGTCATGGAAGTGTACTTATGGAACTGCTTAAGCAGCCTCTCGGAAGACCCTATGCTATGTATGAGCAGGTAATACTTCTTGTATGTGCTAACGGAAACAAGCTTGATTATGTACCTGTAAAACAGGTTAAAGAGTATAAGGATAAGCTTCTTAATTATTTTGCAGAGAATAAAAAAGATATAATCGAGGATCTGACTAAATCTCAGGATCTTTCTGATAGTACCAGGAAGGCAATCCTTGACGCAGCTGATGAATTTGAGAAGCTTAATAATGACAAACTCAAAGATGAACTAAAGAAAAAGAGAAAGAAACTGACTTTGGATTAAGGTGATTTTCAGTGGCAAATATAAAAGAGATTCGCGACAGAATTAATAGTATTCGCGACACGATGAAAATTACAAATGCGATGTATATGATCTCATCAAATAAGCTTCGAAAAGCTAAAAAGCAGCTGATTGATACGGAGCCTTATTTCTATGCATTGCAGGCTATGATAGCCAGAGTATCGAGACATATTCCCGATGATGTAGATGATATTTTCCTGAAAACTACTGATGATATACCTTTTAATGCAAGAGCTAAAGGGTATCTGGTACTCACTTCAGATAAAGGTCTGGCAGGTGCATTTAACCACAATGTTGTAAAAACTGCTGAGGAACATATCAGAAATAATAATAATCTACAGAATTATAAGTTATATGTCGTTGGAGAATTCGGAAGGCATTATTTTACAAGTCTTGGACTGAAAATTGAAGAGAATTTCAGATATACTGCTCAGAATCCTAATCTGGACAGATCCAGAGACATTGCAACCATTATTCTTGATGACTATACAAGCGGCAATATTGATGAGGTATATGTAGTCTATACTTCTATGAAGAATTCTCTTACCAGTGAAGTTAAGATGGAGAAGATTCTTCCTCTCGATATTATTGAGAATGCCAGAAACAGATATCGTGTTATAGATGCTTATAATGAGGAGTTCATTTTTGAACCGAGTCCTAAAGCGATTTTGGATAACATCGTTCCGAATTTTATAAACGGATTTATTTACGGTGCATTAGTTGAAACCTTTTGTTCTGAACAAAATTCGAGAATGATGGCCATGGACAATGCTAATAAAAATGCTACTTCCATGATAGGTGAGCTTACCAAGCAGTTTAACAGGCAGAGGCAGGCTGCAATAACTCAGGAGATAACTGAAGTAGCAAGTGGAGCAAAAGCACTTAGACGCGCCAAGGCTGCAAAACAAAAGAAACAGGCGGGTAAGTAATCAATTGATGATAAGAGGACAGATAAGTGAGTAATGAAGGTAAAATCTTACAGGTTATGGGACCTGTAGTGGATGTCTTATTTGAAAACGGCAATCTGCCATACATAAGTGATTCCTTAAAAGTAAAGATAGGCGAAAAGAAAGGCGTAATGGAAGTCGCTCAGCATATTGGCGACAATGTTGTCAGATGCATTATGCTTACTGCAAGCGAAGGCCTTGCCAAGGATATGCCGGTGTATCAGACCGGCGGACCTATTAGTGTGCCTGTTGGAAGGAAAAATCTGGGAAGACTGTTCAATGTACTTGGCGATACCATTGATGGTGGGCCAAGTCTTGAAGGTGAGAAGCACTGGTCAATCCATAGAGAACCTCCCAAGCTTGAGGATATGAGCCCTGTTGCTGAAATACTTGAGACCGGAATAAAGGTTATCGATCTTCTTGCTCCCTATGCAAAGGGCGGTAAGATTGGTCTTTTTGGCGGTGCAGGTGTTGGAAAGACTGTACTTATTCAGGAGCTTATTCAGAATATTGCTACAGAGCATGGCGGATATTCTATTTTTACAGGTGTAGGAGAGCGTTCCAGAGAAGGTAATGATCTTTGGACAGAAATGAAAGAGTCCGGTGTTATTGAGAAAACTGCACTTGTGTTCGGACAGATGAATGAGCCTCCGGGAGCACGTATGAGAGTTGCTGAGACCGGACTTACAATGGCAGAGTATTTCCGTGACAGAGAGCGTCAGGATGTGCTTTTGTTTATTGATAATATTTTCAGATTTGTCCAGGCAGGTTCTGAGGTTTCATCACTTCTTGGACGTATGCCGTCAGCCGTAGGTTATCAGCCGACACTGGCAACTGATCTTGGTCAGCTTCAGGAGAGAATTGCATCAACCAAGACAGGTTCAGTAACTTCAGTTCAGGCTGTATATGTACCTGCAGATGATTTGACTGACCCTGCGCCTGCAACTACATTCGCGCATCTGGATGCAACCACCGTTCTTTCAAGAAAGATTGTTGAACAGGGTATTTACCCTGCAGTTGATCCCCTTGAATCATCAAGCCGAATCCTTGAGGCTGATGTTGTAGGTGAAGAGCACTATTATGTAGCTACCAAGGTTCAGGAGATGTTGCAGAAGTATAAGGAGCTGCAGGATATCATTGCGATTCTTGGTATGGATGAACTTGGAGAAGAGGATAAGCTTACAGTTTATCGTGCCCGTAAAATACAGAGATTCCTTTCACAGCCTTTCCATGTTGCTGAGAATTTCACAGGCGTTAAGGGAGTATATGTTCCTTTAAATGAAACAATAAAAGGATTCAAAATGATTATCGAAGGACAGATGGATAATTATCCTGAAGCCGCTTTCTTTAACGTCGGTACTATTGATGATGTTATTCAGAAAGCAAAGAAGCTTGAAGGTGATACTGAGTAAGAAATGGTTACCAAAGCGCACGTCTTTAGGGCGCTTATGGTATTCGCATCCTACAGGAATAAGTTTGATATAAACTGACGTTTATAGAGGAGTATTGAATTGAAGGGTGATAGGAAAACTTTTCGTTTACAGGTAATGTCTATAAACGGTATCTTTTATGACAATAGAGCATCAGAGATAATTTTACCCTGTGTTGATGGTGAGTTTGCCATTCTTGCAGATCATGAGGAGATGGTCCTTGCTATATATAACGGTAAAATGATCATTAGAGATGAGATAGGCGATAAAATAGAGGCAATAGTTGGTATTGGCTCTGCTCAGATTGCTAATAACAGGGTTATAGTCCTTGTTGATACTGTTGAGAGACCGGAAGATATTGACCGTAACAGAGCTCAAAGGGCGCTGGAGAGAGCTGAAGAAGAAATGCGCCAGAATAATTCAATTAAGGAATATTATACAGCTCAGGCAGCTATGGCCAGGGCCTTAAGCAGATTAAAGCATTCTGCTGATTATGGAATAGATTAAAAATAACTTTTAAGGAAAACAGATGAGAAATCAAACCTTTGATAAGTTAAAAGCTATAGCCTGTATACTGATTATTCTTATACATTGTAAATTTCCCTCTGTTTTTGGGGACTTGTGTGAAGCATTGGCACGTTTCGGCGTGCCGATGTTTTTTGCTATCGCGGGTGTTTACCTGGTAAAAAATGAAGATTCTGATATAAGATCAATCAGAAGTAATCTGTTAAGAAAACTAAAGAAAACCGTATCAATCACGTTCAAGGTATGGCTTATTTATACCGTTTATTCATTTATATATGCCATGACTGTGAAGTACGGAGCTTTAGAGTGGTTTAACGAGAAGTTCAACTTGTTCGAGTTTTCAAGACTTATTCTTTTTAATTCCGGAAAATTTATATATGACTTCACGTATGCATTTGATCATATGTGGTATTTATTTGCACTTATATATGTCTACGGTTTGTGCTATATCTTTGCTCCGCTTTTGAAAAAAGGGGCACTTCCAATAAGTGTAGTATTGATTGGATTTTTATATTTCGGAGAATTCCTTCAGATTTATTATCCTATAAGACCTTTTGGAATAAGTGTATCAGTATGGTATACGATCAGAAACTGGCTTTTTGTAGGCATACCTTTTACACTTCTTGGATATTATATAAAAAACAATAATGTTTCTTTAATGCTCAAGCAGCCTTTAACCGTAGGAAGTGTACTTACGATTACCGGTATTTTTTCTACACTCATGGAATTTAAAAAATGGGGATCCGTTGAGGTGTACTTTGGATCGCTTCTTATTGTCACAGGACTTTTAATAGCAGCTTGCAGTAATACTGATAAAAAGGATTCTGATAAGGAAGTTTCAATAGTTCATAGAAGTCTTGCATTTGTTGGAAGGGAGTTATCTTCAAATATCTATTTTTATCATGTTCTTGTAATCTCTCTTTTGGGATGGTGCATTGACAGGGTGAATGCTGAACTCTATGGAAGTGCAATTTTTATGTATTTAAGACCTGTAATAGTAATTATCATTACAATATTAATCTCGATTTTTATATATAAGGTGAAATTTATCACTATTAAAAACGATAAGAATCTGAGAAAATAGTTGGCATATTGTTTATATTAAAAGTATGATGTATTTATTGATAAATTATATTTGATAATTGCTGGAAGGTTTAAGGTATGACTAGAGAAAGTTTTTGGGAATTAGTTAAGAGCAAGGGATTGATGTTTCTGGATGGTGCAACAGGCACAAACCTTATGAAAGAAGGATTACCAGCAGGTGCATGTACAGAGGAATGGATACTGGATAATCCCGATATTATTAAGAAGCTTCAAAAGAGTTATGTAGAATCCGGAAGTGATATCTTATATGCTCCTACATTTACCGGTAACAGAATAAAGCTTAAGAATTTTGGGCTGGAAGACAGAATAGAAGAGATTAACTCAAGGCTTGTTGCCATAGCAAAGGAAAGTGCAGGTACAAAGGCGCTGATAGCTGGTGATCTTACCATGACCGGGAGACAGCTTAAGCCAATGGGAGATCTTGATTTTGAAGAACTCATAGATGTCTATAAGGAACAGATAAAAATTCTGGTGAAGGCTGGCTGTGATGTTCTTGTTGTGGAGACTATGATGAGCCTTCAGGAATGCAGGGCTGCAATTATTGCTGCAAAGGAAGTTTCTGATATAGCAGTAATGGTTACTCTTACCTTTGAAGCAGACGGAAGGACACTCTTTGGCACGGATGCAAAAACTGCGGCAATTGTTATGGAGTCTTTGGGCGCAGCTGCTGTAGGTGCCAATTGCGGTACGGGTCCCGATAATATGGCGGAAATCATCGCTGATATGGCATCTGTTACTTCAATTCCGATCATAGCAAAGCCTAATGCAGGACTACCTGTTGTTACACCTGATGGATCAACTGCCTATGACATGGAGTGCAGTGTATTTGTTCCTGAGATGGAAAAGCTTATAAAGGCAGGTGCAACTATCATTGGAGGTTGCTGCGGAACATCGCCTGAGTATATTAAAGGGATCCATGAAAAATACAAGGATTATCCTGTAACAGAGGATAGCCTTGAATATCCCGATGGAACGCCTTTTACAAGAAAACAGGACGGTATCCGTTTCCTTACCAGTGAGAGAATGCATGTGGCATTTAAACTGGATGATCCATTCATGATTGTTGGAGAGAGAATAAATCCCACCGGAAAGAAGAAACTTCAGGCTGAGCTTAGAGAAGGCAGGCTTGATATGGTCTGTGATTTTGTATCCAAGCAGGAAGAGGACGGCGCTGCAATTCTTGATGTCAATGTAGGAATGAGCGGTATTGATGAAAAGCAGATGATGAGTGATGTTCTCGATGAGATTATTCCTTTGACTTCACTTCCGCTCTGTATCGATACAAGTGATGAAGCCACAATGGAAATGGCGCTTAGAAAATATCCGGGACGAGCTTTGATGAACTCTATATCCCTGGAGAAGGATAAGGCTGAGCGTTTCCTTCCTCTGGCTAAGAAATATGGTGCAATGTTTATTGCGCTTCCTGTTGGTCCTAAAGGGTTACCGGGTAGCCTTGATGAGAAGCACGAATTTATAGACACTCTTTGCGAGAAAGCTTACGAGCTTGGACTTAGGAAAGAGGATATTGTTGTTGACGGACTGGTTGCAACAATTGGCGCCAATAAGAATGCTGCATTGGAGACTCTTTCTACTATTAGTTATTGCAAGGAGAACGGACTTGCAACTATATGCGGACTTTCAAATATTTCATTTGGACTTCCTCAGAGAGCTTTCATTAACACTGCATTTTTAACCATGGCTATCGCAAATGGTCTTACCATGGCAATTTGCAATCCATCTCAGGAGCTTTTGGTCAACAGCGCTTTTGCGTCAGATTTATTACGAAATAAAGAAGAAGCTGACCTTCGCTATATCGAAAGAATGGACCGCTATGATGGCATGAATGTGCAGGTGGCTTGCGTTCCAAAGGGACAAAAGCTTGTTGCTAAAAGTGAAGATACTGCAGAAACAGCTTCACAGGCAAATGCAGATGTGAAAGCTGATAATAAATCAGATACCGCTAAAGAGAATGCGGTAAATCCTTTTGGGACAGATGAGGCTACAGCGAATCTGTATATAAAAGTAAGGAATGATGTCTTAAAGGGTAATAAACGAAATATTGAAAAAGACACTCTGGAAGCTGTAGATGGAGGGTGCGAGCCTAAGCTTATTTTAAATGAAGTTCTCATGCCTGCAATCAATGAAGTGGGTGAACTTTTTGATAAAGGAAAATATTTCCTTCCTCAGCTTATTGCCAGTGCAGAAGCAATGAAACTCAGCATTGCAAAGCTTGAGCCGCTACTTAAAGAAGCAGGCGGCGACAATGATAAAGAGAAGGAAACCATTGTTATTGCTACGGTTCATGGCGACATTCATGACATAGGCAAGAATCTTGTGGCACTTATGCTTAAGAATCACGGCTTTAATGTAATCGATCTTGGAAAGGATGTTCCAAGTGCAAAAATCGTTGATACAGCTATAGAATCTAATGCAAAAATAATTGCTCTTTCTGCACTTATGACGACAACTATGCAGGAAATGAAAAATGTAGTTAAGCTTGCAAAAGAAAAATCCTGCCCATCAAAAATAATCATTGGTGGTGCTGTTGTTACAGAGGATTATGCATGGGAAATCGGTGCAGACGGTTATTCATCAGATGCCGCCAATTGCGTGAGAGTTGTAAAGAAAATTATTGATAATGCTTAAGATTTAAAATGAATTTTGAATATTAATATATGGAGGAATATCAATGAACGGTGCTCAGGCTATTGTTAAATGCTTGCAGGCAGAGAATGTTGATGTAGTGTATGGATACTCCGGTGTGGCAATCGCACCTTTTTATGATGCCCTGGGGGAGACAAATATTAAACAGATATTGATCAGAACCGAGCAAAATGCGGCACATTGTGCAAGCGGTTATGCAAGAATAAGTGGGAAAGTGGGCGTTTGTGCTGTAACAAGCGGCCCCGGAGCTACAAATCTTATTACAGGAATAGCGACTGCATATGCTGACAGTATACCCCTGGTATGCATTACAGGGCAGGTTAACAGCGAGCTGATTGGAAGTGATGTATTTCAGGAGGCAGACATTACAGGAGCTGCTGAATCATTTGTAAAATACAGTTATCTGATAAGGGATGTGAACAGCATTCCGAGAATATTCAAGGAGGCTTTTCATATCGCGAGTACTGGAAGAAAAGGTCCCGTACTAATTGATATTCCGATTGATATTCAGCAGCAACTTATTACAAAGTTTTCATATCCTGAAAAGGTCAATATGAGAACTTATAAGCCAACTGTTGAGGGAAATGCTGCACAGATAAAAAAGGTTGTCAAGGAAGTTGCAAAGGCAAAGAGACCAATCATCTGTGTCGGAGGAGGCGTTCATCTTTCCGGAGCTACTAATGAGATCAGAAAGTTTGTTAAGGAAAATTGTATTCCTGTCGTATCAACCATGATGGGAATAGGTGTAATGGCATCAGAGGATCCTTACTACTTTGGTATGGTTGGCAATAATGGAAGACCCTGTGCCAACAGAGCGCTCAATGAGTCTGATCTGTTACTGATGGTGGGAGCGAGAGTTGCGGACAGAGCCGTGAACAGACCTGACCTTATAACTGAGAATAAGGTTCTCATACATATAGATGTAGATCCTGCAGAGATCGGTAAAAACGTTGGACCTACAATTCCTCTGGTTGGCGATATAAAACACATCTTTAAGAAAATCAATGATTTTGAGGATGAAGAGGATCTTATCCATGAAAGAAAGGAATGGATAAAAACTCTTAATCAATACAAGGGAGAGATGCTTGAAAAGCGTCCTCTAATAGATACCACCAAGTACGTGGATCCCATGGATTTTCTTCATGAGCTTTCAAGAAAGCTTCCCGCTGATGCAATCTATGTGGCAGATGTTGGTCAGAACCAGATATGGTCCTGCAGATGGCATCTTGTCAGGGAAGGAAGATTTTTAACTTCAGGCGGAATGGGAACAATGGGATATTCAATACCTGCTGCCTTTGGTGCAAAATATGCCGCTCCGAATAAAAAGGTTGTTGCTGTTATGGGAGATGGTGCATTTCAGATGTCCATGATGGAACTTTCAACCATGAGACAGTATGGCATGAATGTAGGGATCATTGTTTTCTGCAACGGTTATCTTGGCATGGTAAGAGAGTATCAGCATTATGCCCTTAATGACAGATATAATATGGTTGAGCTTCACAACACACCAAAGCTTGATAAAATCGCAGAGGCCTATGACATGAAATATCTCAGGGCTTCATCAAAAGCTGAGGCAACAAAGCTGATTGATGAGCTTATGGTATCAGACGAAAGTATTTTGTGTGAAGTTGTAGTAGACCCTATGGACCTGGCCAAATAAAGATTAGAGGAGAAAAAATGAAGCGAATTTATTCTGTTTTGGTTGAAAATCATGCCGGTGTTTTGTCAAAGGTTGCCGGACTGTTTTCAAGAAGGAATTTTAATATTGATTCACTTGTGGTTGGTGAGACCAATTCCAAGGATGTCTCCTGTATGACAATTGTTTCCAGCGGTGATGAGCGAACAATTGAACAGATTGAGAAGCAGCTTAATAAAAAGCTTGATGTCATAAAAGTAAAAACCTTTAAGGAGAGCATGAGCATCTGCAGAGAGCTAACTCTTATAAAGGTGCGCTATAATCGCGAGAACAGACGAGATATCATGGAAAATTGTGACATCATGAAGGCACAAATAGTAGACATGAGTAAAAATATGATGATCATCCAGATATGTGATACACCTGAAAGGGTGGAAGTTTTTATAGAAATGTTGCGCACAGTTTCTATTGTTGAAATGGCCCGTACCGGAACTGTAGCACTCACAAAATGCAGTGAGAGTGAGAAGTAGCGGTATCTGATTAATATTGATCAATAGTATTTGATTAAAATAAATCAACAATTTACAACGTTAAAGTTTTAAATAATAAAAGTATTTTATTGACTTTAAGAATAAAAGCGCATAAAATGTGAAGATATTAGATTATTTATATTTAGATATTAGATAATTTGTATTTTATATCAGATTATTTAAATTTAGTGGAGAAGTATGAAAAGAAAAGTTTTTCAATTGCTTGTAGATAATACATCCGGTGTTCTTACCAGGATATCAGCGCTGTTTGCCAGAAGAGGCTACAATATTGAGAGTATAACAGCAGGAACTACAGCAGATCCCAATTTTACAAGAATTACAATTGTGACATCCGGTGATGATGTCATACTGGACCAGATTGAGAAACAGGTTTCCAAACTTGTTGACGTCAGGGACATTCATGAACTTGAACCTGAAGAGAGTGTATACAGAGAACTGGCTCTTGTTAAGGTCAGGGCAGGTGAGAAGGAACGTGAAAATATTATGACTATCGCTAATATTTTCAGAGCCAATATTATAGACGTTACTCCTGAATCTCTGATTATCGAGATCACAGGTAACCAGTCAAAGGTAGATGCACTTCTTAAGATGCTTGAAGGACAGGAGATTCTTGAGCTGGCAAGAACCGGTATTGCAGGTCTTGGAAGAGGAACAGATAAGGTTATTCCAATTGAAGAGCTGCGAAACATGTAAGTATTTAGATAGTACCTTGAATTTATTTATGGTCAAACTGTTAACTCCGAAAACTGCTTAATTATGACTTAAGTGATTTTCGTCAGTATATAAAAACAATTTTTACGGAGGTAAGAAACATGTCACAGGAAGCACGTATTTTTTATCAGGAGGATTGCAATCTTTCACTTTTAGAAGGTAAGACAATTGCAATTATCGGCTATGGTTCTCAGGGCCATGCACATGCACTGAACCTTAAGGAGTCCGGATGCAATGTCATTATAGGTCTTTATGAAGGTTCAAAGAGCAAGGCTAAGGCTGAGGCACAGGGACTTAAGGTTTATAACACAAAAGAAGCAGCAAAGATGGCTGACGTGATTATGATTCTTATCAACGATGAGAAGCAGGCTAAGATGTACAAGGAAGACATCGAGCCCAACCTTGAGGCAGGCAATATGCTTATGTTCGCTCATGGTTTCAATATTCACTTTGGTCTTATCAATCCGCCCAAGGATGTTGATGTTACTATGATTGCTCCTAAGGCACCCGGCCACACAGTAAGAAGTGAGTATCAGGCTGGTAAGGGTACACCTTGTCTTGTTGCTGTATATCAGGATGCTACAGGTAAGGCTCTTGATAAGGCACTTGCATATGGCGCCGGAATCGGTGGAGCAAGAGCCGGTATCCTTGAGACAACCTTCAGAACAGAGACAGAGACAGACCTCTTCGGTGAGCAGGCTGTTCTTTGCGGCGGTGTATGTGCACTTATGCAGGCTGGTTTTGAGACACTTGTTGATGCAGGTTATGATCCGAGAAACGCTTACTTCGAATGCGTTCACGAGATGAAGCTTATCGTAGACCTTATTTATCAGTCAGGTTTTGCAGGAATGAGATATTCAATCTCCAATACTGCTGAATATGGTGATTATGTAACAGGTCCCAAGATCGTTACTGAGGATACCAAGAAGGCTATGAAGAAGATTCTCTCAGATATCCAGGATGGTACATTTGCAAAAGAGTTCCTGCTTGATATGAGTGAGGCCGGTGGACAGGTTCACTTCAATGCTATGAGAAAGCTTGCTTCTGAGCATCCCGCTGAAAAGGTTGGCGCTGAGATCAGAAAGCTTTACAGCTGGAACAACGAAAACGACAAGCTTATCAACAACTGATAATAATAATAATTTTAAAGGAAGAGCTGCCGCTTAGCGGCAGCTCATTTTAGACAATTATGGAATATTACAGAAACAGGTCTAATGGCTATAGAGCAGTGCAGCTTTTTGCGCTTTCCTTTACAATGTATATGGTAGCGGTTTTGCCATTCTTTATCAAAAGAGGCTTGCCGTTTTTCTATTATGGCGATTATAACGTTCAGCAGATTCCTTTTTATACTGTTGCCCATAGAGCAATAAGAAACGGTGATTTCTTTTATCTGTGGAATATGGATTTCGGAGGATCCCTGATAGGAAGTTTCTCTTTCTATCTTTTGGGAAGTCCTTTTTTCTGGCTTACCATTCCTTTTCCTGAGAATGCAATTCCATACTTAATGCCGTTTTTGATGGCAATGAAATATGGAATATGTGCAGTAACTGCTTATATTTTCATAAGGAGAAAAGTAATCCGTGATGAAGCTGCCATGATAGGAGCGCTTCTATATGCATTTTCCGGATTCAATGACTGTAATATTGTATTTAATCATTTTACTGATATAGTATGCTTTTTTCCGCTTTATTTGTATTCATTTGATAAGCTGATGGAAATTGATCATCATAATGATCGACTTTTGTTTGTTCCAGGCGGTAAAAAATTCATATTTTTTACGCTTATGACAACCTTAATGGCTGTTATAAATTATTATTTCTTTTTTGGAGAAGTGATTTTTTTACTTCTGTATTTTTTCACATGTTATGTGTCCGGAAATAAGATAAAACATATATTCAGAATGTTCTTCAGAGCATTATTGGGAGGATTTCTTGGCGTAGCCATAGGCGGATTTTATTTTCTCCAGGCCATATTGGGGGTTGCAGGGAACAACAGATTATCAAAGCTTTCTCTTGGATATGATCTTGTATCCTATGAAAGTATGAACATGCTATGGGATATCCTTAAGAGTATGGTAATGATTCCTGATATTATCGGGAAGGGAACGGTATTTTATACAACTCCTGTAAAGAATGCTTCGCTGGCTGTATTTCTTCCTTTTTTTGGATTATCAGGAGTAATCGCATACTTTTTGTTAAAGAAAAATAAAAAAGGTGGTTACAGAAAACTTTTAGCAGTAAGCCTTGTTATTGCTTTTGTACCCGGATTAAATGCCATGTTTTCATTGTTGAATGAAAATTATTATGCCAGATGGTTTTATATGCCAATACTGATTATGTCACTTGTAACATCAATTGTGATTGAGAGAGGTTCCTCATATCAGTTAAGGAAAGGCGTCTTGGCTACTTGCTTATTGTTTCTGCTGATTCTTGTGATATCAGTTTTGCCATCCTATGACCAGTATGGTGATATCACCTTTTTCGAACTGATATTCAATGAAAAGATTTTCTGGAGAGATGTTATCGGAACAGCAATAATTCTGTTGTTACTGATTGTTTCAGTTTTTGCTGTGCCTAAATGTATAAGAAAAGTAAGGATTTCTTTTAGGGAGGATGCATTCCTTGTTTTAAAAAAGCCCATTATGAGAGTAGAGATAATGCTGATCTTTACAGTAATATCTTCAATTATCTCATTGTTTATAGTTTTGAAAAACGGAAGCGGACTTATAAGTGATTTTGGAAAAGAGCAATGGGAAAATCAGATGCTTTATTCTAAGCCAACGATTTCGGATGATGAATTTTTCAGAACTGAAACAGATGATACTGCCACAAATTATGATATGTTCTGGGGATATGGCTCACTACACAGCTTTATAAGTACGATACCTGCAGAAACCATCAATTTCCTGAAGGGAGCAGGTGATATAACAAGAAATGTTGAGACAAGGATACCCAAGGAAAACATCGGTCTTAGAGCAATATCATCAAACAAGTATTACTTTGAAAATTCACTGATAAATGATGAAGGCATATTTGAAACTGATGGCGGAATAGATGGATTTATATATTTAAACTCAGAAAATGGAATAGATATTTACCGGAACACTAATTATATTCCGATGGGTTTTACTTATGATTATTGCATCAGTGAATCTGATTATGAAATGATAGATGATCAGATTATAAAAGACAGAATTTTATCGGTTGCAATGATTTTATCCGATGATGATGTTGAAAAATACAGTGGCATTATAAAAGAATTGCCTAAATCTTATTACAAAGAACAAATGCCGCTTGATCTTTTTAACAAAAACTGTCTGGACAGAGTCCAGAGCTCATGCCAGAAATTTGAGCCGGATACCAGGGGCTTTACTGCCATGACCAATAATTTTATGTCAGAAACGCTTATGTTTTTCTCAGTACCAAATATGAAAGGCTTTGATATTAAAGTAGACGGGAAAGAGGCAGAGATAATAAATGCTGACTATGGCATGATTGCGGTAAAGTTATCTGAGGGTGTTCATAACATTCGTGCTGATTTTTTACCTTATGGGTATAAAGAAGGAACGGTTATAAGCATCATCGGAATTGTAATATTATGTGCATATATTATGCTTGTACGTTTTTACAAAAAACGCTAAATATGGTATGTTTATTCAAGATATTTTCGGAAAAATTATAGATATAGAAAGGTGAGGAGTGATTGTAAATGGCAGGTATGACAATGAGCCAGAAAATTCTGGCAGCACACGCCGGTTTATCAGAAGTCAAGGCCGGACAGCTTATTGAAGCTGATCTTGATCTGGTACTTGGAAATGATATAACCAGTCCTGTGGCAATTAAGGAAATGGAAAAATTTAACTCTAAGGGAGTTTTTAACAAAGACAAAATAGCACTGGTTCCGGATCACTTTGTTCCGAACAAGGATATAAAGTCTGCAGAGAACTGCAAATGTGTACGTGAATTTGCAAAGAGAAATTCTATCACGAATTATTTCGAAGTCGGTCAGATGGGTATAGAACATGCACTGCTGCCTGAAAAAGGTCTGACAGTTCCAGGAGACCTTATTATCGGTGCTGATTCACATACCTGTACATACGGTGCTCTCGGAGCTTTCAGTACAGGCGTAGGTTCTACTGATATGGCAGCCGGTATGGCTACAGGTAAAGCATGGTTTAAAGTGCCTTCAGCCATAAAGTTCAATCTGACAGGGAAGCTTAATGAATATGTAAGCGGTAAGGATGTCATTCTTCACATAATAGGTATGATCGGAGTTGACGGAGCTCTTTATAAATCAATGGAGTTTACCGGTGAAGGCGTAAAAGAGCTTTCAATGGATGACAGATTTACAATTGCCAACATGGCTATCGAGGCAGGCGGCAAAAATGGTATATTCCCTGTTGATGAAAAAGCAATCGAATATTTAAAAGAGCACGCTCCTAATAAAGAATATAAGATTTTTGAAGCTGATCCCGATGCGGTTTATGATGAAGAATATACGATTGATCTTAGTACACTTAAGTCAACTGTTGCATTCCCTCATCTTCCTGAAAATACCCACACTTTTGATGAAATCGATGATATTAAGATCGATCAGGTTGTAATAGGTTCCTGCACTAACGGAAGAATTGACGATATCCGAATGGCAGCTAAAATCCTTAAGGGAAGAAAAGTTGCTGAAGGCATAAGATGTATCATCATTCCCGCAACTCAGGCTATCTATCTGCAGGCTATGGAGGAAGGGCTTCTTAAGACTTTCGTTGAAGCGGGAGCAGTCGTTTCTACGCCTACCTGTGGACCATGCCTTGGTGGATATATGGGAATTCTTGCATCAGGAGAGAGATGCGTATCAACAACCAATAGAAATTTTGTAGGCAGAATGGGAGCTACTGATTCTGAGATCTATCTTGCTTCACCTGCTGTTGCTGCGGCAAGTGCTGTGACCGGTAAGTTATCACAGCCAAGCGAACTTTAATGACAATATTATAGAAAGGCATAGGGATTATGAAGGAAGCAAGAGGAACTGTTTTCAAATTTGGTGATAATGTAGATACTGACGTTATCATTCCTGCAAGATATCTTAATACAACTGACCACGCAGAGCTTGCTGCTCATTGTATGGAAGATATAGATAAATCATTTATTAAAAATGTAAAGAAGGGTGACATAATCGTTGCCAATAAAAACTTTGGCTGCGGTTCATCAAGAGAGCATGCACCTATTGCCATTAAGGCTGCAGGTGTGTCCTGTGTAATTGCTGAAACTTTTGCAAGAATTTTTTACAGAAACAGTATCAATATCGGTTTACCCATTGTTGAATGTGAAGAAGCAGCAAAAGAGATAAATGCCGGCGATATAGTAAAGATTGATTTCGATACAGGTGTTATTGTTGATGAGACAACCGGTAAGTCTTATCAGGGACAGGCATTTCCGCCTTTCATGCAGAAAATTATAGATTGTGAAGGACTGGTTAACTACATCAATGCAAAGTAATATCAGATTATTTATGGTAATCCCCTGCTACAATGAGCAGGAGGTATTACCTGAAACATCAAAAAGACTAGAAGCAAAATTAAATAGTCTTATCAATAAGGGAGTTATTTCAGATACAAGCAGGGTAGTACTTGTTGATGACGGATCAAAGGATACTACCTGGCAATTAATAGATGAACTTCATAAGAAGAATCCTCTTTTTCAGGGTGTAAAGCTATCCAGGAACAGAGGACATCAGAATGCACTTCTTGCAGGGCTTATGACTGTAAGAAGTGTTTGTGATGTGGCAATATCAATGGATGCTGACCTTCAGGATGACATTGATGCTATAGATGAGATGCTTCAAAAATATAAAGAGGGAGCTGAAATAGTCTATGGAGTAAGAAGCAGCAGACAGACAGACACCTTCTTTAAGCGCGGAACAGCCCAGGGCTATTACAAGCTCATGAACAGAATGGGTGCGGACATAGTTTATAATCATGCTGATTTCAGACTGATGAGTAGAGATGCGCTTGAGATGCTATCAGAATACTCTGAAGTCAATCTGTTTCTTCGCGGCATAGTTCCGATGATTGGCTTAAAAACAGATATTGTATATTACGAAAGATCAGAAAGATTCGCCGGAGAAAGTAAATATCCACTTATGAAAATGCTTTCATTTGCCTTTGAGGGTATTACATCTCTTAGTGTTAAGCCCATAAGATTTATATCCGGGCTTGGAGTATTTATTTTCTCAGTAAGCGTAATCATTCTTATTTATACACTTATAAGGCATTTTACAGGTAATACGATTCAGGGATGGACTACAACTGTTTTGTCCATATGGGCAATCGGCGGACTTACCATGATTTCCCTGGGTGTTATTGGCGAGTATATTGGTAAGATATACCTTGAAACCAAAAACAGACCAAGATACATTATCAGTGAATATCTTGGTGATAAGGATGATGTGGTTGATCTTATTGATGTCAAAATAAAGAAATAATATCCGGAATAATATATTTGATACATTTTCCGGTTATTAATATAAGTTTTAGAGAGGTTTTAAAATGTCAGAACAGAAGAAAAAAAAGACTCCTGAAGATTTTAGAAAAGAGAGTGAGGCAAGCTTTAAGGTAAACCTTGCTAAAGGAAGCAGTGTCAAAAAAGTAATCGGCATTGTCAGTGGTAAAGGCGGAGTAGGAAAAAGTCTTGTTACAGGTTTATCAGCCTGTGCCATGAATAAAAAAGGATATAAAACAGCCGTTCTTGATGCTGATATCACCGGACCTTCAATCCCTAAAATGTTCGGAGCATCTCAGATAAAATACGCAGATGATGATGGTAATATGATTCCTTCAGAATCTGAAAACGGAATTAAGCTTGTTTCCATAAATCTTTTAATGGATAACGATACAGATCCCGTTATTTGGAGAGGACCTGTAATTGCAGGTGTTGTAAAACAGTTCTGGGGTGAAGTAAGCTGGGGCGATATTGATTTTATGTTTGTAGATATGCCTCCGGGAACCGGAGATGTGCCGCTCACAGTATTCCAGTCTCTGCCTGTTGATGGCATCATTGTTGTGTCAACTCCTCAGGAGCTGGTTTCAATGATCGTTGAAAAAGCAGTCAACATGGCAAAAATGATGAATGTACCGGTTATCGGTCTTGTTGAGAACATGAGCTATATGAATTGTCCTCATTGCGGAGAGCCTGTTTATGTATTTGGTGAGAGCAAAATTGATTCATATGCTGCTGCAAACGGACTTGATGTTCTTGCAAGAATTCCGCTTGATCCTGAGTTTGCATCAAAATGCGACAATGGAAAAATAGAAGACTACGAACCCGATTTTATGGATTCTCTTGTTTACAGACTTGAAAACTTATGATGACCGGAAGGTGTTAGTGTTTTACTATTTCTGTAGGTAAGGCTATAATAGAAATATGAAAAAAGGTCATAAGGAGTTCAATTTCAGAATTCCTTATGACATGATTTGGGGGAAGTGTTCTATGAAATGGAAGCCGGGGAAAAAGCAGTTAAGCATAATGGTGTCTGTGATTTTATGCAGCCTTGTAATTATGCTGATATACTATATTCTTTTCAACGGTTCCAGACTTGCCAGGACAATCAACAACATTCTATCAATTCTTACGCCTATTATCATAGGCTGTGCTATCGGCTATATTTTAACACCACTTTTAAATGTTATTGAGAAAAAATGGATTTATTCTTTTTACAGGCTAAGAGGAATAGATTTAAATGATCGGCAGTATTTTAAGAAAAGACGACAGGTAAGGAAATTTAGTGTAGCAATTACCATTATTCTGTTTTTGGCAATCGTGTACGCTATGGTTCTTATTTTGGTGCCGCAGCTTATTAGAAGTATACGTGATATTATCCGTAATTTACCGTTCTATGTTAATAATTTACAACGGATCATGGACAAGTATCTGAATGATAATCCTGCGGTAAGACGGGTAGTTGACTCTGTTTTGCAGCAATACTCTACAAATATCAATAATATGCTTAAAGACTTTGTTGTTCCAAGCATATCAACCATGATAACAACCTTATCCAAAAGTATGATGAGTATAATAAGGATATTCTTATATCTGATTGTAGGTATAGTTGTTGCAGTCTATATTCTTAATTCAAAGGAGAATTTCATCGGTCAGGGTAAGAAAATCTGCTATGCGTATCTTCGAAGGGATTTTGCAAATGAAGTGATTGGCGCATTCAGGTATGCGCATCATACCTTTACGAGTTTTCTTATCGGTAAGGTAGTGGATTCGCTTTTGGTCGGTCTTATATGTTTTATTGTGATCAGTTTTCTGAATATACCTTATCCCATCGTACTTGCATTCGGTGTGGGAATTACAAATCTTATCCCTTTTTTCGGACCATATATCGGTGGCGGATTTGGATTTATACTTCTTATAATGATCAATCCGGTTAAGGCTTTGGTGTTTTTGGTTACAATAGTAATTCTCCAGCAGATTGACGGTAATATTTTAGGGCCGCTTATTCTTGGAAATTCCACCGGACTTTCCGGATTCTGGGTGATTTTTGCAATAATGGTGTTTGGCGGTATATGGGGACCAATCGGATGGATCATTGGTGTTCCTGTATTTGCATGTATTTATACATTTTGCAGACATATTACCATGAAGAGACTGAGGGCAAAAAGGCTTCCGAGAGATACCTCAATTTACATAGAGACAGCATATATGGATGAGAACGGAATAGTACCTTTATCAGAGGCGGACAATACAAAATATTATGTCCATAATGAAGGGTCTACCTGGAGACGTATTTTTAAACTGTATAAAAAGAATAAAAAATATATCGAGCATGTACTGCCGAATAAACCAAATAATGATATAAACAGTGAAAATCAGGATGATTTCAGGATGGATGAAAATAATTCTGATGAAGATAAAAACGATGAAATCTGATGCTTTCTTTTTGGTTAGAATATGACAATAGATTAATTTTGTAATGTATGCCATGTGAATTTAATGCTTAAATTCACACCTTGACACTTGATATAATGTAATTATAATTATTTTTAAAAAGCTAGCACTTTAAAGCGTTGAATTAGTATAACTAGCTTACTAAATCGGCTTAGGAGTATCTATCATCCCCTGAACTGATCAAGATAATTTTAGGAGGAGTAAATTTATGAGTAAGAAAGATTTGGATTGGTCAAGCATTGGATTTAATTATCATGTAGCGGATTATCGCTATGTATCAAACTACAAGGACGGAAAATGGGATGATGGAGAAATCACAACAGATGCAAAGATAGTTCTCAGTGAGGATGCCGGAGTTCTTCACTATGCGCAGGAGGTATTTGAAGGACTTAAGGCTTATGAGACTGAGGATGGTCACATCGTATGTTTCAGACCTGATCTTAATGCCACAAGAATGATGGATTCTGCAAGACGTCTTGAGATGCCGGAATTCCCTGCTGAAAGATTTATCAAGGCTGTTGAGGAAGTTGTAAAGGCAAATGAAGACTGGGTTCCTCCTTTTGGAAGCGGAGCAACACTTTACATCAGACCTTTAATGTTTGCTACCGGTAATGTTATCGGAGTTAAGCCTGCAGATGAATATCAGTTTAGAATTTTTGTAACACCTGTAGGACCTTACTTCAAGGGCGGCGCAAAACCGATCGTTGTTAAAATAAGTGATTTTGACAGAGCAGCACCGCATGGTACCGGAAATATCAAAGCCGGCTTAAACTATGCTATGAGCCTTCATGCAATTGTAACCGCACATGAAGAGGGCTTTGCTGAGAACGTATATCTTGATGCCCAGAGCAGAACTTATATTGAGGAAACAGGCGGAGCTAATATTTTATTTGTAGATGAGAATGGTAATCTTGTAGTTCCTAAGTCATTTACTGATTCTATCCTTCCTTCAATAACAAGAAGATCAATCGTACAGGTTGCAAAGGATTATCTTGGACTTGAGGTTGATGAGAGACCTGTAAGACTTGATGAAGTTCATAACTTTAAGGAAATGGGTCTTTGCGGAACAGCTGCTGTTATCAGTCCTGTCGGTAAGATCAACGATCATGGCAAAGAGATTTGCTTCGAATCAGGTATGGATGAAATGGGTCCTGTTATCAAGAAACTTTATGACACTCTGACAGGAATTCAGATGGGTGAAATTGAAGCTCCTGAAGGATGGGTACATGTAATTAAATAAGGAATAATTTGTACAACTCAGAGTATTTGTACAAGATTCTGGAGTGAATATAATATTTCGAAAACGTAAGAGGCGGACATGGTTGTATGTCCGTCTTTTTTATGATATAGAAATTTCTCCAAAATTCCTATATCATAAAAACGCTCCGCTGTGGATGCGCACTCGCGCGATAGGAATATGTTGCATTCTGCAACCGCGCTCGGCGCGAGCATGTTGCAAGAAACATGCTTTTTTATCTTACTCTTATTTTATAAAAATTTAAGGAGTGTGGGACTCTCAAATCAGATAGTTTAATGTTAAAAGGTGCTATCATAAATACAACGCGTTCAGTAGATTTTAAGTAAAAAGAGGGGGAATTATGCTTGCACTTCTGGATGATATATTAGATCAAAATATAGATGCTATCGATGAAATGATACGCAAGGATTTTGGAGGTTTTATCATTACATTAGCGATTACATTTCTGATCATTTTGCTTATGGTTCTTGTGTATGTATTTTTTGTATGGGTATCCATTCAGATTAGTAGAAAGATATTTGCGTTTATACAGAAAAAACGCGGCAGGAAGATACACCTGCAGTTTGCTGAGAACATTACCAAGGCTGCGATAATTTTTATTTTTATTGTAATACCTCTTGCAGGTGATCAGATACGAAAATCAATTTTCGGAAGTGCTGCTGTTATTGCGGCCATAGTCGGTTTTGCTGCACAGGATATAATCCAGGACGTTCTATCAGGACTTCTTATCAGTATTTACAAGCCCTTTGACCTTGGGGACAGGATTGAACTTGAGGACGGAACATCAGGCATAGTCGAGCGAATAACCATGAGACATGTGGTGGTTACACTCGTTGATACAGTCAGACTTGTAATCCCCAATAGCAAACTGAATAGTGCTGCACTAAAAAATTATAGTTATGATTATGTTCCAAGATCAGCACAGTTTAAGTTTCCGGTGGATTATAACAGTGACATTGAAAAGACTAAGGAAATAATAGCAGATGCAGTAGAAGAGAGTTCATATTCAGTTCCGGGTAAGAGAAATAGGAATGGTGAAAAAATATATTCGCCTGTATATTTTATTTCTTTAGAAGATAGCGCACTTATGATGATGGTTACGGTATATTATGACCACGCCACACCGACAGAAGTTCTTAAGGACGATATAAACACCAGAGTATTTATAGCACTCGAAAATGCAGGAATAGAGGTGCCTTATCCTCACGAGACTGTTTTGCTAAAACAATAGTGAGCTGAGACTTTTTACATAATCGTCAAAATATCTTGTAATTGATGTTATAATGATAATTACGTGAATTAATTTATGACTAGTGTTGTTGGGAGGTCTTAGAGTAAATAATGAAGAATCTTAAGGAAAGTAAATATTTCAAAATATCTGTTGCTGCTATAGCTACGATAGCAATTAGCTATGTAGCAATACTTATACTTGGTCAGGCAGGGAATTTCCTTAGAGGCTTGCTTGGAGGAATAGTATGGATATTTAATGTTATTGCTCCGATGATACTTGGTATGATATTTGCATATCTTCTTATGCCAATCATGGACTTTTTTGACAGGCTCCTTGGAAAAATCAAATTCTTTTCAAAGAAAGATGGTTTTAGGCGAGGAATTTCAGTTTTTCTTACTTTTGCAATGATTTTTATTCTGCTTTTCGCATTATTATCATTAATCATTTCAACCTTTACTTCAAAAATTCAATTTGTAACTATTGATGAACTTTCAGGAATGATTCAGTACATTGGAGTCCAGGCATATAATTTTTATGAGAATCTGAGAAAAGCACTTTTATCGAGATTTGACATAGCTATTCCTTCGATTGAAAACATGGTAAACGCAGCTAAAAAGAATATCTCAAATATTGATTCAAAAAGTGGTGTTGGATATTTCACTTCCTTTGGATCAGGACTCCTTGGTGCAGTTAATATCGTCAAGAATACAGTTGTGAATTTCTTTTTTGGTGTTATTTTCAGCATATACTTTATGTATGACTCCAAGATTTATGGATACTGGAAAAATGCTTTCAAGAGCATTTTTGGTGAAAAGGTCTATGGTGTATGCGCTGAAATAGTCGGTGATTTGGATAAATGCTTTGCCGGTTACATCAGAGGACAGCTTGCGGATGCAATATTCATGATCGTTGTTGTTAGTATTTCCTTTGGAATCGCAGGTGTTCCCTATGCAGCTCTGATTGGTGTTGCTACCGGTATCGGTAATCTTGTGCCTTACGTTGGGCCTTTTGTAGCTTATGGAATGACAATAGTAAGCTGTGCTATGAATGGACAATTCAAAATGCTTGCTATAGGTATAGTCATAATATTTATTATCCAGACCATTGATGGAAATATAGTCAATCCCAAGCTCCTTAGTAATAGCGTAAATGTCCATCCGGTGCTTGTCATTGTAGCTTTACTTTTTGGAGGCTCTATTGGCGGATTCATAGGTATGCTTGTTTCGGTACCTGTTGCAGCATTTATAAAGATTCAGTTTGACAAGCTTTTAAAAAATCTCGAAATTCGAAGAGGCCATAGGAATGAAAATAAATAAAGGGCACAGAACATACTTGCTTATGATAATTATTTTGACTGCTGCTTTATTTGTTATGGCACTTAATTATTTCACTTCGGAAAATGGCAATTATGTGGAAATCAGTGTAAACGGAAATGTTGTAAATAAACTTCCTCTTTCTAAAAATACCACGTTTAGAATTAATGGTTATGATGGTGGGCAAAATACAATAATTATTCAGGATGGTTTTTGCTATGTTAATGAAGCTGATTGTCCTGATAAGCTCTGTATAAAACAGGGTAAGATATCAAAATCGGGAGAATCAATAATTTGCCTGCCACATAGAGTTGTTGCAACTGTCATAAATGAAAATGAGAACAAAGTAGATACAATTTCAAAATAGAACTCGTCAAAAATCCCAAAGGCTTCCTGCTTTATTGCAGGGAGCTTTTTTATATATTAGGAAATTCCTCAGAATTCCCTAATATATAAAAAAGCTCCGCTATGGATGCGCACTCGCCCGCATGGTAATTGTTGCATAAATGCAACCGCGCTAGGCGCGAGCATCTTGCAAGCAACATGCTTTTTTATCATATAGTAAATTCCGTTGGATTACGAAAAATTTATGTAAATTTACTAAATTCCATTAAATATACATTAACAATTTGGTTAATGTGTATATTTGCCAAATTATTCTTGTACAATGTATTTAGTGGAATAAGGATATATCATAGATTCCTGTTTTTCCTCAGAAAAACGGGAATCGTATTTGCTTCTATATGTTTTTGGAGGATACAACTATGCAGACAACGAATAATGATTTTTTGGGCTGCTTAAAACGTGAATTTTTGAGAATGGCGCTTGAAAACATACAGGGAAGGCAATTGCAAAAAGCAATTGATAAAGCTCAAAAAGTGGAGAATATCGATTCTAAATATGAAGTTGAAGAGATATTGAATAATCCTTACATGAACAGAAGCGAAGTTCCTTTAGCTATGGATATTTTTAAACCTATAGTACCTGATGGTCAGGAACTGCCAGTAATTGTTTACATTCATGGCGGTGGGTTGGTTTTGGGTGACAGGAAAATGTCCAGAGTTTTTGGCAGAGTTCTTGCGGGATACGGTTATCTGGTTTTTTCTATAGAGTATCGCCTGGCACCAAGGGCAAATTCAGCACAGCAGCTTGATGATGTTTGTGCCGGAATGGATCTTATAGGAAGAAAGCTTGTTGATTTTGATGTTGATTTTGGAAGAGTCTTTTTAGCTGCAGAAAGTGCAGGTGCATACCTTGCAATTTATGTAGCAGCAATGAAAGAATCAAAAAAGCTTCAGGACGCCATAGGATATGAACCTACAAGAATGCGATTTGCTGCACTGGGACTTGTATCCGGAATGTTCTATACCAACAGACCTGACCCTATAGGCTTTTTCTTATCTGAACAATTCTATGGTGACAAAATTACAGATAAGAAATTCTTGAAATATATGGATCCTGAGAACAGTGAAATAGTTGATAATCTGCCGCCTGCATTTTTTGTAACCAGCAGGGGTGATTTCCTCAATAATTACACATTAATGTACCATAAGAAATTAAAAAAAGCCGGCAAGAAAACAAAGCTTATTTACTATGGAGATGAAGAGCTGGGACATGCTTTTGTAATGCTGCAGCCATTATCGAAAAAGAGCAAAGATGCACTCGATAAGATGCTTGATTGGTTTGAGCAAAAAGCAAAAGAAAGAATAGATGAACTAAAAGAGACTGAAAATGCAAAGAAGCAAAAGATTACTGAAAAAACTAAGAAAGAAGAGTCAAAGACTGGCGAAAGGAAAGAGGCAAATAAAGCTGCAACAAAATCCAGAATACCAAGAAAGAGAACAACAAGTACCGTAAATAGGTCAAAAAATAAGAAGGAGGCTTAAAACAATGATTCCAGGAATATTTAGTTTACTTATGCCCGGAAGGGGGTGCAACATGATGCCGCAGATGCCAATGCAGCAGAGAGGATGCGGAATGTTGCCACAGATGCCAATGCAGCAGAGAGGTTGTGGAATGCCGCCTCAAATGCCACAGCAGCAGAGAGGTTGTGGAATGCTGCCTCAAATGCCACAGCAACAGGCAGGTTGTGGAATACCACCTCAGATGCCACAGCAACAAAGAGGCTGCAATTTCATGTCTCAGGCACCTGCACAGGGAAGAGGCTGCGGTATGATGCCATTTGGAAGTCAGCCACAGGCAAATGATGATGATGACGACGATGACGATGATGATGATTGATTTTTGGAAGGAGAAATAATTATGTTTGGAAGAAAAAACCGTGCACTTAAACATGCAATAGGTCTGGCAGGTAGAGGCTGTGCGCCTATTCCTTTTGCCGGACATGTAAAAAGACGTGGGGGACCTCATAGACATAATAGACGCCCCCATGCACTTATGGGACCTATTCAGGGTAGGGGTTGTTTATAAATTAACTCTTTTAGGCTAAAAACATGGAGAAGAGAAAATGGCATATGAATTAAAGTTTCCGGAGAAAATAAAAAAGAGAATCGATAGTACTAAGATCATTGAGCAAAAGGCATGGAGTTTTATAAAGGAATTAAATTCATTTGATGATGAACATCTCGATGCTCTGGCTATCAGAAATGATTATAGAAATTATTCATATAGACAGATGTTCAGGCGCTTTGATATGTATGCAGAAGTTTTTTCTGCTTTGGGCATGACTGATGAAAACAATTCCTGTGTAGGGATTCTGCCCGGCTTTTCTACAGAAGCGATATTTTCCTTTTATGCTCTTAATATGACCGGAGCTATAGTATCAATGCTTCATTATCTTGACTTTTTGGAAACCGGTCGCTTTGATAAGATGATTGAAAAAGAAGGCATAACGGATCTTATATTATGTGACAGGAAGATTGATGTAAAGCTGTTGGAAGATGTCGTATCTTCAAAAAAGAGGTTAGGAATAAGAAATATTATTGTTCTTCATACCAGCCAAAAGAAGACAAATGGACTAAATCAAATGGCAGAACAGCATAAGATTGAATACAGGATGCTGAAGCAGGTAAAAGGTGTCCTTTTTATGCCTGATCTTCTAAAAAAATATGAGGCTATGCCTATCCATTACGGGAAGGACGCATTACGTGATGATGCGCTTGTAATGCATACTTCGGGAACAACTAATGGTATACATAAGCCTGTTCCTTTATCTGACAGAGGAATAAATGAATCTGCCGCAAGACTTCTTCGCTGTGAATGGTTTCAAAAATTCAAAAAACCTATTACCACAATTCTTTCGATGGAACCTACTGCGGCATATGGATTGATGGATATGGTTCATTTACCATTTTCTTTCGGCGGATGTGTTGTCATGCTTGCTGATGGTGCCAGAGGACCACAGCTACTTACATATATTAAGCAGTATGAAATCAATGTCCTGTTTACAGCACCTATGGCGTTTGATTTGCTTAACAAACTACCATTTAAGATCGATTTGTCTTCTCTTGAGTTTGTTTTTATTGGAGGCGCATATCTTTCTGCTGAAAAGAGGAAAAAGTGTAATTCAGTTTTAAAGAAATGTGGTTCTGACGCAAAAGTTTCAATTGGCTATGGTGCAACTGAAATAGGTGGTGCGGCAATTCTTTCTTCTCCTGAAAGAAATGATGATTCCATGGGATATCCTTTGCCTGGAATAAAGGTAAAGATATTTGATGAAAAAGAAGAAAAATTCTATAACCTTGAAGATGGGCAAAGGACAGGAGTCCTTTATTTGGCCTCACCATCTGTAAGTAATGGTGTTTTAAATGGGATAGAATTTTTTGAGCTTGAAGAGATAGATGGTGATAAATATTTAAATACTTTTGATCTTGTAAGAGTAAACGAAGACGGTAGTTTAAATTGCATCGGAAGAATGAATAAGTTCTTTGTTAATAATGAAGGTATCAGATTTGATGCAGGACTAATAGAAACTGCTTTTAGCGCTGAAAAAGGAATTGAAGCCTGCGGACTTGTCCCTAAATATGACAAGCTGCTTCACGATACAGTTCCGGTACTATATGTAAAGACTGGAAATAGTGGCGAGAAAGCAAAGGAAACAATTATAGATGCGCTTATCGATGTATTTATTAGTAAGAATTTATTAGAGGATACTAACATTCCTGGAATTCTTTCAATATGTGACAATGTTCCTTTAAATGATGCCGGAAAAGTTGATGTGTATCAGATAATACAAAATAATATCAAGGGCGAGGAATATGTAATTAAGCCTGTGAGACGAGGCGGAAAAGTAGTTGATTTCAAAATAAGACCATATGAGTTTGGTTTCGGACATATTCATACTGTTCCTGAAGAACTGAGAAATGATGCCAAGGCTGCTAAAAGGTTCTTTAAGAAAATGAGTAACATGAATAACCATCCGGGAATGGGTATGCCCGGTATGGGTGCATCCGGAATGGGAATGCCTTGTGATTTTATTCCGGGAGAAATTGACCTTCAGCGTCTGATACAGCTTATTCAGAACATGGCTATCCAGCAAGGGCATATTATTAACCAAATGTATTCATCAGGCAATTTGGTACAACCAGGAAATGGCTATAACTTTATGCCGCAAGGAGAATTTGTTCAGCCTTATATGGGTTGTGTTCAGATTCCACGTAATTGTGCGGGGTGTACAAATAATCGTATGCCGCAAGGTGGTATGGGATGCGCCAATAATATGATGCCACAGGGTGGTATGGGATGTGCTAATAGTATGATGCCACAGGGTGGTATGGGATGCGCCAATAATATGATGCCGCAAGGCATGGGATGCGCTAATAACCAGATGTCTGATATGGGGTATCAGCAAAATCCTAATGCTGGTGGATATAATGGCGGAAGCATGATGAATAATCCTTCTATTACTGATATTCTGAGTAAGTTATTTAATGCATCTGATTTTAACAAATACTATGAAGATTAATATTTGAGGTATTTTATTTATGAATCCGGTTCTTGCACATTTGATGAAAAATGCAAGAAGTCATTCTAGCCATGTTTCGAATGTTATTGATGAGAATGTAAATATTCCTGTCGACCTTGAAGAAGTTTTTGACCGTGAATATCTTGGAATTGATGGTAATAAACTGTTTGCAGATATATACCGCCCTAAAGGGCGGTATATATCTGAGCTTCCAATAGTTATTTTTGCTCATGGTGGGGGACTTTTTATTGGAAACAGAAAATTCAACCGATTATTCTGTGAGATTTTAGCGAAAATAGGATATTTGGTTTTTTCAATAGATTATCGACTTATTGATGAAGCTGATGCAATCGGAGAAATATCGGATGTCTGCTCAGCTATTAAATTTGTTACTGATTGTGCTGAAGAATTTGGTGGTGACATTAATAATGTATTTTTGATAGGTGAAAGCGCGGGAGCTTTCCTTTCTTTGTATGCCAGTGTTGTTGCAAACTCTGATATTTTTTCAGGAATCATTTATAAACCTGATAGGTTCTGCAGGGTTAAAGGGCTTATATGCATAAGTGGAATGCTCTATACAACCCTTAATGATCCCATCGGAATGGTGTACAAAGATGATTTATACGGAAAAAGGGTTAAAGATAAGAGCTTTATGAAGCTTATGAACCCAAATAATGAAGAGATTATGTCTGCACTGCCGCCCATATTTCTTATCACCAGCAGCGGGGATTTTCTAAAACGTTATTCTTTGAAATTCGCCAAAAAATTAAAACGTGAAAATCATATGCATGAGCTAGTTTATTTCAAAAATGCTAATCATTTAAAGCATGCATTTATTTCAATGCTGCCACTTTTACCTGAAAGCGCAGAAACTTTATCAAAAATAAAAAAGTGGACTTTGAATCTGAGAAAGTAGTGAATGAGGGGAAGATGGATATAAGAATTTATGAAAACGTTAAAGAAGATGATATGGTTTTAGGATGGCCTGAAAGAATCTGTTATGGAATCGGTGATTTTTAATAAAAACTGTGAAATAAGGCAGTTGTTAACAGTTGATAATTCAATCAAAAAATCAAATTTAATAATTAGCAAAAAAAAATGAAAATATAAGCAATTAATGGTTGGAAATTATATAATTTCCAACTATTATATTGCTTATATCTTTTTAAATATAAAAAATGGGGAGAGCAAAAATTATGAAAACAAATGGCAATGAGTGGAAATTTCCACGAACAAGGCTGCAATGGCTTTGGGATAATATGGAAGGGTACAGATTTATTTATGTGATGTGCCTTTTGGGAACAGTAGTTTATAACATGATGCAGCTTACTGTTCCTTATTTTTCGTCACAAATAGTAGATAAATTTCTTACCGGACAGGAGGCAAGAGCTAATTTTAATTCCCATCCGGATGAATTTTACAGATTACTGTTTATGATGGTTGGCTTTACTATTTTGAGATGTATTCTGGTTTACATCGATTGTTATGGTTATGAAAAGGTATCACAGGGGGTTCTTTTCAGAGTCAGGAATTTCCTCTATGACAAAATCCAAAGACAGGACATGAAGTTTTACAGCACCTACAGAACAGGTGACCTGATGACAAGAGTAACGGGTGACCTTGATGCTGTAAGACATATGGTAGCGTGGGTTATGAGAATGGTAATAGAAGCCGTTTCTCTTATAAGCGCTGTCGGAATATATTTCCTTTTTATGAACTGGAAGATGGCGCTCTGCCTGCTGGCTGTAGCTCCGCTTATCTTTGTCATAATAATAATGTTTAAGACTCAGGTTGCACCCATGCATGCACTTCTTCGTGAAAAGCTTGCCGGAATGAATACCATGGCACAGGAAAACATATCCGGTAACAGGGTAGTAAAAGCTTTTGCAAGAGAAGATTATGAGATTAAACAGTTTGATGAATGTAACAAAGATTACAGGGATACCAATAAGAAAACAGCAAATATATGGCTTAAATATTTCCCGATAGTTGAAACACTGGCAAACCTGCTGCCGGTTATACTCCTTTTAATAGGTGGACTGTTTCTTATCAACTCTGAGATGACCATGGGCGAATTTGTCGCATTTTCCGGACTTATTTGGGCAATAGCCAATCCCATGAGACAGCTTGGAAACGTTATGAATGAATTTCAGAGATTTTCAGCAGCAGCAGTTAAGGTTATGGAAATCTACTACTCAGAGCCTGAAATAGTAGATAAGGAATATACTGCACTTATGCCTAACAGATTCGAAGGAAAGGTTGAGTTCAAGGATGTGAGCTTTATGTATTCGGATGGAAAGCTTCCTGTTCTAAAGCATATATCCTTTACCGCAAAACCCGGTCAGACAATAGCCATTATGGGTGAAACAGGCTGCGGAAAAACATCACTTATACATCTTATTCCAAGATTCTACGAACCGACTGAAGGAAAGGTCTTAATTGATGGAGTAAATGTACAGGATATTCAGCTTCATCAGCTGCGTAAGAACATTGGACTTGCAACTCAGGATGTACTTTTGTACTCAGATACTATTGACGGAAATATTGCTTATGGCGATCAGTTCCTCAGTAGGGAAGATGTGCTTAAGTTCGCAAGATATTCACAGGCTTCAGACTTTATAGCAAAAATGCCTGAAGGCTATGAAACTATAGTCGGTGAGCGAGGCGTGGGCTTGTCAGGTGGTCAGAAACAGAGAATCTCACTTGCCAGAGCACTGGCAGTAAGACCTTCAATTCTGATACTTGATGATACAACATCAGCTGTGGATCTTGAAACGGAGAAGGCAATACAGGAAAGTCTTGATAATCTTGATTTTCAATGCACCAAGATTATCATTGCACAGAGAATTTCTACCACCAAGAATGCAGATCAGATTCTCATAATGCAGCATGGTGAAATAACTGAGCGCGGAACACATGAGGAACTTATTAAAAAGGGTGGATATTACGCAGATCTTGTAAAGCTGCAGATGGGAGCATAAATATGGCCAGAAATACTTATAAACAGGATGAAATACTTGAGGAGCCCTTTGACATTAAGCACTTACTCAGAGCTTCAGGATATATAAAAAAGCATTTGGTAAAAATGATAATCGCATTTCTTATGTCAGCTGTAGCAGGAATAACAGCGCTTGTTAACCCTGTTCTTGTAAGAAATGCACTTGATGTTGCCATACCTGAAAACAACAAAACATTACTGTTTTCTTTAGTTGGGATTTCCGTTGTTTTCTATGGTCTTAGTATTTTGTTTTCAACAATAAGATCCAGGATCATGGTAAATGTCAGCCAGGATATTATTTATCAGATCAGACATGATCTTTATGTACATCTTCAGAAGCTGCCATTTCAGTATTATGATGACAGACCGCATGGCAAGATACTTGTACGAGTTGTGAATTATGTAAATTCAGTATCAGATATGCTTAGTAACGGACTTATCAATGTTGTGCTTGAGATATTGAACCTGATCTTCATTGTTGTTTTTATGCTGGCTGTGGATGTACAGCTCAGCCTTGTTGTTCTTGCCGGTGTACCGGTGCTTATGATTTTTATGTTCTGGATAAAGGATAAGCAGAGAAAAGCATGGCAGATGGTTTCAAACAAAAATTCAAACCTGAATGCTTATCTTCAGGAAAACATAGTAGGTGCAAGAATAACACAGATATTTGCGAGAGAAGATGAGAATGCCAGGATTTTCAAAGAACTTTCGGGAGATTGTAAAAAGACCTGGATGAGAGCAATATTTTACAGCACTTTGGTGTGGCCCGGAATAGATACGATTTCTGTCTTCGTAAGAGCGGCAATTTATTTCTTCGGACTTGTTATCTTTGCAGGTGGCAATCAGACATTGGGAACCATAGTTGCAATAAGCAGTTATGCATCAAGATTCTGGCAGCCTATCATGAACCTTGGAAATATCTTTAACGGATTTATTAATAACATAGCTTATCTTGAGAGAATTTTTGAGACCATGGATGAGCCGGTGACTGTTAAGGATGAGCCTGATGCAATAAAAATGAAACCTCTCGAAGGAAAGGTGGAATTTCAGAATGTATCATTCTCGTACGAGAAGGGAGAAGAGGTTCTTCATAATGTATCATTTACTGTAGAACCCGGTGAGAGTGTAGCTCTTGTAGGTCCTACAGGTGCCGGAAAGAGTACTATAGTAAGCCTTATTTCAAGATTCTACAATGTAGACAGCGGAAAAATACTTATTGATGGCCAGGATATTTCAAAGGTTACTCTTAAGTCCCTGCGCGAACAGATGGGTATAATGCTTCAGGACAGCTTTATATTCTCTGGCACGATAGAGGATAATATACGATATGGTAAGCTGGATGCCACTTCCAAAGAGATATTTAAGGCCTCTGAAACTGTGTGTGCTGATTCCTTTATCAGAAATATGAGTAAGGGATATGATACGGAGGTTAAGGAACGAGGAGCACTTCTGTCACAAGGACAAAAGCAGCTTATATCATTTGCAAGAACGCTTCTGTCAGATCCTGCAATTCTTGTTCTTGATGAGGCAACTTCAAGTATTGATGTACAGACAGAAAAAGATTTGCAAAGAGGATTAAACGCCATGCTTGCAGGAAGAACCAGCTTTATCATCGCTCACAGATTATCTACCATCACCGGCTGCGATAAGATTATGTACATTAGTAACGGTGGAATAACTGAGTGTGGAACTCATGAGGAACTTATGGCTAAAAGAGGTGATTATTACCATCTTTACACCGCTCAGATAGAAGATATAGAAGGAAAAGCTGTGTGATGATTATAAAATTAAAAATATTTTAAAAAAATTATAAACTTCATACATTTATTGTCGTAATAGTGTACAATAAAAAAGAATATTAAATAAATAAGTTGCAAAACTTTGTGAGGAGGTTATTGTACATGCTAAACATTAAAAAGGATTTAAACGATAAAAATCTGGTAGTTACACTTGAAGGAAGACTTGATACGACAACTGCTCCTACACTTGAAGAAGAACTTAAGGCTGCACTTCCTGGTGTAGAAGACCTTGTATTTGATCTTTCAAGTTTAGAGTATATTTCCAGTGCCGGTCTTCGTGTTCTTCTTTCCTCTCAAAAGACCATGAATAAACAGGGTAAAATGGTTGTTAAGAATGTTTCTGAAGAAGTAAATGAGATATTTGAAGTAACAGGTTTTTCAGATATTCTTTCTATTGAATAAAGTTTATATGTATGTTCTGATTAGCAGGATAACTCTGTTATCCTGCTAATTAATATATAAGGGAATGTAATCGCTCATAGCTTGAGGGGGCATTATGCGTTATTTTCACCATAGAAGGATAGTATGCTTTTTTTTGGTGATATTTTTATTACTTCTTAATTTATTGCCAAGGAACAATACTGTTAAAGCTAAAAACGAAACTGCCTATACAGCAAGACCATCTGTAAATGGCAGACTTCATGTTGATGGAAAAAATCTGGTTGATGAAAATGGAACTCCGGTACAGCTGCGAGGATTAAGTACTCATGGTCTTACTTGGTATCCTGATATCATCAATGAAGATTTGTTCGCTCAAATTTCCGATAAATGGAACGTTGGCTTTATCAGATTAGCAATGTATTCTGAAGAATATTGCTCAGGTGAAAAGGACGATAGTCTTAGACTTATGAAAAAAGGTATATCAGCGGCTATTGCCGCTGATATGTATGTTCTTGTGGACTGGCATATCCTTAATGATTATAATCCAAACATCAATAAGGAGCAGGCCAGAGAATTTTTTGAAATAATCTCTTCAGAGTACTCTGAGTATCCCAATCTTATATTTGAAATCTGCAATGAGCCAAATGGTGATACTGAGTGGGAAGATATCGTTGAATATAGCAATGAAATAATTCCTGTAATCAGAAAAAACATCCCTGACTCAGTAATTATAGTTGGAACCCCTAATTATGACAGGGACCTTCTTCCTGCTATTAATAGACCGATTGAATTCGACAACATAATGTATACTCTGCATTTTTATGCGGCATCTCATAATCAGGATCTTATGGATGAACTTAAAAATGCTGTAGACTCCGGTCTCCCGGTGTTTATTACTGAATGTGGAATAAGTGAAGCTTCCGGTGATGGAATAATTGATTTTAGATCTGCCAAAAAATGGTTCAACTATTTGAATGAGAACTCTATCAGTTATGCTGTATGGAGTTTATCAGATAAGAGCGAAACCTCAGCAATACTTAAATATGATAGAAATTATGATAATTCTATTAGTAACAATGAGCTGACTGTTGCAGGAAAATGGGTAATGGAGCTTGTAAAGGGATCTTCTCCCGATAGTATTAATACTCCTGCTGATATAGTTGAACTTACTTCAAGCGAGAAAAGATTTGCTATTACCACAAACTCTCTTGGAAAACGCGCATATGATTCACTAAAACAATATTCTATGATGGCTTATTCCAGTGCATTATTCATTATAGTTATATTGATTTTGAGATTCTTAAACAGAAAGATCAATAAGAAGGATAATCTTACTTATTATGATCTGTTTAACAAAAGTGAGATTGGTGAAATATCAAGAACACGCGGATATTATTATTTTATTTTAAAAGGACTTATTATTTTAAGTGCTTACTTCACATTAATATATCTTTGTTGGAGAACTTTGTTTTCAATCCCATACCAATATGGAATCATTCCGGTTATTGCCAACATTCTTTTATTGATTGTTGAAATAGTTGGTTTTATTGAATCCATATTATTGTTCTCTAACCTTTTAGGACTTAAATATCATCCGCTTCCTGAGATTGAAGATGATGAATATCCAGATGTGGATATTTTTATTGCTACATATAATGAACCAACGGAGCTTCTTCGTAAAACCATTAATGGTTGTAATCATCTGCGTTATCCGGACAAAAGCAAAGTTCATGTTTATGTTTGTGATGATAATCGAAGGAAAGAAATGCGTGAACTGGCAGAAACCATGGGAGTCGGCTATTTTGACAGACCTGATAACAAAGGGGCAAAGGCGGGTAATTTGAATAATGCTCTTTCAAAGACCAGTTCGCCTTATATAGTTACACTTGATGCTGACATGATAGTTAAGAGTAACTTCCTTTTAAAGACTATTCCATATTTTGTGGATGCAAAAAAAAGAAATGAGAGAAGGACCGAAGAAAAAGAGATAAAGCTTGGACTGTTACAGACGCCTCAATGTTTTTACGACCCAGATGTTTTTCAGCATGCATTGTATTCTGAGAGAAGAGCTCCAAATGAACAGGACTTTTTCTATAGAACAATTGAAGTATCAAAAACTTCTACCAACAGTGTTATTTATGGTGGTTCCAATACAATTTTAAGCAGAGAAGCATTGGAAGCTATCGGAGGCTTTTACACAGAATCCATTACTGAAGACTTTGCAACAGGACTTCTCATAGAAGCCGCAGGATTCGTAAGCCTTGCATTGCCTGAGCCGCTTGCGAGTGGTCAGACTCCACACACATATAAAGAACATATACAGCAAAGATCAAGATGGGGCAGAGGTGTTATTGTAACTGCTAAAAAGCTAAAAATATGGAGAAACAGAAATCTTTCATTGGCACAGAAACTCAGTTATATTAGTGCTGTAATTTACTGGTATTCACCATTAAAGAATTTTATTTATATTATTTCTCCGCTCTTATTTGCAACATTTGCGATCCCGGTGCTTCATTGTAACTGGCTGGAGCTGTTGCTTTTCTGGTTACCTATGCATTTGCTTCAGGATGCATCGCTTAGAGTAATCAGTGGAAATGCCATTTCGACAAAATGGAGTGGTATTTATGAAACAAGTGTAATGCCGCATTTGTTATTCCCTATTTTAAAGGAATCATTGGGAATAAGCCTTAAGACCTTTAAGGTTACGGATAAATCGAAGAAAGTACAAAAAAGGCAAAGAAATATAAAAGAGATGCTTCCTTTTATAATTTTAGTTGTTCTTTCTGTTATTGGACTTGTCAGGATAATAATTATATTTGATAAAACACAGACTATCGGACTTGCCATTTTGGCTTTTTGGATAATACGAAATCTGTATTATCTGATCATGGCGCTGTTCCTGATAGATGGCAGAGACTATGACGGAGAAGTCGTAAATGTTATTTATCCTGAATTTGTAGATGTCGATATAGCTCATGGCGAGGGTAAAGGTAAAAAATTCTCCGGAGTTACAACGCTTCTGACTGAGCATCACATTGAAGCTTTTTTTGATGGTAATGAGCGCATTCCTGTTGGAAAAGCAGTTAATATACATATAGATACAGGACATTATGCTGCCGAACTTAAAGGCGCTGTTACAGGAATGCGAATATCTAAAAACGGTGATAAATGCACTCATTCTATGGAAATACTTGACTTTGGTGACAGTGAACTTGAGTATCTGGAAATTTTATATGACAGGGTTCCGTCTCTTCCTCAATCGCTTGTAAAGGATTATGGACTTTTGGAACATTTATGGCAGAACATAGCGTATAGAATTGCCAGAACCACAAAACGATAAAAAAGGTGTCTTATATGGAAGAAGTAAGAGTAGAAAAAATTGAAAATTGTATAAAGGTGCTTTTAAAGGGAAGAATTGATTCAACAAATGCTCCTGAATTTGATGCGGTGATTAAAGAGTCAGTGCCGGACGATGGAGATGTAATAATTGATGCCGGAGAACTTGAATATATCTCAAGTGCAGGACTCCGTGTGATACTGCATATTATCAAGAAACATAAAAATATAAAGATGATAAATGTAGGGTCTGAGATATATGAAATACTTGATATGACAGGTTTCAATCAAATGATGACTGTCGAAAAGGCATATAAGCAGGTGAACGTAGAAGGATGTGAAGTTATAGGAAAAGGAGCAAACGGAACCCTTTACAGGATTGATAAGGATAATGTCGTAAAAGTGTACAACGATCCAAATGCTCTTGATGATATACATCATGAACGCGAAGTTGCAAGACTTGCACTTGTTCTTGGTATTCCTACGGCGATATCCTACGACGTTGTGAAGGTTGGGGACAGCTATGGGTCTGTTTTTGAGCTTCTAAACGCTAAGAGTTTTTCTTCAATAATCGCCAGCGAACCGGACAAATTTGACTGGTGCGTTGATGAGTTTGCAGATCTTTTGAAAAAAATCCATTCTACAGAAGTTGCTCCCGGAAAACTGCCCAGAATAAAGGATACAGTTCTTAAATGGGTGGATTTTACCAAAGATTATATTGATGATGCGCATTACCAAAAGCTTAAAGCTCTGGTTGAAGCTGTGCCGGATACTGATTTTATGATTCATGGAGATTACCATACAAATAACGTTGAGTTTCAAAATGATGAAGTAATTCTTATTGATATGGATACTTTGGCTGTAGGTCATCCGATTTTTGAATTTGGATCAATTTATAATGCTTTTGTCGGTTTTTACGAATTAGATAAGGATTCAATATTAGATTTCCTTGGATATGATTTTGACACTGCTGATAGATTTTATAAGAAGGTACTTGCAAAATATCTTGAAACAGAAGATGAGAATAAAATCAATGAGGTCATCGATAAAGCCAGAATAATCGGTTATACAAGACTTATAAGACGATCCATACGCAGAGGTGCTCTTGAAAATGAACAGGGAATAAAGAAGATTGAGTTCTGGAAGAAGGAGCTTTTTGAACTTTTAGATGTAACTGATACCTTAAACTTTTGATTCAAAGGATATGGCATATGAAAGAAATTGTAATTGATGCAAAAGTTGAAAATCTTCCTCAGGTGCTGGAATTTATAGATTCAGAGCTTGTGGTTGCAGAATGTAAAATGAAAGACCAGATGAAAATCGATATGGCAGTTGAGGAACTTTATGTAAATATTGCCCACTACGCGTATAGAGACAAGGTTGGTAAAGCTGAGATTACTTTTGATGTAGATGACAAGAACAGGGCTGTTATCACACTTATTGACAGTGGAATTCATTATGATCCTCTTGCCAAGGAAGATCCTGATGTTACTTTGTCTGCAGAGGAGAGAAAAATCGGCGGACTTGGTATTTATATGGTCAAGAACAGTATGGATGATGTACTGTATGAATATGTTGATGGTAAAAACAAAACTACCATTATTAAAAATCTTTGATACTACCGGATGGAATTTTGATGGAACTTATAACTAAAGAACAAAAGCAGCGTGCTATTCTGGCTGCGGTTTTCTATGTAATATTTATTGTAACAAGTGTTCAGTTTCTGTTTATAAGAGGTTTTGCGAATTTAAAGCCTGTTTACATCTTTAATATCAGCGGCGATGTTTTTGCGATGCTGATGGGATATGTTCTTTTTATATGTTGTCTTATAGATGTACAAAAAACAGGTAAGGATCTTAAGTGGCTTTTATATCTTTTAAACGCAGCGTATATAGGAGTATTTACTGATTCAATCGCATGGCTGGTGGATGGAGTAAGTAAATACAGTGCTATTAATTTCCTTGATAATACACTTTATTATTTGTGTGCTCCGTTTGAGGTTTTCTGTTTCTGGAAATATACCAGAACATTTCTGGATATTGAAAAGCCTCATTTAAGAATTATCAATAAGCTGCAATTATTTGGTTTATGTACTTCCGTAGCAGTAAGATTATTGAATATGTTCTTTAAATTTTACTTCTATGTAGACAGTGAAGGAGTTTATCACAGGACCGGCATTTATCTGTTTTCAATGCTGTATGTCTTTAGTTCGATTATATGCACGTTGTCAATTCTTGTGATTGAGAGAAAGAATTTACAGCTATATCAGATAATTACATTTTTTACATATGTACTTGGTCCTACTATTGTATCTGTTCTTACGATACGAATATATGGTCTTTCAATTATAAATGCCGTAATAATGCTTTTTATACTTCTTATGTATTGCGTTCTCAATGTTATGCAGGGAAGAGAAAAAGCGATTGCAGACAGAGACCTTGCTTTGGCATCGGGAATACAGGAGCATATTTTACCTAGGATTTTTCCTCCCTTTCCTGAGAGAAAAGAATTTGACATATACGCTTCAATGACTCCTGCCAAGGAGGTTGGCGGCGATTTTTATGACTTTTTCATGATTGACAATGACCATCTGGCAATAGTTATTGCTGATGTTTCAGGAAAGGGTGTTCCGGCTGCACTTTTTATGATGGTTGCAAGAACTATCATTAAGAATCAGGGATTGTATTCCAGAAAAATGAATCCAAATACGATACTTGCTAAGGTTAATAACCAGTTGTGTGAAGGAAACGATCTCGAATTTTTTGTAACTGCCTGGATTGGTATACTGACTATCTCTACAGGAAAACTGAAGTATTCAAATGCCGGTCACGAATATCCCTGCTATAGAAAAGCAGACGGTAACTTTGTTATAGTTAAAGAAAAACATTCTCCACCTTTGGCTACGATGGAAGGGCTTGTTTTCAAGGGCGGTGAAATTAATCTTGAAAAGGGCGACGTGATCTATATTTACACGGACGGAGTTACGGAAGCGACCAATTCCAATAATGAATTATTTGGAAATGACAGAATGCTGGCTGCATTAAATGAAAATCCGGACGGTACGCCAAAAGAGCTTGATAATGCAGTCAGAACAAGGATATATCAGTTTGTTAAAGATGCTCCGCAATTTGATGATATAACAATGCTTTGCTTAAAATATTATGGAGCAAATGAAAAAAGTGATGTGATATAATATTTTTAAATACAACTTATGAGGAGATAAAATATGGGCAAAAAGTATAAGGAAATTGAAGGCGAACCGATTTTCAAAACATCAAAGATCGTAATTAACTGTTATGATAAAATGATGACTGCAGAGTTTGATAAGGCATCCAGATACCTTTCAGAATGCAATCTCGGGCATAAAGATCATCTTCAGATGGAGCTGCTTTTTGAAGAAACAGCTTTGATGCTTGGTGAAATCACAAAGGATTTTTCAGCATTACTTTGGTTTGAGAAATATGAGAATTATTGCTGCCTTAAGCTTACTGCTAAAACAGAGATGAACTTCGAAAAGAAGGAAGAGCTTATTTCTGTTTCTTCCAGCGGTGAGAATGCTATGGCTAAAGGTTTCATGGGCAAAATAGCAGACATTATCGAAACAGGTCTTATGGACTTTGATTATGTTGCAAGACTTCAGCAGGAGTACGGTGGAGTTAATGTAGGATTTGGAAGCATGGGTATTTATGACGGCTATGATGGAATAGGCGACATGAATGCAGCATGGTGTCTTTCTGACTACAAATCATCCCTAAATGACGCTATTGATGATGAGGGTGATGAAAATGAAGCATCTCAGGAAGCGTGGGATGAGCTTGAAAAATCCATCGTTGCAAGTATTGCTGAAGACGTGATTGTTGGAACAAAGAGCAATGTTATCGAGATGACTATCGTCAAAGCTCTTAAACACGCCTGAGCTTCGGAATGGATACGTCAATTAAAATAAAAAGAATAAGTGTATTGGGATTATTGCTTTGTTATGCAATGATTCTGACTTATATTGAATCAATAATACCATTTTTCGGCGGTGTTCCGGGTATGAAGCTCGGACTCCCCAATATGGTAATTGTTCTATTGTTATTTTGCTATGGAGAATTCGAAGGCATTATCATAAATGTTCTGAGGATAATACTTACAGGATTCCTCTTTGGAACTCTGTTTGGAATAATGTTTTCGATTTCCGGTGCTGTTATCAGCTTTATAACGATGGTAATTATAAAACGACTGGACCTATTGGATATAAAAGGTGTAAGTATCTGCGGGGGGCTTGCTCATAATCTGGGACAGCTCCTTATTGCGATTTTTATAGTAAAAACCTCCGGAATCATGTTTTATTTGCCATTATTATTGATAGCAGGCGCACTAACCGGATTTTTAAACGGTTTCATTGCAAATGCAATGATAGGATATATAAAGAACTCTAAGCTGCTGTAACACCCTTTGAGGTATTTATCTGTGAAAAAGCATAAACATGCAGCAGGCATTATTATCTTTGTTCTTATAACATTAATAATTGTCACTACTATCAATCTGCTTTTGGTATTCAGAACAACTGCCGATGAGACAATTAGTTCAGGTAAATATCAGCTTGAAAGTATTGGAGCTGACCTTGAAAACGGGATAAAAAATGCCAAAAACTTAACATCACAATATGCAATAAAAGCGCAACCTCTGATCTTGGACAAAGATGCTCTGGAAAAATTCATCTATGATACCCAGGATAAAATCAGAAAAGAGACCGGCGGAGTGGGCTTTAATGTTTATGCAGCAGGCAATGATTGGTACATAATACCGGATCTTAAGGAGGAAGAGTATGATCCTGCTTCAAGACCATGGTATCAGGGCGCTATCAAAAATAAAGGTAACGCCTATGTGAGTTCTCCTTATATTGATGTTGTTACCGGAGCGATATGTTATACAGTTTCTATTTCCTTAGATGATAATGATACGGTTTTTGCTGTCGACTATACTCTTTCACAGATTCAGAATAAAATTCAAAAGATGTCCATAGCTGATAATACTACTTCAGTAATTGTTACTGAGGATGGTATTATTGCGGGGAGTAGCGAACAAAGCTACGTGGGTAGTGAACTCATAGATGCTTTCCCCGATTATATGGGCATTTTTGAGAGTGCAAAACTGTCTGATGAGACTGTTTCCTACAGGCTAAGAAATGGCCTTTCCCATGACAATCTTTTTGCAACCGGAACGGAATCGGGCTGGTATCTTATTGTCGGTATTAATGATTGGGAGTTGTACCATAATAATTATCTGTGGTTACTACTTTCAATGGTTCTTAATCTCATAATTTTCTTTGTTATTTTCATTCTTTATTTTATTAGTAAGAATAATGAGGCAAAAGCTCAGGAGGCATTGGATTCCAAAAACAGTTTTCTGCAGGAAATTACAGGGGATCTGAAAACTCCTCTTAGCCAGATACTCAATAATACTGATTCAAGGACCTTCGATGAAGATAAGAACTATGAAGCCAGATTCGAGAGTATTCAGTCTGCCACAAAACAGCTTTCTGAGAGTATTCAGCAGATAATCAGTTATTCAAATTATGTAAAAAGCGAGAATCAGAAACACAGCAGACAGGATGTAAAACGCATAAAGAAGATAAGCAGTAAATACAGAACAATAATAATTGTTCTTATGAGTCTGAGTATGCTTATAAGTGTTATATCCATCAGCTGGATGACTATACGCTGGTGTACTGCCAGCATGCAGGAGAAAGCGGGAAATTATGAAAGCCAGGTAACGGAATGGACTTTATCACAAAAAAACATTCTTGATATGTTTGTTGCAGATATTTCTACGAATTCCGATATATTAAAGAATCCTCAGGAAACTATAGATTATCTCGCCAGAATAACTTCCTGTTATGAACAGATCTCAGCTTCTTATATTGCCAACAAGGACTTTGTTCATTCGGTTTATATGAATACCGGATGGAGACCGGATGATTATTTCAGGATTGAAGACAGACAGTGGTACATGGATACTTTAAATTCTGATACCGGCTTCAATATTTCAAGTCCATATATTGATGTTCAGACAGGACTGTATTGTATAACCTTCTCGGAAGTGGTAAATGATGCAAAAACAGGGGATTATCTTGGCGTATTCGGAATCGATTTTTACATTGATAAGCTGATTGATATTCTTGGCAATTCCTATACAGATACCGGTTATGCATTTTTGACAGATTCCAGGGGAACCATCATAAATCATCCTCACGGGACCTATCAGATGACAAATAAAAGATCCACAAACATCGCAGGTCTTAACTATGAAGAAGCTTATAATGATCAGGGCTCTGTAACAGTATTTAAGGATTATGATAACGTACCTAAAGTAATCATCGCGAAAAATACAAAAATTGCAGACTTTACTGTTTTTGTAGTAATCAATTTCTTTACTATTTACGGGCGTTCAATAGTTTATGGTCTTATAGCATTTTTCTCATCACTTGTTTGTGTTTTTGCTATATGGAATCTGCTTGGAAGTCTTATAACCTGGCAGGATCAGGTTAATGATCAGTTGCAGGATTCTGCAGATGCTGCAATAGCTGCAGGAAAAGCAAAAAGTGATTTCCTTGCCATGATGTCTCATGAAATAAGGACCCCTATTAATGCCATAATCGGTATGAATGAAATGATTCTAAGGGAGTGCGACAATGATGATATAAAATCCTATTCAGCAAATATTCAAAGCGCATCAAAAACACTTCTTTCGCTTATTAACAGTATTCTGGATTTCTCAAAGATTGAGGAAGGTAAGCTTGAAATAGTTTCTGTTAATTATGAAGCAAAAGCACTTATAGCAGATATTATCAATATGATAAGTGCACGTATAAACAAAACCAGTCTTGAGCTTAAGCTTGAGATTGATCCCAAAATACCTCAGGGTATGTATGGGGATGATTTCAGAATAAAACAGATTATACTTAATCTTCTTACCAACGCCGTAAAATATACTGAAAAGGGTAGCGTCACCTTAAAAATGTCAGCTAAGCCTTTAAATAAAGAGGAGGTTCTTCTTGATGTTAAGGTCTGTGACACAGGTATAGGTATAAAAGACACTGACATCGATAAGCTTCATGCATCTTTTCAAAGACTTGATGAGAAGAGAAACAGAAATATTGAAGGTACGGGACTTGGAATTGCAATCGTAACAAGCCTTCTTAAAATGATGGGTAGTAACCTTGAAGTTAAGAGTGTGTATGGTGAGGGCTCTGAATTTTCATTTGTCATCCAGCAAAAGGTTACGGACTGGAGAGATATAGGAGAGTTTGACTTTGAAAGTATTAAGGCAGACATTGCTGAGAGCACTGATAAGTTCCTTGTGGCTCAGGATGCTGACATACTTATTGTAGATGATAATGAGATGAATTTATCGGTAATGAAGAGCCTTCTTAAGAGAAATAAGATAAAACCTGATTTTGCATCAAGCGGACAGGAATGCATAGATAAAGCAGGTACAAGGCACTATGATATTATCTTTTTGGATCACATGATGCCTATGATGGATGGTATAGAAACCCTTGCCATTCTTAAAGAAAGAGATCTTTTAAGTAAGGATACTACCGTGATCGCTCTTACAGCTAATGCCGTTGTTGGCGCAAAGGAAGAATATATTGCTGCCGGATTTGCAGATTATCTGTCAAAACCTGTTGATACAAAGATACTTGAAAAATTCCTGGCAAAATATCTGCCGCCCTATAAATACACCTATGTATCAGCTGATGATGAGAAGGTAAGACAAAAGACCATGGAGCAGACTAAGAGGAAGGATACCATTATAGATGAGGATATAATAGAGTTTATGCCTTCAACAACAATGGATGAAAGTTCAAAAGAAAACATTGATTACATTAATAAACTTAAAAAATTGTCCTATCTTGATGTGGATTCCGCTGTTTCTCTAAGCGGCAGTATAGATGCATATATCACGGTACTACAGATGTTTATAAGAACTGCCGAAATAAAAAAGAACAGAATAAAAGAATTATATGAAAAGAAGGATATTAAGAACTATATCATAGAGCTTCATGCACTTAAGAGTTCCGCAAAGCTTATTGGTGCAGAAGAATTAAGCAGTCTTGCAAAGGATCTGGAGTTTGCAGGAAAGGAAAATGATTTAAGTGTTATTGAAGAAAAAAATGCCTTAATATTTGAATGGTATGATAGAATTATTAGTGACATAAACAAGACTTCTTAGATGAACTTCGGAGGTTACATTAATGGCCGGCTGGGTTTTTGTAGTTGATGATGACATGACCAATCTGCTTGCAGCAGGTAATATACTTAGCAAAAATAATATAAGAGTCACAGCCATAAAATCAGGAGAAAAGCTTCTTGCTCATATTAGGAACAATAAGCCTGATCTTATTCTTCTTGATATTTTGATGCCACATATGGATGGATATGAAACTTTTAAGAGACTTCGTCAATTGGAGAAGGACTGGGGCGATGAAGAGACACCGGTAATATTTCTTACTTCGGATGAAGATGAGGATGCTGAGATCAGAGCATTGGGACTTGGCGCAGCTGATTTTATACGCAAGCCCCTTAGAGAAGATGTTCTCCTTAAAAGGATCATGAATGTTATTGAGAATCGCGCACGGATACGTGAGCTCATTAATGATGCCACCATTGATGGTCTTACGGGTTTTCTCAATAAATCTGCAGTAAATGCAAAGCTTACTGAAGTCTGTCAAAAAGAAAATGGCGCACTGATGATCCTTGACATAGACAATTTCAAAATGGTAAACGATCTCTATGGCCATGATACAGGTGATAAGCTTCTTAAGCTGTTTTCTGAAGTCATATCCACCAATATTCGTGAAAAGGATATAGTCGGACGAATTGGCGGAGATGAGTTTATCGTATTTTTGAAAAACTTTAAAGCTGAGTCCGGGATTAACTCGCTTAATAAGCGTATAAACAAGCAGTTAAAAGAAATCATGAATAAGTTTTCTACGACTTTGCTGCCTTTTTCTGTAGGCGTATCCAGTGGTGTTGCGTTCGTACCGACTGATGGAAGGAATTACGAAATTCTTTTCAGAAAAGCCGACACGGCCCTTTATCATGTTAAACAAAACGGAAAACATGGTTATAATATATTTGCTGATTCAATGGAGCAGATTGTTACATATGATTCCGCTTCGAAGGATGAGATTGATCAGATCAGCAATGCTTTAAAAGAGAATGAGACCTATAACAGTGCTATGTGGGTCGGTCAGGATGCCTTCAGTCACATTTACAGATATATGTTAAGATATATCAGAAGTTATCATGGCACTGCTTACAGGGTGCTTTTTAAGGCTACACCTGCGAATAGTAATGTAAGTCAGATGGAATTTACAGAGTATATGAAGAGATTTGGTACTCTTATTTCCAATTCACTAAGAAAAAGTGATGTTATGATGCAAAACGGAATTAATCAGTTCTTTTTATTCCTTCCGGGTATAAATGAGACGGATATAGATAATGTTATATCCAGAATCATGACATCCTGGAATGAACTTGATTTTTCAAAAAAGGTAAGTATATCTTATGAGTCGGAGAACATACAGTCTGAGGACGATAAAGATGGTAACAGACGTATAAATGACTCATCGGATGAATAAATCCCAAAAAATAAATTTAATTGGAGCTCTTTAAATGATTGCTTTTGTAAATGGAATACTTGATGAAAAAAGAGATCTGCTTGCTGTTATCGATGTCGGAGGTATTGGTTATAATGTCAATATCTCCGCTTATACTGCAGACAGATTGCCCGGTAAAGGTGAAAGCGTAAAGCTTTACACATATATGAGTGTTCGCGAAGATGCCATGAATCTGTATGGATTTCTTACGCGGGATGAACTGGATTTTTTTAAACTACTTATAAGTGTCAGCGGAATAGGACCTAAGGGAGGGCAGGCAATACTATCTGTTATGACTCCGGATGATCTTAGATTTGCGATTCTTTCCGGAGATTCGAAATCGATAAGTAAAGCCCCCGGAGTAGGCAAGAAGACTGCTGAAAGACTGGTTCTTGAGCTAAAGGATAAGATTTCAAATGATGATATTATCAGTGGTAAGGCAGGTGGCAGTGCAGAAAACATGTCTGCTCTGACTACTGAGGATACGCCTGCAAATGAAGCCGTTGAAGCTCTTGTAAGTCTTGGATATGCTTTATCAGAAGCATCAAAGGCAGTAAGAGCAGTTATCGCTAAGGGGGATGCAGACGGGGATGATACGGAAGCTATTTTGAAGCTTGCTTTGAAAGAACTTATCTGAATTTTTAAATAAAGTGGTGGAGTTATGGAAAAAAGGACAATAAGAACTACTGCAGAGCGGGGTAACGGAGCTATAAATGCAAAGGTTCTTGATGAAGATAAAAAAATAGAAGGGTCACTGAGGCCTAAGAGATTAAAAGATTACATAGGTCAGGCTAAAATCAAAGAAAATCTTAATGTATCAATTGAAGCAGCAAAAAAAAGAGGTCAGAGCCTTGATCATATTTTGTTGTACGGACCGCCCGGACTTGGTAAAACCACTCTTGCTGAAATTATTGCAGCAGAGATGGGAGTTCACTGTAAGGTTACAAGCGGACCTGCAATTGAAAAGCCCGGTGACATCGCAGCAATTTTAAATAACCTCAAAGAAGGTGATGTTTTATTTATTGACGAAATCCACAGGTTGAACAGACAGGTGGAGGAAGTCCTTTATCCTGCTATGGAGGATTATAAAATCGATATCATAATAGGCAAAGGCCCGACAGCAAGATCAATAAGACTTGATCTTCCTCATTTTACACTTATAGGTGCTACCACAAGAGCAGGTATGCTTTCTGCTCCACTGCGAGACAGATTCGGAATGCTCTATAAGATGGAATTCTACGAGACGGAAGAGCTTATGCAGATCATTATGCAGTCAGCTACTGTGCTAGGTGTAGAGACAGAGGATGGCGGCGCAAGGGAAATGGCAAGAAGAAGCAGGGGGACGCCCAGAATTGCCAACAGAATTTTGAAAAGAGTAAGAGATTATGCTCAGGTGAGATATGACGGCGTAATAACAGAGAATGTTGCAAAAACAGCTCTGGATCTAATGGATGTAGATAAGCTCGGACTTGATCATAACGATAGGACACTTCTTCTTACTTTGATTGAAAAGTTCGCGGGAGGACCCGCAGGTCTTGAGACTCTTGCTGCTTCTATTGGCGAGGACGCGGGCACAATAGAGGATGTATATGAGCCATATCTTCTTAAAAACGGTCTTATAAACAGGACTCCGAGAGGAAGAGTTGTTACCTCTCTTGCATATGAACATCTTGGGCTTTCAGAACTTGCAGATACATGATGTAGTAGTGCTGTTTTGAAAAAATATCGCGCTATACTATTGATAATGTATATGCCTAAAGTATATAATTTGGATAAATACTTTTAAGTTTTGATATGGGGAGGATAATTATGGCTTCTAAGACTGATACCGAGGTAATCATTGGTGGAAAGGTATTTACTCTGAGCGGATACGAGAGTGAGGAATATCTTCAAAAGGTTGCCTCTTATATAAATAATAAAATTGCAGATTATAATAAAATGGATGGATTTAAGAGACAGCCTCTTGATACCCAGAATGTATTATTGCAGCTGAATATTGCTGATGATTATTTCAAAGCAAAGAAGCAGGTTGAAATGCTTGAAGGTCAGCTCAGCGATAAGGAAAAAGAGCTTTATGATATTAAGCACGAGCTTATTGCTACACAGATAAAGCTTGAAAATACAGAAAAAAATGTTAAGAATCTTCAATCTGATATAACAGAGGATTCAAGAAAGATTATTCAGATGGAGACAGAGCTTAAATCTCTGAAAAAGTAATTGTTGGGCTGCCTGTATGGCAGCCTTTATACTTGTTTTAGAAGCGCATTAAGCGAGGTTTTTATATATGCGTAAAGTTGAATTATTAGCTCCCGCCGGTAATTATGAAACGATGGTAGGAGCATTTAATGCAGGTGCAGATGCTGTTTATCTTGGAGGGCAGGGGTTCGGAGCAAGAGCCTTTGCTGATAATTTTACTAATGAAGAAGTTATAAAGGCTATACAATATGCGCATTTGCATGGGAAAAAGATATATCTTACAGTTAACACTCTTTTAAAGGAAAATGAAATTCCTGCCTTTAAAGAGTTTTTTGAACCCTTCGCTATGGCTGGACTTGATGGAGCAATAATTCAGGATTTTGGCGTATTCAGGATGATACGTGAAATGTTCCCCTGGGTTGAGCTTCATGTAAGTACTCAGATGACGATAACAGGTGAAGGCGGTGCAAAGCACTTGATGGAACTTGGTGCAAAGCGTATTGTACCTGCAAGAGAGCTGTCTTTATCTGAAATTGAAAATATTCATAATAACTGTAAATTCAGTAATGGTGAAAGCGTTGAAATAGAGGCATTTATTCATGGCGCAATGTGTTACTGCTATTCAGGTGCATGTCTGTTTTCCAGTATGGTAGGCGAGCGTAGCGGAAACAGAGGACGTTGTGCACAGCCCTGCAGACTTCCATATAAGAGCGGCAAAAGAGAATGTTATCCTTTGAGTCTAAAGGATATGTGTATGGTTGATCGAATTCCTGAGCTTATAGAGGCGGGAATCGATTCCTTCAAAATTGAAGGTCGCATGAAAAAGCCAGAATACGCAGCAGGTGTCACCTCTGTGTACAGAAAATATATAGACAGATATTATGAACTGGCAGAATCTGACAGTTTTGAGAAAGGGAAAATCAAATTGGATGCTTCAGAAGCTGATAAGAAAATATTGTCAGCTTTATATCTGCGTTCAGAAATAGGTGAGGGATATTATTTCAGACACAACAGCAAGGATATGGTGACTATTGATAATCCTGCATACAATGGATCTGATGAAAACGTATTAAATACGATACGTGAAAAATATCTCACCGGAGAGAAAAAAATCAATGTAAATCTCACCGGAAGATTTTTTGTGGGTGAGCCTGCAACTATAACCATTGAAACAGATGGTTCAATATCAGAAAGTAAAATCAGTGTGACAAAAACCGGAGATATAGTTCAGGAAGCATTAAAAAAACCTATGTCAGAAGATGACATTACAAAACAGCTTTCTAAATTTGGTAATACCTGGTTTGAGCTTAAAGATATTTCATTGGATATTGATGATAAAGGAATATTTGCAGCAAATAAATCTTTAAACGAATTAAGAAGAAATGCATGTGAAGCCCTGTTAAATGCTATAATAAATAATCAGAAAGCAAACGGTGTTTGTGAATCATCAGAGGGCACTTTGTCTGCCGGTTCTGATGAAAATGACATAAATTCTCATGATAATAAAGAGCTCATGAATCGACAGGATCTCACAGATGATACGGATTCAGACAGAGATATTTTTGCTGTTTCAGTAATGAATAATGCCCAGCTTACGAGTGTTTTTAAACACGCATCCGGAACAGATAAAAGTTTAAGAATATACGCAGATAGCAGGATTATAGAATTTGATTCAAATGAACTAAAAGACATACCTTCAAACGTAAGTATTTATGTTTCACTTCCGTATATTATCAGAAATGAAAGCTTTTTTGATGGTCATAAAGAAATAAGAGAGATACTGAATAAAGCTGATGATCTTAATTTGACAGGTGTTCTTGTACGTAATCTGGAAGAGCTATATGTAATTAAAGAATCCGGATATAAAGGAAAAGTTGTTCTTGATTATGGTCTTTATATCTGGAATCATGAAGCGCTTTTGCTTTATAAGGAGTTATGCGGCGATGATGTTCTGAAGGCGTTCAATTTGCCCTTGGAGCTTAGTTTACATGAGATGAATGAATTCCTTGATTCACTTTATAATGGATCAGAAGGTGAATGCGATTACTCTTTAATTCCGGAAGCCGGACTGATGGTTTACGGAAGAGTACCAATGATGCTGACAGCCGGCTGTGTTAAAAATACTTTGGAGGGCTGTAGTGGTAATAGAGGCAGGCTTTCAGACTACGGTATGACCAATCTTGTGGACAGGACCGGAAGAACACTTCCTGTTACCTATGACTGTCAGCACTGTATGAATATTATCTGGAACAGCGTTCCTGTATCTTTATTCAAGAAGACTAAGAAAATCAGAAGATTTTCTGATAAATATAATATTTTATACAGGATCGATTTCACCACTGAGAATGAAAAAGAAGTCAGTGAGATTTTGAATGCCTACAATGGTATTTTTTATAATCACACAGATAAGAAAAGTTCTGAATTTGATTATATATTATCAAAACAGGATTACACGACAGGACATTTTGAGAGGAGCGCCGATTAAGGTGCAGTATTTATGGAATTATACTTAACTGAAATATCAAAATATGTGATAGCAGGAGGTATGGCTGTTTACGCCTTTTTCAGCTTTCTTGTATTCATATATAAAGGAGAACGCAGAAGAAGGTGGATTTATTTTCTGCAGACTGTTTCGCTCTTTGCGACTCAGTTTGCGTGTTTTATTCAAATCATTGCACAGACGGGATCAAAGAGATATTTCTTTCTGCTCATGATTCAGTCACTGGTACTTATAAGTACCATTTCGCTATTCAGACTGGTATATCCTGATGGGAACAGGCTAATTATTAATAATATGTGTATGCTTCTTATGGTAGGCATGATTATGATAACAAGAATATCCTATGGTAAAGGTATACGACAGTTCCTTATAGCATGTGCTTCAATTGTTATTGCATTTATAATACCTGAAATCATTTTTAGAATGGCATTTCTTGAGAGAGGCGGATGGATTTTTGCAGGGATAGGTATTGCAGTACTTGCCATTCTTTTGATATATGGTTCTGTTGCCAATGGTTCAAAGATAAATTTCAGGATTGCGGGACTGTCTTTCCAGCCTCAGGAATTGGTTAAACTTATATTTGTATTTTTTATTGCATCAATACTTTCAAGAAAAAAAGATTTTAAAACAGTAGTTTTGGTCTCTGCAATAGCGGCTATGCATGTGATCATACTGGTATTATTAAAGGATCTTGGAAGTGCTCTGCTGTTCTTTGTAGTGTACATCTGCATGTTGTTTGTTGCTACAAACCAGCCCCTTTATATGATTGCAGGACTTGGTGCAGGAACAGCTGCAAGTGTAATAGCTTACAGGCTTTTTCCGCACATACAGCAAAGAGTTGCTGCCTGGAGAGACCCCTGGATAGATATAGATGCAACAGGATATCAGATTACCCAGTCACTTTTTGCAATAAGTGGCGGCAGTTTATGGGGACTAGGTCTTTATGGAGGTACACCTACTTCCATTCCATATGTTGAAGAAGATTTCATGTTTGCTGCCATAGCTGAGGAACTTGGTATTGTTTTTGCATCATGTCTTGTTGCTGTGTGTATGTCAACCTTTCTTATGATACTTCTGGAAGGATATAAGATAAAAAGTATTTTCGGAAGATTATTATGCGTAGGAATGGGCGTTATGTACATCTTCCAGGTCTTCCTTACGGTAGGCGGCGATTCAAAATTCATTCCTCTGACAGGTGTTACTTTGCCACTTGTAAGCTATGGTGGAACCTCAGTAATGGTTACGATAATCATGTTTGCATTTGTAGAGGGCGAATGTCTTGTAAGAACTGATGAACGTTATCAGGAATATTTAAAAAGAAAGAGGGAGAAGATGAATGAAAGACGATAATAAATCTTATCCCATTATCTTTATTGGAATAGCATTTTTGCTGCTGTTTATCTCGATGGTAAGCTATATCTGCATTTATGCCATCAAAAATGAGAGAGTAATGTTTGACAACAGTTACAACGCTCATCAGCAGCTTTTAAAAACACAGAATACACGAGGCACAATTTATTCAAACGACGGACAGATACTTGCCAAGACAGTTACTGATGCCAATGGTAATGAAACCAGAGAGTATCCGTTCGGAAAAGTATTTTCACATGTTGTAGGGTTCTCGGTAAACGGAAGAAGCGGCATAGAGAATCTTGCCAATTATTATCTTATTAATTCAAATGCCACGCTTAAAAGTAAGGCAGAAGCTAAGGAGAATGAATTAAAATTCCCCGGGGATAATGTATATACCACTCTTGATGTAGATCTTCAGGAGACTGCATTTGAAGCTTTATCGGCTCACAAAGGAGCAATTATTGTAACAGATGTTAAAACCGGCAAGGTTTTGGCTTTGGTATCAAAACCGGACTTTGATCCTGCTACAATTTTAAATGATTGGGAAGACATTACTTCTGATGAGAATAATACTCAGCTTTTAAACAGAGTATCTCAAGGATTATATCCTCCCGGATCAACTTTTAAAATACTGACATCACTTGAATACTACAAGGAGTTTGGTGAAGATTATTTAGATTATCGTTATAATTGTAACGGTAAATTCGTTTCAGGTAACGATACCATTAAGTGTTTCCATGGAGAAAGTCACGGTGCACTCGATTTTCAGACTTCATTTGCAAAGTCCTGTAACTCATCCTATGCAAATATAGCTCTGCAGCTTGACCGGGCTAAATTTGGCAAAACGCTTGATGAACTTATGTTTAATGCAGATCTTCCGTGGGATATGAATTATTCTTCATCAACTGCGACCTGCGATGAGAATTTGAGTGACGGAGATACAATGCAGCTTGGAATTGGTCAGGGTGCCACCACGGTTACACCGCTTCACATGAACCTGATCACCATGGCTATAGCCAATGACGGCTTACTGATGAAGCCTTATTTTCTTGAAAAAGTTGTGACGGAAGATGGTAAGGTGCTTGAAAACTTTAAACCTTCTGAATATAAAACACTGATGACAAAAGATGAGTCATATTTTCTTAAAAATATGATGGAAAAAGTTGTAACTGTCGGAACAGCCTCCAGATTAAAGGGATTATCTTATTCTGCTGCAGGTAAAACAGGATCCGCGGAATTTAAGGACAGCACTTCTGACTCACATGCCTGGTTTACGGGGTATGCACCGGCTGAAGATCCGCAGATTGCCGTTACTATCATTGTAGAGAATGCAGGTTCCGGCGGCGAATATGCTGTACCGATTGCTAAGAGGGTTTTCGACTGTTATTTTAAAAAATCAGGGGAGTAAATTTTGTCTATAAAGGGGTTTTGTACATTCTATTCAAATTTATACATAGGTGAATCCATTAAAAATCCAAGACTTGTTAAGTGGAAGCTAAAACACGGAGCAGGTCAGCTTTTCATCTATGTGATCACTGCTCCCGAAATGGCAGGCGGTCAGCTTGAAATAAAGCACTGTGCTGTTCTTAAACAGAAGTATTATAAGCGGCACCCTGCATTTGTTTATGGAATCGCTGGAAGCTATAAGGAAGCTGTGGATATCATTGTAAAATTGTGCGATGAAGCAAATGAGAATGGCTTGACCGGAGATATAAAAGGTTATCTTGGAGGAGCGTTGGGGGATAATTGATGGGGACTGTTTTAACTGTCTTAAAGATAATAGGCATCGTACTTGGATCTATTCTGGCGCTCACATTATTAATTATTCTGCTGATATTATTTGTTCCTGTACGCTATAAGGTTGATGCTTTAATACAAGAGACAGATCTTGAGAAAGATGCTGATAAACTTAAAGACAATATTTCTGCATGTGCTTCATTTAGCTGGCTTCTTCATTTTATCAGCGGAGGCATTTCATATCCTGAATCAAAAGAGTTTTATATTAAAGTATTATGTTTTAAAGTCTATCCGCCGAAAAATAAAAAGAATGATGACTTAGAGGAATATGATCTCGAAGATGAGATAAATAGTGAAAATCAGGATAAGCTTACAGAGATGGAAGAAGGTCTTCCTGAAGTGAAAGCTGAGGATGAAAGCGCTAAAACATCTGAGAATGAGCATGATATCGAGCAGCAGACTGAGGTCCCTTGGAATGAACATGCTATCGAACAGCAGACAGATGCCCAAAACACAGATGAAACTGCACCTGAAAAAGCAGCTGATTCTACTGAGGATATTCCCTCAGAAACTGATGAGGAGAATAACCGGGAATCAGAAACGGAAGATGATTTTGAGGATGATGACAAGGGATTTTTTGATATTATAGAAAAAATCTTTGAGACAATTGCCAGGATAATCAAAGTACCACAGGATGTATTCACAAAAATCCAATATACAATATCTAGAATTTATGCTAAGATAGACATGGTAAAAAATACACTATCCAATGATATTTTCAAGCGTGCATTTGAAATTACCAAAAAGCATTTATTCAGAGTAATCAGGATGATTCTTCCAAAGAAATTCAAGGTGAACTTACTCGTTGGAATGGAAGATCCTACTGTAACTGCTGATATTCTCGCCGCTTATGGTGTTTTATATCCTGTAGTTTATAATAAGGTGTATGTTACGCCTGATTTTGATCGTAAAATCCTTGCAGGAGAAGCGCATATCAAGGGCAGAATTACAATTTTTACCATAGTTTTTTCTGCAGCAGTACTTTACTTTAACAAAGATGTAAAGAAAACTATCAAAAGATTCAACAAAATTATCAATTCATAGTTGGGGAGAGCTTTTTTATGGGAGATTCAAAGTTTAATTCCGTTGTGGATTCTCTAATGAATGGCATGAATACTATTATGGGAGCTAAGACTGTAGTTGGTGAACCCACTCAGGTTGGAGATACCGTAATTGTTCCGCTGGTAGATGTTTCCTTTGGGGTAGGGGCAGGTGCCAGTGATGCCGATAAAAAGAATTCCGGAGCCGGTGGCTTTGCTGCCAAGATGTCACCTAGCGCAGTTCTTGTAATTAAAAACGGACAGACGAAGCTGGTTAATATCAAGAATCAGGATGCTGTAACCAAAGTACTTGATCTTGTTCCGGATATTGCTGATCGTTTCTTGAATCGTGGCAATGACATGATGGATGATGACAGCGCTGTAGATATTGCCTTTCCTGAAGATGAGACCTGAGTTAATTTTGTAAGGCATATGGGAACAGTCCAGCAAAAGCTGCTGTAAATATTCTCATATAATTTTGTACGGTATAGGGGGTTCCGTATGGAAAAGTTCATTAGTGAAGAAAGAATTGACAAGGCAACCGAGGAAGAGCTCTTTGAAATGAAGCTATGGATTTATAAAGAGAGCCAGAGACTTGAACAGGAACAAATGGCTGTTGATCGTAAAGTGGCTGAGATCGAAGCAGAGATGAAAAAATTCCGCGACAGATTTCAGTTTGAGAGAAGTCGCCTTGAGCACGACAAACAAAAGCTACAGGATGACAAGGCTCTGTTTGATCAACAGATTGAGATTCTTAAAGAGGGCTTTGATAAGCTTAACATCGATAAGAAGAAACTCGAAAGAGAAAGAAAAAAACTTGAGCAGGAAAAGGGATATCTTAGAGAAGATGAATACAGCAGAGCTGAATTTTTCTTCCAGGGAGTTAATTCTCTTCTTGCATTGAAAAAAAGATACCGTGATCTTATGAAGATTTATCATCCCGATAACCTGTGTGGAGACCATAAGCTCTGCGATATTATAAATGAGGAATATAATGTACTCCTCAGACAGTTTGATGCATATATGAAGGCCTGAATTACGGGGTGGCAGTAAAGATATTTAGTAAAAATTATTACTTTTTTGTAAATGTTGAATTTTCACTTGCAATCACTTAACATTTCTGCTATTATCTTTGATGTTGCGAATATTTATTATGATTATAATGTTTTATGAGTTTTAAATAACTCAGTAGCAACTGTTTATTAACAAATATGGCTTATAAGGAGGTGTCAAAGTGGCTAAGTGTGAAGTTTGCGGCAAAAGCGTTCATTTCGGTAACAACGTAAGCCATTCCCATAGAAAGAGCAATAGAATCTGGAATGCTAACGTACATAAGGTTGCTGTTAAAGTTAATGGCGGAACACAGAGAATGAATGTTTGTACAAGCTGCCTCAGATCCAAAAAGGTTGAGCGTGCTTAATCTTATTTCATTGAAGTTTGTATTTAATTAAAGGATTCACGCAAGTGAATCCTTTTTTTATCTTATATGAAATTTCTTCGAAATTCTTATTTTGCTTCATTTTTTTATCCGCTTAGTTTATAATCTTTTTATATGCTTTAATGGAGGTGCAGTATGAAGTCTACTTCAATGAATACCCATATGGGAAGTATCGCTATTGATAATGAAGTAATTGCTCAGTATGCAGGAGCTGTTGCCAATGAATGCTTCGGTATCGTCGGAATGGCTAATGTTAATATGGCTGAGGGTCTTGTTAGTCTGTTAAAAAAAGACAATATCAAGAGAGGTATTAATGTAACTGTCGGATCTAATCGAAAGCTTACATTAGATTTTCATGTAATAATTGCTTACGGTGTGAGCATTTCAGCTGTAACGGATAATCTTATAGATAATGTAAAATACAAGGTTGAGGAATTCACCGGCCTTGAAATAGAGAAGATAAATATCTTCGTTGAGGGCGTTCGCGTCATCGACTAAGGTCAAGGAGGTAGAATTTTGAGTAACACTATAAATGCGTCAGACGTGAAGAAGATGTTTCTTGCCGGCGCAAGTAATCTTAATGCAAAAAAAGAATGGATAAATGAGCTTAACGTATTTCCTGTTCCGGACGGAGACACAGGTACAAATATGACAATGACAATCATGTCTGCAGCTAAGGATGTAAAAGCACTTCCCGAAGATGTAGATATGGGTGTTCTTTGCAAGAATATTTATTCTGGTGCGATGAGAGGCGCAAGAGGTAACTCCGGCGTTATTCTTTCACAGCTTTTAAGAGGCTTTACAAAAGGCGTCCGTGACTATGATGAGCTTAATGTTCCGATTATTGCAGATGCTTTTGGTAAAGCTGTTGAGACAGCATATAAGGCAGTTATGAAGCCCAAGGAAGGAACAATTCTTACTGTTGCCAAGGGAGTTGCTGAGAAGGCTATGGAGCTTTCGAAGGAAGGTACCGAGGATTTAGCTGTTTTCTTTGAAGAAACAATTAAGTATGGTGATGTTGTCCTTTCAAAAACTCCTGAAATGCTTCCTGTTTTAAAACAGGCAGGTGTTGTAGATTCAGGCGGACAGGGTCTCATGCAGGTTCTTAAGGGAGCCCTTGATGCATTTCTCGGAAAGGAAATTGATTACAGTATAGATGAGGCTGCAGCTACACCTGTTCCGAAGAACGCCAAGGCTGATGCTGAAGTAGATATTAAGTTTGGCTATTGTACTGAATTTATTGTTCTTCTTAATAAGCCTTTAAATGTAAAGCAGGAGATTGATTTTAAGAGTTTCCTTGAGTCTATCGGTGACAGCATTGTAATGGTGGCAGATGATGAAATCTGTAAAGTACATGTTCATTCAAATGATCCCGGACTTGCTATCCAGAGAGCTTTAATGTATGGTCAGCTTTCTAACATGAAGATTGACAACATGCGCATGGAACATCGTGAGAAGCTTTTCCACGAGACAGAAAGCGGTGTTTATGCTGAGATAGAAACTGAGATTAACGGTGCTGCAGAATCAACACCTACATACAGTAAGGATGATGATATTCCTCTTAAAGGTGAAGCTTCTAAAGCAGAAGAACCCAAGTATGTAAATGCTGAGCATAAGGAAATAGGTTTTGTAGCTGTTTGTGCAGGCGAAGGACTTGCAGAGATTTTCAGAGGTCTTGGTGTTGACTACGTTATTGAAGGCGGCCAGACAATGAATCCCAGCACTGCCGATATTCTTGATGCTGCTTCTAAAGTTGATGCTGATACGGTTTTTGTGCTTCCAAATAATAAGAACATTATACTTGCCGCTAACCAGGCGAAGATAATGATGGATGATAAGGAAGGGGATAAGAAGATTATTGTTATTCCCACTAAGACAGTTCCTCAGGGTATTACAGCTGCCATTAACTTTATTCCCGGCGCTTCAGCACAGGAAAATGAAGAGGGAATGATTGAAGCAATAGCTTCAGTTAAGTCAGGTGAAATTACCTATGCTGTCCGAGACACAATGATTGATGATGTAACAATCAAGCAGGGCGACTATATGGGAATTGGTGATACCGGAATACTTGGCGTTGGTGGTGACATTGATGATGTTACCGAGATGATGATCAACAAGATTGCCGACGATTCTACTGAACTTATCAGCCTTTATTACGGATCAGATATTAAGGAAGATGAAGCAAATACACTCAGTGAGCGTATTGTTGCTAAATTCCCTAACTGTGACGTTGAAGTTCAGTATGGCGGACAACCGATTTACTATTATATTGTGAGTGCGGAGTAAAATGACGGGTAAGAAAAATCCATCACTAATTGAAAATGTATCTTCTTTAAAGGGCGTTGGCGATAAAAGCAGCGCCCTTTTTGAAAAGTGCGGAATAAAAAGTATTGAGGATCTTCTTGGATATTTTCCTCGTGATTATGACATATGCAAAGAGATACAAAATGTATCCGATCTGCATGAAGGTGATGTAAGTGCCATAAGAGTAGTTCCTTCATCTAATATTGCCCTTAAACATGTAAGAAATTTGAGCATTCTTACATTTAAAGCTTCTGATACCACAGGAGATATAAACATTACTTACTTCAATATGCCTTTTATGAGAAACAATATTAAACCCGGACATCATTATGTTTTCAGAGGTATTGTTCAACGAAAAGGCAGAGGCTTTGTAATGGAACAGCCCAAGATGTATAAGACAGAGGATTATCTTGAGATAATGGGCTCAATGCAGCCAAAATATCCTTTGGTTAAGGGGCTCTCCAACCAGCTTGTAATAAAGGTGATGAAGCAGGCTATAAATATGACGCCATATCTTGAGGAGATGCTTCCGACATATATTAAAAGACAGCTTGGGCTTCTTGATTATTCAGAGGCTGTACGGAAAATACATTTTCCTCTGAATACTGATGAATACAGGATTGCCAGAAAAAGAATTGCATTTAACGAGATTCTTGAGTTTATATTAAGACTGAGATTCCTGAAAAGAGAAGAAGAACAATCCATTAACGATTATTCTTACGAATCATCAAAAGCTTCTGATTCCCTGATTGAACAACTTCCATATAAGCTTACAGGTAAACAGCTTACAATCTGGAATGAGATAAAATCAGACCTTCGAGGACCTCATATAATGAACAGACTGATACAGGGTGATGTGGGTTCCGGTAAGACTATACTTGCATTTTTATCGCTTCTTTTTACTGCTGAAAACGGATATCAGGGAGCTATTATGGCACCTACTGAAGTTCTTGCCAGACAGCATTATGAAGGCTTCCTGGAAATGGCTGAAAAGTATGAGCTTCCCATCAGACCGGTACTTCTTGTGGGAGCGCTGACCGCAAAAGAAAAGAGGCTTGCTCTTGAAGGAATTGAGAATGGCAGTTTTAATTGTATCGTCGGTACAAATGCGCTAATTCAGGAAAAGGTGAATTATAAAGAGTTAGCTCTTGTAATTACTGATGAGCAGCACAGATTTGGCGTTTTGCAGAGAGAAAAGCTTTCTGATAAAGGTATGAATACTCATATTCTCGCAATGAGTGCTACTCCGATACCCAGAACGCTGGCTATCATACTGTACGGAGATCTGCATATTTCTGTCCTTGACGAGATGCCTATGGGCAGAATTCCCATAAAAAACTGCGTAGTAGGAACTGAATACCGTCCCACGGCATATAAATTTATATATGACCAGGTAAAACAGGGGCATCAGGCGTATGTCATATGTCCTATGATTGAAGAAGGTGAAATGGACGGTGTAGAGAACGTATCTGACTATACAGAAAAGCTGATAAAGGCTTTGCCTTCAGATGTACATGTTGCGACATTACATGGAAAAATGAAGCCTTCTGAAAAGGATTCTGTAATGGAGGATTTTTCAAATGGACTGATAGATGTTCTGGTATCAACAACAGTAATTGAGGTCGGAATAAATGTTCCAAATGCAACCGTTATGATGATTGAAAATGCTGAAAGATTCGGACTTGCACAGCTTCACCAGCTAAGAGGAAGAGTGGGCAGAGGAAAAGCTCAGTCTTACTGCATTTTTATAAACACATCCGGAAGGAAAGAAGCAAAAGAGCGACTTTCAATCATGAATAATTCAAATGATGGATTCAGAATTGCCGAGGAAGATCTAAAGCAAAGAGGTCCGGGAGACTTATTTGGAATAAGGCAGAGCGGAGAAATGTCGTTTCATGTAGCAGATATCTATCAGGATGCTGCACTGATAAAGGAAGCCGCAAGCCTTGCAGACAGGCTTCTTTTGGAGGATCCTGACCTCGTAATGGAAGAAAATGCGCCTATTAAGCAATGGCTTATCTCAAATTCATTTGACTTTATGGCTCTATAAAAGTAAAATTTAGTAGAATATGTGATTTAATATACAATATATAGTGTAATTACTTGGAGGAAATCAATGTCTAAGGTAGCAATCATAACGGATACTAACAGTGGTATTATGCCTGCTGAGGGTGAGGCTCTTGGAATAAAAGTACTGCCTACGCCCTTTATGATTGATGGTGTTGAATATTTAGAGGGAATAAATCTTTCACAGGAAGAATTTTTTAGGAAACTTGCTGATGGTGCCGACGTTTCAACAAGTCAGCCCAGTCCCGGTTCTACTATAGAGCTTTGGGACATCATGTTAAAGGATTATGATGAAATAGTATATATTCCACTTAGCAGTGGATTATCCAGTTCCTGTCAGACTGCTTTAATGTTGGCAGAAGATTATGAGAACAAGGTTTTTGTTGTTAATAATCAGCGCATTTCAGTAACCATGAGACAATCTGTCCTTGATGCAATTGAAATGCGTGACAAGGGTATGAGTGGTAAGGAAATAAAGGATAAGCTTGAAGAGGTAAAATTCGAGTCAAGTATTTATATTATGCTTGATACGCTTTATTACTTAAAGAAGGGCGGAAGAATAACACCGGCTGCTGCAGCACTTGGAACTTTGCTCAAGCTTAAACCCGTTTTACAGATACAGGGTGAAAAACTTGATGCTTTTGCAAAGGCAAGGACTGTGACACAGGGTAAGAATATTATGATCAATGCTGCTATGTCAGATATAGAGAATAGATTTGGCGGCTTAGATGCACATGATGTTCATCTGAGCGGTGCTTATTCTTATGATCTAGAGAAAGCGAATGAGTTCAAGGCAGAAGTAGAAGCCGCTTTTCCGGGCTACAAAATGCATATGGATCCTCTTTCTCTTGTAGTATCCTGTCACATTGGCCCCGGAGCTCTTGCTATTGCATGCTCAAAAAAAATACACATTTAAATTTCCGTTTGTTTCATTTTCCTACAAACGGCATTAGAAAAAAGTTTTAGTAAGGTTGGGAAAGTTTTATGTCTGAAATGAATAACTATGATGCATCGAGCATTACAGTTCTTGAAGGTCTTGAAGCTGTAAGAATGAGACCCGGTATGTATATCGGCAGTGTTTCTACGAGAGGATTGAATCACCTCGTATACGAAATAGTAGATAACGCTGTTGATGAACATTTAGCAGGGCATTGTTCTCAGATCACGGTTACGCTAAATCCTGACGGAAGCGCAACTGTAGAGGATAATGGTAGAGGTATCCCTGTTGGAATGCATGCAAAAGGGATCACGGCTGAGCGTGTTGTTTTAACTATGCTTCACGCAGGTGGTAAATTTGATAATGCAGCTTATAAGACAAGCGGTGGTCTGCACGGTGTAGGTTCATCCGTTGTAAATGCTCTGTCTACCTGGCTCAAGGTTCAAATCAGAACCGATGGTCAGATCTATGAAGATGCGTATGAAAGAGGCGTTCCCACTGTACAATTAAAGGATGGTCTGTTAGAACCGGTAGGTAAAACAAGAGAGCATGGTACTACGATTTCTTTTTTACCTGATCCTACAATCTTCGAAAAGACCAGATTCAGAGAGGAAGATATAAAGTCCAGACTTCATGAGACTGCTTATCTTAATCCTGAACTCAGAATTATTTTCATCGATGACAGACCGGGAACCGAGGAGTATATCGAGTTCCACGAGCCTGAGGGAATTACCGGCTTTATCCGCGATATGAATAAATCAAAGGAAACCGTTACGGATGTCATTTTCTATAGTGGTGAAAGTGACGGAGTTTCTGTTGATGTCGCTTTTCAGTATGTCAATGAATTCCATGAAAATATACTTGGTTTTTGTAATAACATCTATAACGCCGAAGGTGGTACACACCTCACCGGTTTTAAAACCATGTTTACCAATATAATCAATCAATATGCAAGAGAGATTGGTGTACTTAAGGATAAAGACAATAATTTCAACGGAACCGATGTCAGAAACGGTATGACTGCTGTAGTCAGCATCAAGCACCCTGATCCCAGATTTGAAGGTCAGACCAAAACAAAGCTTGATAACCAGGATGCAGCAAAGATTGTTTCACAGATAACCGGTGATGAGGTAACAAGATTTTTCGACAGAAATTTGGAAGTCTTAAAATCTATAATCGGATGCGCTGAAAAGGCTGCAAAAATAAGAAAAACAGAGGAGAAAGCCAAGACTAATCTTTTGACTAAGCAGAAGTACTCCTTTGATTCAAATGGTAAGCTTGCGAACTGTATCAGTAAAGACGCTTCAAAATGTGAAATCTTTATCGTAGAGGGTGATTCTGCGGGTGGTAGTGCTAAAATGGCGAGAAACAGAGAGTTTCAGGCTATTTTACCTATTCGCGGAAAAATCCTTAACGTTGAAAAGGCAAGCATTGATAAGATTCTGGCAAATGCAGAGATTAAAACTATGATCAATGCTTTTGGATGCGGCTTTTCTGAAGGATATGGCAATGACTTTGACATATCAAAGCTTAGATATGACAAGATTGTTATTATGGCTGATGCCGATGTAGATGGTGCTCATATTGCAACACTTCTTCTTACATTGTTCTATAGATTTATGCCTGAGCTGATTTTCGAAGGACATGTCTACATTGCAATGCCGCCTTTATATAAGGCTATGCCCAGCAGAGGCAAGGAAGAATATCTCTATGATGATGCAGCACTTGAGAGATATCGTAAGAACCATAAAGGCTCATTTACACTTCAAAGATATAAAGGTCTTGGTGAAATGGATCCTCAGCAGCTTTGGGAAACAACTCTTGATCCTGAAAACAGAATGATGAGACTTGTAGAAATTGAAGATGCAAAGATGGCTTCACACATGACCGAGCTTCTTATGGGGAACGATGTCCCTCCGAGAAGAGATTTTATACATCAGCATGCTACAGATGCTGAGCTGGATGTTTAATATACAGACATTCACTGGATTTGATGATAACGAATTTTAAAATAAGTCTATAAATATCTAAATGAGGTTTACATAATGGAAGAAAAACTGATTCGTTCCGAATATTCGGAAATAATGCAAAAGTCATACATAGACTATGCAATGAGTGTAATTGTAGCTCGTGCACTTCCGGATATCAGGGATGGTCTTAAACCTGTTCAGCGCAGAACTTTATACGATATGTACGAGCTTGGTATCAGATATGACAAACCATATCGTAAAAGCGCCCGTATAGTCGGTGATACCATGGGTAAATATCATCCCCATGGTGACAGCTCTATATATGATTCACTGGTTGTTATGACCCAGGACTTTAAGAAGGCGGTTCCACTGGTTGACGGTCATGGTAACTTTGGAAATATTGAGGGCGATGGAGCAGCTGCCATGCGTTACACAGAAGCAAGGCTTGCTCAGATTACTCAGGAGAATTTCCTTGCAGATCTTGATAAGGATGTAGTTGATTTTATTCCAAACTTTGACGAAACTGAGCGTGAACCTACCGTTTTACCTGTTAAAATCCCTAATTTTCTGATAAATGGATCTGAAGGTATTGCAGTAGGTATGGCAACAAATACTCCGCCACACAATCTGGCAGAAGTAATTGATGCAGAGATTGCTTTCATGCAAAATCCGGAGATGACAACTAAACAGCTCATGAAGTATGTCAAAGGTCCGGATTTCCCTACAGGTGGAATCGTAATAAATAAGGACGACCTTCGCTCAATCTATGAGACAGGACAGGGTAAGGTTCGCATTCGTGGTAAGGTTGACGTTGAAAAGGGTAAAGCCGGTCATATAAATCTTATTATTTCTGAGATTCCTTATACAATGATTGGCGCCGGAATTGGAAAATTCCTTTCAGATGTTGCTGAGCTTGCGGAGAAGAAAGTAACCAATGACATAATTGATATTTCAAACCAGTCTTCAAAAGAGGGAATCCGTATTGTGATCGAACTTAAGAAGGATACGGATGTTGAGAATTTTACAAATCTCCTTTATAAGAAGACCAAGCTTGAAGATACCTTTGGTGTAAATATGCTTGCAATTTCTGACGGAAGACCGGAAACTATGAGTCTTCAGTCAATAATGAAGGCTGTAGTCAACTTCCAGTTTGAAACAGCTACCAGAAAGTATACTACACTGCTTCATAAGGAACAGGACAAGAAGGAAATTCAGGAAGGTCTTATTAAGGCCTGCAATGTAATTGATATCGTAATCGAAATCCTCAGAGGGTCAAAGGACAGACCTATGGCTAAGGATTGCCTTGTAAACGGTAACACTGAAGGCATCAGGTTTAAGAGTGAAGCCTCAAGAGCAATGGCTGCCCAGCTACTTTTCACAGAAAGACAGGCTGATGCTATTCTGGAGATGAGACTTTACAAATTAATAGGTCTTGAACTTGAAGCTCTCGTAAAGGAACATGAGGACACTATCGCTAAAATATACCGATATGAGGATATTCTTGAGGATCACGAGTCAATGTCTCTTGTAATTCAAAATGAACTCAGTGAGATCAGAAAGAAATATGCCGTAAAGCGTAGAACGGTTATTGATAACGTTGAAGAGGCTGTTTATGAAGAAAAGCCGGTTGAAGAGATCGATGTGGCATTTATCATGGACAGATTTGGTTATGCCAAGACCATTGATGTAACTACTTATGAAAAGAACTTTGATACTATCAAGAATGACTTCAGATTTTCATTTGTAATGAAAAATACCGGTAAGGTATGTATATTTACAGCTAATGGTAATCTGCATACTATCAAGGCACTGGATCTTCCACAGGGAAGAATGAGAGATAAAGGTGTACCGATTGATAACCTAAGTGACTTTGATACGACCAGTGACCAGATAATATACGTTTCAAGCCAGAGCAATCTCAACCTGTATAGAATTATGTTTGTTACTAAACAGGCTAATATGAAGATAGTTGACGGTGGCGAGTTTGATGTTACAAGAAGAACAGTTGCTGCAACAAAGCTTGCAGAAGGCGATGAGGTTGTAAGTGTTCATGAGCTGCATGAGATAAATACTGTTGTACTTCAGTCTGAGGCAGGATTCTTCCTTAGATTTAGCGTCGACGAAGTTCCTGAGAAGAAAAAGGGAGCTGTTGGTGTCAGAGGAATGCGTCTTTCTGCCAAAGATTCTGTAAGAGATGTGTACTATCTTAAAGAAGCTGATGAGCAATCAATTGAACACAATGGCAAGGATTTAAAGCTTGATCATCTAAAGATAACAAGCAGAGATACTAAAGGCACAAAAGTAAGATTATAAAAAAATTGGAGATAAAATGAGAGTAATAGCTGGTGAGGCAAGACGCCTGAGACTCGTAACACCTGAAGGTAACGATACGAGACCTACACAGGATAGAATTAAAGAAACTCTTTTCAATATGCTTCAGAATGATGTTCCGGGAGCTGTATTTATAGATGTCTTTGCAGGAAGCGGTGGAATAGGAATTGAAGCTCTTTCAAGAGGTGCAAAAAAGGCATATTTTATTGAGAACAATATTAAGGCTGTTAAATGCATCAATCAGAATCTGCAGACTACTAAATTCGAAGACAGGGCAACTGTTTTAAGACAGGATGTCCTTGTGGGTCTGAAAAATATAAAGGAAAAAGAGGTTGATCTTATTTTTGTAGATCCGCCTTATGAATCAGGTCTGTATGAAAGGACTTTCGAACTCTTGGGACGTTTGCCATATGTTACGGAGTATACGATGCTGATTGCTGAATGTAATCTTGATATGGATCTGTCAGTATTTGAAGATGCAGGATTTGAAATTATCAAAGAGAAAAGATATAAAACAAATCAGCACGTATTTCTAAAAAAGGCTATTTAATATAATCGGGGACTATTGAAAGGAAGTAATAAGGTGAGAAAAGTTTTTTGGGGTAAGAGTATTCTGGCGCTATCACTGGCTTTTGCCATAATGGCAGAAAACAGTGCTGCTTTAACCGTAAATGCATCAGAAATTAACGACATAAATGTAACCGAAGAAATCACAGGCAATGTGGATTTTGGCACTGCAGATGAAAATAATTCAGCTGCAGAAGAGAATAATTCAACTGTTGATGTTATAAACAGTTCAATTTCAGATGATAGTTCTTCAAGTGATGATAATTCTTCCAATACTGTTGGAGCAGTTGCTGAGAGTACTGATGAAGCTGCAGGTAATAATATTACTACTGATCAGCTTAAAAATACATCAGATGGTGATTTAGCAGTTACTGATGGTAATGCTGATAATGAAGAATCTGAAGAAGTTTCTGAGAATTTAGAGTCTGATCAAAATGCCGGAATATCAGACACAGCCAATGATCAGGAGATTCAAAATCCTTCTGATGCCGAAAATAAGACTAATGAAGAGTTGGCAGCTGAAAGTGAAGTATCTGACGGCAATGCAAATGCTGAAGAATCTGAAGCATTTGACTTTGTAGGAATTGTAGACGGCTACAAGATAATTCTTCACGCTGATGCTGGCGTTGTACCTGCAGGAACAGAAGCTGTTGTTCGTAAAGTGAACAAGGTAGCAGGCGTAAAAACAGATGAACTTGTAAATGATGTATTACCTGCAGAATCAGCTGTATATGAATCTGCATCCTTTGATATTTCATTATTTAATAATGGTGTAGAAATAGAACCGGAAGGCAATGTTTCAGTTGATATCGTACTTGCTGATGAACTTACTGACGCAAAGGAAGATGGTGATTCTACATCTCTGCAGGTCTTTCATATTGAGGATGACCTTACAACAACAGAGGTAAATGCTGACGTTACACAGAATTATGGTTTGAACAGTTCTAATGATAATGCTACAGATATTTATGGAGATACAGAAGAGACTGTTGTACATTATGATGCTGACAGTTTCTCAGTTTATGATGTTTCTGTTGTATTAAACTTTACCACATCTGATGCGGTTGCAGAACTTAACCCCGTATATGAAGGCGTAATTGATGCAAACAAAGAGGAACTTGATTTATTGGCTTCAGGCCTTGATTCAACTGTAAATGTTAAAACTCTTTTAGCATCCGGAGGAAAATGTACTTCTACTCAGGAAATGGGTGAAGCTGTAAGAAGAGGAATAATGGCGAGACAATCTCTCATTACTGTCGATTTTAAGCTTCCTGGAATTTATAATGAATTAACAATTGTAAACGAGCTTTATGACGTAATGATTGAGCATACCGGTGTTCCTAATGAAGGCGATTATGTAAGATGGGCTTATTGTGAAACTAGTTATCAGACTACAAAAGCATATGCTAATGACATGACCTATGGTACTTTTCAAATTAGCTTCATTTATACCCATAGTGCACAGCAGGAAATTGAAACAACCAATGCCATTAATTCCCTGGTAAATAAGTTAAAGCTTACAAGTCTTAAATCTGATTATGATAAAGCAAAAGCGGCTTATGACTGGATATGTAAGAATGTAACTTATGATCATGATTTTCAAATAAAACAATCCTATGGTGATTACAGTCCGTATTCATGTTATTCTGCTGCTATAAAGCATTATACTGTATGTGAAGGTTACTCACTTTTATTTTACAGAATGATGCTAATGAGCGGTGTAGATGCAAGACTTATACCGGGAGATGGTGGTCGAGCAGGGGCGACAGGAGCTCATGGATGGAACATTGTAAAGATAGGTAATATTTATTACAATGTTGATTCGACATGGGGTTCAGAGTTTAGCGACAAATCAGTATGGTTCCTTAAAGGAAGTAAAAACTTCGATACTGTTTCAGTTAGTGTAAATGGAAGACGTATAACTTATTTGCATAGTCGTTATGATCCTTATAATACTAATGAATTCCACAGAATTTATCCTACAAGTGTTAACGACTATAATAACGTAAACTATAATTCAGCACCTGTTAGTATTTCCATTAATACACCCAATGCAATGGTTGGCGTTGGACAGTCAATCCAGCTGACTGCTACTGTAAGCAATAACAAGGGCGTAATATGGAGTTCATCAGACAGTGCCGTTGCTACTGTATCCGATGCAGGTATAGTGACCGGTTTAAAGAATGGTGAATGTGAAATATTTGCTACATCTGTTTACGGTGGTAAAAAGGCAAGATGCCGTGTTCTTGTAACGGATGGACGAGTAAAAACTGTTGAAGTAGCTGCAAACACAATCAGCATATTTGAGGGTAGCAAGGCAAATGCCAACGCTTCTGTATTCCCTGAGTGGGCAGTTAATAAAGCCATTAAGTATAAGTCCTCTAATAAGAAAATTGCATCTGTCAATAAGAATGGTGTCATAACGGCAAAGAAGAAAGGTAAATGTGTTATTACCTGTACTTCAGCTGATGGTGGCTATCAGGCTCAGATAAAAGTAGTTGTAAAAAAAGCAACCAGAGTCAAGTCAATTAAATTGACAAAGAAAAAAATAAAACTTACTGTCGGAGCAGGTGCTACATTGGGCGTTAAGTTCAATCCAAGAAAAGCTACGAACAAAGAACTTACATGGAAGAGCAGCAAACCCGGTATTGTATCTGTAGATGCAGCAGGAAATATTATTGCTTTGTCAAAAGGTAAAGCAAAGATTACTGCTAAGTCGGTAGATGGTAAACATAAAGCTACATGTACTGTAGTAGTTAAGTAAGAGGTTTAAGTATGAAAATAGCAGTTTATCCTGGAAGCTTTGATCCCATAACATTGGGGCATTTGGATATTATTAGAAGAGCATCAGAAATGTTTGATAAACTGGTAATTGTCGTTAGTGTCAATACAGCCAAGCATCCGTTGTTTTCAGCGGATGAACGTGTTAAGATGATTAAAGAGGCTACATCAGATCTTGATAATGTCGAGATTGATTCGTATGAAGGATTGATAATTGATTATTGCAAAGAGAATAATATCAAGATTCTTCTTAGAGGATTACGAGCAATTACTGATTTTGAGTATGAGCTTCAGATTTCACAAACAAACAGAGCTTTTTCAAAAAATGAAGTAGATACCGTTTTCCTTACAACAAGCCTTGAATACGCATATCTAAGCAGTTCTACGGTGAGAGAATTCGCCAGCTTTCATGGGGATATAAGCCATTGCGTTACTCCTTATGTAGCACAGATGGTTTATAAAAAATATGGATATGATAATAAACATGGGAGGAAACAACTATGAGCAGCAGAATTGAACAATGCATTGATGAAATTGAGACTTACATTGACAACTGCAAGCATCAGCCCCTGTCACATGGAAACATTATTGTTAACAAGGAAGAGATAGATGATCTTCTAAGGGAACTGCGAAGTAAAACTCCTGAAGAAATCAGACGTTATCAGACTATTATTAGTAATAAAGAATCCATCTTAGAGGACGCCAGAAAAAAAGCCAAGGATCTTATAGATAAGGCTACAGAACAGACACATGCAATGATAAATGAGCATGACATTATGCAACAGGCTTATGCTCAGGCAAATGAAGTGATCGCTCATGCTGCTAAGCAGGCTGAGGATATTCTTACTAAATCGACCAATGAAGCAAATCAGATGAAGGCTGCAGCAGTAGCTTATACAGATAATCTTTTGGCAGAAGTTGAGGTAATTGTAAACAAGGCAATTGATACAACAAGTGCAAGCAATAATGCATTACTTAGAGATCTTACTGCTTACAGTGAGACCATTAAATCAAACAGAGCAGATTTAGTACCGCCCAGTGTTAACCCTTCGAATGTAAGAGAGCCTCAGAGGGCATCAGCAAATGTATCTGAGATAACTCCTGAAGGCGGTTATGCAGATGAGGCTGATCTGAATCTGGATATGTTATAAAGACCGGTCCCGTACTGTGCATTAAGACAAGCTATTTTGTTTGTTATACTCAGTCAAATGACTATTCAAATTGTAATATGGCTGTCGCAATTTTAATCCTGCGACAGCTATTTCTATTAAGGATGATATGAGATTAGATAAATTTTTAGGTGATTGTTCACTTGGAACAAGAAAGCAGTTAAAAGAATACATAAAAAACGGAATGGTAACAGTTGATGGCGCTGTTGCCAATAAACCGGAAATGCCCGTTGATCCGGAGAAAAATGAGATTATATTCGCCGGTGAGAATCTGACCAGGGATTATAAAAAGTACAGGTATTACATTTTGAATAAGCCCCAGGGTGTTGTTTCTGCTACCCGTGATAATCATGATAAGACCGTTCTTGATCTTATTGATACAGGTTATGACAAAGACCTGGCTCCCGTTGGAAGACTTGATAAAGATACGGAGGGACTCCTTATTATAACTAATGACGGAAAGCTGTCCCATCGTTTATTATCACCTAAAAAGCATGTTGAAAAGGAGTATGAAGTACATACTAAAAAACATGTTTCAGATGAGGATTTAAGAAAGCTTGAGAATGGACTTGATATAGGTGACGAAGAGCTTACACTTCCTGCAAAAGCATTTATCGAAAATCAGGATGGAGCTGAAATATTGCATCTTATTATACATGAAGGGCGTTTTCATCAGGTTAAAAGAATGCTTGAAGCCATAGGCAATGAAGTTACATTTTTAAAAAGAATAAGGATGGGTCAATTAGTTCTCGATTCCGCATTATTGCCGGGAGAATATAGAGAGCTTACTAATGATGAGCTGAATTTATTAAAGTAATTATTTTGAGGTAAGTATGAGAAGAGTTGCAAAAGGAAATTTTGGATATATTGAGTATAATAGAAAATTTGCGGCAGTAAGAACTGTTATTGCCCTCGCTATATGCCTTATTATTTTCTTTACAGGACTAATTATTTATAAGTCTAATAAAAGTGCATTTAGTATAATTGCCGCTATAGGATGTCTTCCTACCGGACTTAGTGCAGTAAATTTAGTGATGTATTTAAGAGCACATCCGTGTTCAAAAAAAGCATATGACATAATTGAAGCACACAGAAACGGTCTTCTTATCAGATATGATCTTGAAATGACAAGCTATGATGAGAACTACGACATTGCAGCAGCTACAGTTCTTGATAAGAATGTCGTATGCTACACTGAGGATAACACCCTTGATACCGTTAATTGTGAGAAACATATCAAAAACCAGATATCTCAGAGTGGTTACAGTAATTATACTGTTAAAGTGTTTAAGGATATTAATGCTTTCTGTTCAAGGCTTGATCAGCTCGAACAGATAAGGGTAACAAAGAAAATCGATCCGCAGGCCATAGAAGATGCATGGGTTCCCGGAACAGTAGAAACCTGTGCTTTAGTCCTGCTTTCTATTTCACTTTAATAAAGGTATAAGTAATGAAGGAAATAAAAGTAGATAACAATTCAAGCGGCAAAAGATTTGATAAATTTCTTGGGACTTATTTTTCAGAATGTTCCATGGGTTTTATTTTTAAAATGCTTAGAAAAAAGAATATTACCCTTAACGGAAAAAAGGCAACCGGTAAAGAAATATTACAGAAAGGAGATACGATATCTGTATTCTTTTCAGATGAAACCTTCAATAAGTTTGTAAACGTGCATATAAAATCATCTGAAGCCAATGAAGATAAAAGTCTTACCGAGTATGAGAAAGCCTTTAAAAAGCTTAAAAGTATTGAAATAATCTATGAAGATGATGATATTTTACTTATAAATAAGCCTGCTGGAATATTATCACAAAAGGCTGAGTTTAAGGATATCAGTGTTAATGAGTGGCTTATTGGATATCTTTTGAATACCGGATTTATAACTCCTGAATCTCTGGGAGTTTTTAAGCCATCCATCTGTAACAGACTTGACAGGAATACTTCAGGTCTTCTTATTTGTTCCAAATCCCTTCCGGGAGCAAGAAAATCAGCAGAAATGTTGAGGGACAGGTCTGTTCATAAGTATTACAGAACAATAGTTTCAGGTAATGTTACAAGTGATGAACATATATCAGGCTATCTGATTAAGGATGAAAGAAAAAATACTGTAAAACTATATGGTGATAATGATGATTTCTCCGGAATAGATAGAAATAAATTATCCCGAATTGAGACATCATACAAAGTTATTGGACATAAAAGCTTTACTATAAATGGTAAAAGTCAGGCATTTACCGAACTTGAAGTGTTGTTACACACGGGTAAAACACATCAGATAAGAGCGCATCTATCTTCAATAGGGCATCCTCTTATTGGCGATGCTAAATACGGACATCAAAAGGTTAATGAATATTTTTCAAAAAATTATGGTCTAAAATTTCAGCTTCTTCATTCTTATAGACTTGAATTTCCGTCTATAGAGGGAGAGCTTTCAGGTCTTTCCGGCAAGTCTTTTGTTGCTCCTTTACCTGATTTATATAAAAATATAGCCAATATCTGTTAGTAATTTCTTCGGTTACTGTTAATGACGTTTACGATAATATTATTAAAGTAATGTTTATAGAGGTGAATGAATGGCAACTTGGAATTCAAGAGGTCTGAGGGGGCAGGCCTTGGAAGAATTGATAAACAGAACCAATGAGAAATATCAGGATGAAAATCTTGCACTTATCCAGAAAATTCCTACACCAATAACCCCAATAAGAATTGATAAAGAAACAAGACATATTACACTGGCATACTTTGACCAAAAGAGCACTATCGATTATATAGGTGCTGTTCAAGGTATACCGGTTTGTTTTGATGCAAAAGAATGCGCTAAAGATACATTTGCACTTGAAAATATCCATGCCCATCAGGTTTCATTTATGGAGAGATTTGAAAAACAGGATGGTATAGCATTCTTTCTGATCCATTTTACAAGCAGGGGAGTATTCTACTATTTACCATTCAGACATTTGAAAAACTATTGGGACCGGGCATTAGCCGGTGGCAGAAAGAGCTTCACCTATGAAGAACTTGATCCTGAGTATGTTATTTCCGATGACTCCGAAGCTTTTGTTCCATACCTTGATCTCATGCAAAAGGATTTAGCACAAAGAGATTGACAAACAAATTGTATTCTTATAAACTAAAATAAATTTAACATAGTAATGAATTAGCACGTTACCGTATTAAAGTGCAGAGGGATATTTTATGAATCGAAGACTTTTACACACACCTGAAGGTGTCAGGGATTTATATGGAACAGAATGCAGTGACAGATCTTTTGTGAAAAATGTTATTTGCAAAAAGATGTTTGGCTTTGGATTTGAGGAAATAGATACTCCTACATTTGAATATTTTGATGTTTTTTCAGAGGAGATAAGTGACAACAGTGCAAGGGAGCTCTACAAATTCTTTGATAAGGACGGCGTGACGATGGTTTTGCGTCCAGATTTTACTCCTTCCGTTGCGCGATGCGCAAGTAAGTATTTTCTAGAAGATGATGAGCCTTTAAGATTCTACTATAGTGGCAAAGCTTTTCTTAATACAAATAATCTCCAGGGCAAGCTTAAGGAATCAACTGAAATAGGTGCAGAGCTTATGAACGATGGCTCAATCTATGCTGATGCGGAAATGATCGCATTACTGGTTGAATCAATATCTGCAACAGGCCTTCAGGACTTCAAGGTAAGTATAGGTGATGCAGATTATTATTACGGAATCTGTGAAGAAGCCGGAATAGATTTTGATACAGAGGAAGATATCAGAGAGCAACTCGTAAACAGAAATGCCTTTGCAGCTGACAGAATTATGGAAGAATATGGTGTTTCTGAGAAATATCGTGAACTTATAAGAAGTGTTTCAACCTGTATTGGTAATGCAAATGTTCTTGAGGAAGCAGGGCGCCTTGTTAATAACAAAAGGTCAACATATGCCATAAAGCATTTACAGGAACTATATCAGGTGCTTTGCAGTTACGGAATTGAAGAATATATATCTTTTGACCTTGGTATGCTCAGTAAATTCAATTACTATACGGGAGTTGTGTTCGGCGCATATACCTATGGTGTTGGAGATGCCATCGCCAAGGGTGGACGATATGACAACCTACTTGAAAGATTTGGAAAAAGTGCTCCGTCCATTGGATTTATGATAAATCTTGATGATCTAATGACAGCTCTTTACAGACAAAAGGTTGAAATCCCGAAGAGAGAAGCTCAGATCACTATCGAATATACTGCTGATAATTTTAAAGAAGCACTAAGTAAGGCAAAGGCTTTAAGAGCTGAAGGCAAGCGCGTTATCTTGAAAGGAGCAAATTGACATGAAAAGTGAAAACAGATATTTAACATTTGCTCTTGGAAAAGGAAGACTTGTTGAGTCTACAATGGAGCTTCTTGAAAAATGTGGGATCCACTGCGAAGAAGTAATGGATAAAAAGACAAGAAAACTTATTTTCACCAACGAAGAGCTTAAGCTAAAGTTCTTTTTGGCAAAAGGTCCTGATGTTCCAACTTATGTCGAATATGGAGCCGCTGACATTGGTATTGTCGGTAAAGATACCATCATGGAAGAAAATAGAAGCGTCTACGAAGTTCTGGATCTTGGATTCGGCAAATGCAGAATGTGTGTCTGTGGTCCGGAATCAGCAAGAGAGCTTTTACATCATCATGAAATGATAAAAGTAGCAAGCAAATATCCCAGAATTGCCAGAGATTATTTTTATAATCAGAAGCAGCAGACAGTTGATATAATTAAACTCAATGGCTCTGTTGAGCTGGGTCCGATTGTAAATCTTTCAGATGTTATCGTAGATATAGTTGAAACAGGAAGCACTTTAAGAGAAAACGGGCTCACAGTACTTGAAGAAATCTGTCCTCTTTCTGCAAGAGTCATAGTAAATCAGGTAAGCATGCAGATGGAATCAGAAAGAATCCACAAGCTTATCAATGATATGAAGGAGAATCTGTAATGCGTATAGTTGAACTTAATAATCAGACAAAAGGCGAACTTCTTGAAAAGCTCCTTAAAAGAAGTCCCTCAAATTACGGTGAATATGAAAAGACGGTAGCGGATATCATTGCTAATGTTCGCGACAGGAAGGATGAAGCATTATTCGAATATACCGCTAAATTCGATCATTTTGACATTACAGATAAGACCATAAAGGTTACAAGAGAAGAAATTGAAGAAGCATATAAGGCTTTAGATGACAGATTCATTGAAGTCATTAAGAAGAGTGCTGAAAACATAAGAGTTTTTCATGAAAAGCAAAAGAGAAATTCCTGGATTGACACTAAGGAAGATGGATCAATCCTCGGACAGAGAATAATCCCCATAGAAATCTCAGGTGTCTATGTCCCAGGTGGCAAGGCTGCTTATCCATCCAGCGTACTTATGAATGTTGTTCCTGCCAAAGTTGCAGGTGTAGAGCGTATTATTATGTGCACACCTCCATCAAAGGACGGAAAGGTAAATCCCGGAACGTTGGTAGCCGCTGATATTGCCGGCGTAACAGAAGTTTATAAGGTTGGAGGCGCCCAGGCAATTGCTGCCATGGCATTTGGTACTGAGTCTGTACCTAAGGTTGATAAAATCACAGGCCCCGGCAATATTTTTGTAGCTCTTGCAAAAAAGGCATGCTTTGGATACGTTTCAATCGACTCAATTGCAGGTCCTTCAGAAATTCTTGTAATTGCTGATGAAACTGCAAACCCAAGATATGTTGCCGCAGATCTTTTATCCCAGGCTGAGCATGATGAGATGGCCAGTGCAATTCTTATTACCACCAGTAAGGAACTGGCACAGAAGGTTTCCGATGAAGTCGCAGAATTCACTAAAAAGCTTGAACGTTCAGAGATCATAAATAAGTCTTTGGATAATTACGGATACATTTTTGTTGCAGAAAACATGGAAGATGTTGTCGATGCCGCAAATGCCATTGCATCAGAGCATTTGGAAATAATCACAGCCAATCCCTTTGAAGTAATGCCAAGGATCAAGCATGCAGGTGCTATTTTCCTTGGAACATACTCATCCGAGCCACTTGGTGATTATTTTGCTGGTCCCAATCACATACTTCCTACAAATCAGACAGCCAGGTTCTTCTCACCGCTTTCTGTAGATGACTTTGTTAAAAAGACGAGTATTATTGCATATTCTGAGGAAGGACTTCGTAAAGTACACAAAGATATTGAATTATTTGCTAAAAATGAAGGCCTGACAGCACATGCTAATTCAATAGCTGTCAGATTCGAGGAGGGCTGATATGTCCAGATTTGCTGAAGTTACTAGAAAAACCGGTGAAACAGATATTACTGTTAAGATTGAAATTGACGGTTCAGGTAAAACTGATGTAAATACAGGAATTGGATTTTTTGATCATATGTTATCTGCAATTGCCAGGCACGGTTTCTTTGATCTTACGGTTAATGCAAAAGGGGATCTTTATGTTGATGGTCATCATACCGTGGAGGACACCGGAATAGTTATCGGCCAGGCAATAGCCAAGGCTATCGGTGATAAAAAGGGAATAAAAAGATACGGTAACTTTTTACTTCCTATGGATGATGCGCTTGTGCTTTGTGCAATTGATCTGTGTGGCAGACCATATTTTGAAATGGATGCCGACTTTACTACACCAATGATTGGAGAATTTGATACACAGCTTGTAAGAGAATTCTTTTACGCTGTTTCCTATGGTGCTATGATGAATTTACATTTGAGAGTCATCACGGGAATAAATGATCATCATAAGGTTGAAGCCATGTTTAAAGCTTTTGCAAAAGCCTTAGATGAGGCAACTTCCTTTGATGAAAGGATAACCGGAGTCTTAAGTACTAAGGGAAGTCTTTAAAAAATAAACCTTTGGAGAATTGATTTTATGCTGAAAAAATTTGTACCTTGCATCTATTTACTTCATAAAAATGCAGTAGTTTCACTTGAAAATGCTGATGTCATATCAGAATCGCCTGTAGCTCTGGCAGAAAAATATGATAATGATGATTGTGATGCGATTATTGTCTATGATATGTCCAACGGTGATTCTGAGCATGAGGAATCTCTTGATATAATAAAGGATATATGCGGTCAGGTTTCCTGTGAGGTTTATGGTGCAGGTAATGTTAAGCGTATGGAGGACATAAAAAAACTCCTTTATGCCGGATGTAAAAAGGCTTGTCTTAACTTTTCAAAGCAGGAAAATATTGATATTTTGCAGGAAGTATCCGAAAAATTCGGAAAGGATAAAATCTGCATCTGCTATACAGAAACAGATAAGATTTCGCTTTATGATGAAAGTGTAAGAAAGTATGCTTCAGAGCTTATCCTTTTGAATAGTTCCGAAATCAAGAAGACTCCTGAAATAAATATGCCTACTATTCTGAGTCTTCCTGATCTGTCCCTTGATAAAATGATAAGGCTTATGTCACAGCCAAATGTCAGTGGACTTTCCGGAAAAGCCATAAATGCTAATTCGGCCGAAATAAGAAATATGAAAAATATCTGTGCTGAGAATGACCTTGCTGTTGATAGAATGCTTCCTTCATTCGAGTGGGAAGATTTCAAGAAAAACTCCGACGGTATGGTTCCTGTTGTTGTTCAGGATTATCGAACAGATGCAGTACTAATGGTGGCATATTTTAATAAAGAGTCCTATTATAAAACTATAGAGACAGGAAAAATGACATACTTTAGCAGAAGCAGAAATCAGCTTTGGCTTAAGGGAGAGACCAGCGGACATTTCCAGTATGTGAAAAAGCTGACAGCAGATTGCGATATGGACACAATACTTGCCAAGGTAAAGCAGGTAGGTGTTGCTTGTCATACCGGCAGCTATTCCTGTTTTTTCAATGAGATAACAGGAAAGAAATATGCTGAGAAAAATCCTCAGAAGGTGCTTGATAGTGTTTTCACTGTTATAAATGACAGAAAAACAAATCCAAGAGAAGGTTCCTATACCAATTATCTGTTTGATAAGGGACTTGATAAAATCCTGAAAAAAGTCGGTGAAGAAAGCACTGAAATGGTTATCGCAGCAAAAAATGAAAATTCAAATGAACTCATTTACGAAATGGCAGATTTCCTGTATCATATGATGGTACTTATGTCAGAAAAAGGAATCAGCTGGGAAGAGATCACAGATGAACTTGCCAGAAGATAAATAATTATTCCTTTTTCCAATAATTATCTTTGAGGTGTAATTTGAAAGAAAAATTAGCATTATCAGATGAAATCCTTCTTAGCATTACTAAGCCGGAGCGTTACATTGGGGGTGAGGTTAATAGTGCTGTGAAGGATTTATCTGACATTAAGATCAGATTTGCATTCTGTTTTCCGGATGTGTATGAGATAGGCATGTCGCATTTGGGAATACAGATTCTTTATGGATTATTTAATGAGTATGAGGATGTATGGTGTGAGCGGGTATTTTCTCCCTGGGCTGATATGGACAGCCTTATGAGAGAAAAAAATATCCCGCTTTTTGCGTTGGAATCTCAGGATCCTGTCAAGAATTTTGACTTTTTGGGTTTCACTCTACAGTATGAAATGTGTTACACCAATATCCTTCAGGTTCTTGATCTTTCCGGAATTCCTCTTTATTCCAAGGATAGAACTTTAGATGATCCGATTGTTATAGGAGGAGGTCCCTGCTCCTACAATCCTGAGCCGATAGCAGATTTTTTTGATATTTTTTACATAGGTGAAGGTGAAACAAAATACAGAGAGTTGTTTGACTTATATGAAGAATGTAAAGAAAATGGAACTTCAAGAGAAGAATTTCTTTACAAATGCTCACAGATTCATGGAATGTATGTGCCTTCTTTATACAATGTCGAATATAAGGAAGATGGTACTATAAGCGCCATTTCAGCACTAAGGGACGGTGTTCCTGCAAAAGTTGAAAAGGAAATATGTCTCGATCTTACAGAGAGTTATTACCCTATGAAGCCTGTAATGCCTTTTATAAGAGTTACACAGGACAGGGTTGTGCTTGAGGTAATGCGCGGATGTATAAGAGGCTGCAGATTTTGCCAGGCAGGTCAGCTGTACAGACCACTAAGGGAACGTGATGTCAATAAATTAAAAGAGTATGCAATGACTCTGATAAAAAATACCGGCTATGAAGAGATTTCATTAAGTTCACTAAGTACCAGTGACTATACCGGACTTAACGAGCTGCTTGATTTCCTTATTGATTATTGTAATGAGCATAAAGTCAATATTTCACTTCCATCACTGAGAATAGATGCATTTTCTCTGGATGTAATGAGTAAGGTTCAGGATGTAAAGAAATCCTCACTTACCTTTGCTCCTGAAGCAGGTACTCAGAGAATGAGAAATGTTATTAATAAAGGTCTTACTGAGGAAGATATTTTAAGAGGTGCTCACGAAGCCTTTGAAGGCGGTTGGAATAAGGTTAAACTGTATTTTATGCTTGGCCTTCCCGGCGAAACTACAGAGGATATCGAGGGCATAGGCGATATTGCCAATAAGATTGCCGTTGAATATTTTGAAACTGTTCCTAAGGAAAAAAGAAACGGAAGAACAATTGAAATAACTGCAAGTACATCCTTCTTTGTTCCCAAGCCTTTTACACCTTTTCAATGGGCTTCAATGAATACAAAAGAAGAATTTCTCGATAAAGCAAGCATTACCAGAAAAGGAATAATGTCACAGCTTAATCAGAAGCACATAAAGTATAACTGGCATGAAGCAGACGCCAGTATGCTTGAAGGTATACTTGCAAGAGGTGACAGAAGACTTTCAGAGGTTATTTATAACGTTTATAAGCGCGGATGTATCTTTGATGCATGGAGTGAGTACTTTAAAAACGATATCTGGATGGAAGAGATGGAAAAAGCAGGTCTGGATCCCCTTTTCTATGTAAAAAGAGAGCGTAGTAAAGACGAAATTCTTCCATGGGATATTCTTGATTGCGGTGTTTCTAAGGAATTCTTATGGCGCGAGTGGCAGACTTCAAAAGAAGGTAAAGTTTCACCCAATTGCAGACAGTCATGTATGGGCTGCGGCGGCGCAAACTATGGCGTAGGCATTTGCTTCCAGCCCAAAACAGGCATATAAAAATAATGTTATCAAACTTATAGGATTGTCTAGCGATTTTCATAGTTATCGCTTTAAAAGTCATAATAGAGAAAAACATTATAAATTGCAAAAATTTAAAGGTTACAAAATATGATTAAACTAAGATTGAAATTTTCAAAGCATGGTCCTATACGTTTTCTTGGACATTTGGATGTAATGAGATATGTCCAGAAAGCAATAAGACGTGCTGAAATTGATATTAAATACAGTGAAGGCTACAGCCCTCATCAGATTCTGTCATTTGCACAGCCCCTTAGCGTTGGAGCTACAACAGACGGTGACTATATGGATATGACTGTTCTAAGCTGTAGTTCTCCCGAGAGTGTCATGGAATCACTGAACGGTGCTATGAATGAAGGAATTGAGATACTTGCAATACAAGAATTACCTGAAAAAAGTGTCAATGCAATGACCAGTGTTGCAGCTGCAGAGTACATTATTTCCTTTAGAGAAAATAAGGAACCTTCATTTGACCTACTACATGAATTTACCGAATTCATGAAACAGAATGAGATTTTGGCAACAAAGAAGACTAAAAATGGTGAGAAGCAGATTGACATTAAACCGCTGATCTACAAGTGGGAGATTTTGGAAGATAAAAGTGTTCATGTTTTGCTATCTGCAGGTAGCAGTTCCAATTTAAAGGCGTCTTTACTTATTGAGAGCTTATTTGCATTTGCCAATGAAGAAATGCAGGAATTCGCTGCAAGATTTCACAGGCTTGAGACTTATCTTGAAGGCGAGGATGAAGGCGGACACTATGTACAGCCTATGATTCCCGATATGTTAAACGAGTTATCTTTTGCTGCAGATAAGAATCTGACACAGGGAAAAATATATGTCTGAGCTGCTGATAACAGAATTTTTTGACCACACCTGTATATTAGGTCTTAAAGAAAACAAAATAGAATATCTGGATATCATCGATATTGTTGATCGCACAGGGAATATATATGTCGGAAGAGTAGAAAATATTGTTTCCAACATAAATGCAGCATTTGTCAGATTCGAAAAAAACGGAGATAAGAATGGTATAGGCTTTTTACCGTTGAACACGCTTCCAGCTCAATGTGTTTTAAACAGAGATGTCGAATCTTCTAAGGAGCTTAAAGCCGGTGATATTGTTCTTGTACAGATAAAGGTTGAAGCTCAAAAGACCAAACAGCCAAGGCTTACCGGTAAATTAAAATTATCATTCGAAAATACCGCTGGGGATTTACAGAATTTAATCGCAATAGCAAAGACAAGATCTGAATACCAGCAGATAGCACCTGAAGAAACAGGTATATCGTGTGTAGTGAATAAGACGTATGAGATTTTCAGTCAGATATGTGATGAGGCTCCTGACAGGATAGTTACAGATAACAGATCGATATATGAGGAGCTTACCGGGGCAGATGTCGATTGTACTTATTATGATGAAGAGGAACAACGATTACCTTTAAAAGTACATTATAGTCTTACGAGTCGTACTGAAGATATTTTCAAGAAAAACGTATGGTTAAAATCCGGAGCTTTCCTGGTAATTGAGCAGACTGAAACTTTAAATCTTATTGATGTTAATTCCGGTAAAAATTTAAAAAAATCCGATATGTTTTTTCTTGAGCAGAATAAAGAAGCTGCAAAAGAAGCTTATAGACAGATAAGATTAAGAAACTTATCCGGTATGATTCTTATAGATTTTATATCCATGAAGGATAAAAGCATGAACTCAGAGTTGATAGCGTTTATTAAGGATCTTATCAAAAATGATCCTATGAATTTAAGCTTTGTGGATCTTACAGGACTTGGAATCATGGAATTCACAAGAAATAAAAAAAAGAAATCTCTAAGAGAAACTATTGACACACGTAATAAGTGATGTTATTATTCAATAGTATGCCGCTTAACGAGGTTGAAGTGGATGAATCCCACCATAGTTAGCGAGATTTGGAAGAAGGAGGTGCCTTATGTACGCAATTATAGTTACTGGTGGTAAGCAGTACAAGGTTTCCGAGGGCGACGTTATTCGTGTTGAGAAGCTTGACGTAGAAGCCGGAAAAGAAGTTACATTTGATAATGTTATTGCAGTAAATGATGACAAGACTCTTAAGGTTGCTGGTGATGTAGCTGGTGCAAAGGTTAGCGCAACAGTTATGGAACAGGGCAAAGGTAAGAAGGTTATCGTTTATAAGTACAAGAGTAAGACCGGTTATCACAAGAAGAACGGTCACAGACAGTGCTTCACAAGTGTGAAGATTGATAAGATTTCACTGTAATTCTTGTAGTGAGTGTTTGCAGATATGACAAATATCATTATTCGTAAAAATAAAGATGGTGAGATACTCGGCTTTAAGCTTGAGGGCCATGCCGGATCCGGTGAATATGGAAAAGATATTGTTTGTGCAGCTATTTCTATGCTCTCAATTAATACCGTTAATTCATTGGAAAAATTTACAGATGATAATTTTACCTGTGATGCTGATCCTGTTAAAGGATTGATAGATGTAAAATCCTCTGAGGGATTTTCAGAAAATGGCGAGTTACTTTTGAAGTCATTTGAACTTGGCATAATGGGCGTCTACAAACAGTATGGTAATGAGTTTTTGAACATTAAATTCGAGGAGGTGTAAGTCATGTTGAATATGGACCTTCAATTTTTTGCTCATAAGAAGGGAGTCGGATCCACAAAGAACGGTCGTGATTCCGAGTCAAAGCGTCTTGGAGCAAAGAGAGCTGACGGACAATTCGTAAAGGCTGGAAATATTTTATACAGACAGCGTGGCACTCACATTCATCCCGGTGTGAACGTAGGTATCGGTAAAGATGATACTCTTTTCGCACTTGTTGATGGTGTGCTTCGTTTCGAGCGCAAGGGCCGCGATAAGAAGCAGGCTTGCGTTTACGCTGTAGAGAAGTAATCAGTATCGTATTGTATTGAGCTCCAAACATGTATTGTTTGGAGCTCTTTTTATCATATAGGAGATAATAATGCCTGCATTTGTAGATAGAGCGAGAGTGTTTGTAAAAAGTGGCAAAGGTGGAGACGGTCATGTTTCCTTTAGAAGAGAAAAATTCGTTGCAAACGGTGGACCGGATGGCGGCGATGGCGGTAAAGGCGGCGACGTTATTATTAAGGTCGACTTGGGCATAAACACTCTTTCAGACTTCCACTACGGTGGAAAATATAAAGCCGAAAATGGTGAAGATGGCGGAAAACGCAGATGCCATGGAAAGCAGGGGGCTGACATTATAATAAAGGTTCCACAGGGTACTGTAATTAAAGAAGCAGTCAGTGGTAAAGTTATTGTAGATATGTCAGGAGATGTTACAGAATATACTCTTTTAAAAGGTGGTAAAGGCGGCAACGGTAATATGCATTATGCTACAAGCACAATGCAGGCACCCAGATATGCTCAGCCAGGTCAACCTGCCAAGGAACTTGAAATATTACTCGAACTTAAGATGATTGCAGATGTGGGACTTGTTGGTTTCCCTAATGTTGGTAAATCAACTTTTCTAACTAAGGTCTCAAATGCAAAGCCAAAAGTTGCGAACTATCATTTTACAACTTTAACTCCTATTCTCGGGGTAGTTAGTCTTAATGATGCCCGCGGATTTGTTGTAGCTGACATTCCCGGACTTATTGAGGGTGCGGCTGATGGAGCAGGTCTTGGTCACGAGTTCTTGAGGCATATTGAACGTACACGCATGATGATTCATGTTGTTGACGCTGCAGGAACTGAAGGCCGTGATCCGTTTGAAGATATTGAAGTTATAAATATTGAGCTTGAGAAGTATAATGCTGATATCACCAAAAAGACTCAGGTAATTGCTGCCAATAAGATTGATATGCTTCCTGATGGTGAGAATTCTGAGATCATAAAGAAACTTAAAGAAAAATTTGAGCCTCAAGGGGTAAAAGTATTTGCTACTTCAACGCTAACTGGCAAAGGAATAGACGAACTGTTATACTATATTAGCAGGGAGCTCGATAAACTTGGTGAGGATACTGTCGTATTTGAAAGTGAATATGATCCTGAAGTTGAGCTTAAAGAAGAAAACGAAGCATTTACAGTTGAATATGATTCTGATGAAAAGGAATATGTAATCGAAGGACCTAAGATTGAGAAGATGCTTGGTTACACTAACCTTGATTCAGAGAAAGGTTTTGCATTTTTCCAGAACTTCCTTGTTGAAAATGGCATTTTGGATAAGCTGGAGGCTCTTGGCATACAGGAGGGCGATACTGTCAGAATGTATGGTAACAGCTTTGATTATTACAGAAATGCAGATACCGAAGAAAGCGGTGCTTCAGCAGATGATAGTATATTACAGGACGATTATATAGATATGGAGGAAGATGATGAATCTAACGAGTAAGCAGAGAGCTTATCTTAAGGGGCTTGCTATGAACTTAGAGCCTGTTTTTCAGATAGGAAAGGCTTCAGTTACTCCTGAAGTAACTGAAAGTGTATTAGAATGCTTTAATACAAAAGAGCTTATTAAAGGCTCTATATTAAAAAACTGTACTGATGATGTGAAAGAAGTCGCAAATACTGTGGCAGAAAGAACAAGATCCACACTTGTACAGGTTATAGGAAGAAAAGTAGTACTTTACAAGCCTTTTCATGAAGATCCTGAGATTAAGCTGCCTAAGTAATACAATATATCAAAAATAAAATAATCAAATGATTATAAAAAGGGGACTTTTATATGGCAAGTAGAAAAATCGGACTTTTAGGTGGAACGTTCAATCCTATTCATAATGCTCATCTTATTTTAGGAGAAGCTGCCAGAGAGCAATTCGGACTTGATAGGGTGATTTTTATGCCAAGTGGCATCTCATACATGAAGGAAAATGATAATGTTGCTCCGGGAGAGCTTAGATATCAGATGGTGAAGCTTGCCATTGACAGTAATCCTTATTTTACCTGTTCACGACTTGAAATTGACCGTGAGGGTAAAACCTATACTATAGATACTTTGAGAGAGCTTAAGAAGATGTATCCAGGCGATGAGATATATTTCATTGTAGGCGGTGATACATTTAAACAGCTCGAAAGCTGGTATCATTCAGAGGAGATATTTGCTAATTGTGTTATTTTAGCAGGTGTAAGAGGCTCATTATCTCTCGAAGAGATGGATAAGCACAGAAGTTATCTGCATGATAAATATGGCGCAGATATAAGACTTCTTCAACTGAACAATATTGAGATTTCAAGTAGTGATATAAGAGCCAGAATTAAAAACGGCAGATCTGTTCGATATATGCTTCCGGAATCTGTAATTGATTTTGCAAGTATAAAGAATTTGTACAACGGTATGCCGGCTCCTGATAATTCTGATGATGATGTAAAAATATACAATGGCTGAGTTTACGGGAGGTATTATTCTTGAGTGTGAAGATCTTAGAAATATCCCATAAGCTTAGAAAAGAAATGAAGCTTGTACTTAATGCGGATAGATTTGATCATACGCTTGGAGTCGCATATACAGCTGCTAATATGGCTGCAGTACATGATGTTCCAATTGATAAAGCGATTACTGCAGGCTATCTTCATGATTGTGCCAAGAATCTGGAACATGATGAGCAAATCAAAATATGCAAAAAGTATGGCGTCGAGATTACTGATGTAGAGAGACGAAATCCTGCATTAATACATGCAAAAGCAGGCATGTGCCTTGCGGAACATAAATATGGAATAGAAGATGAGGACATACTTGGTGCAATCCGATGGCATACCACAGGGCATCCCGGTATGACTGATCTTGAAAAGATAGTTTTTATTGCCGATTTCATTGAGCCAAACAGGAAACCGCTGGAGCATATGAGTGAAATCAGAAAACTTGCTTATACAGACCTTGATAAATGTATGCTACATATATTATCAGATACTCTGAACTATCTAAAAAACATTGATAAAGAGTGCGATGATATGACAGCAAAGACCTATGAATATTATTTAAAAAAGGATAATTAATAATGGCAGAACATTCAATTGAAAATTCAAAACAGATGGTTAAACTTGCAGTAGAAGCAATCGAGAACACAAAAGGACAGGACATTGAGATAATCGATATCAGTGAGGTTTCTTCTCTTGGCGATTACTTTATCGTAGCCAGTGGAACAAACCGTTCTCAGATACAGGCTATGGCAGACAAAGTAGAAGAGTCTCTCGGAAGAGCCGGATATGAGAAAAAGGATATTGAGGGCTATGAAAGTGCGTTCTGGATCCTTCAGGATTTTGGTGATGTGATTGTCCATATCTTCGATCAGGAAAACAGGCTTTTCTATGATTTGGAAAGAATATGGCGCGATGGAAAGCATGTAACTAAAGAAGATTTGGACTAATAGAATTTGTACTAACAAATAGTCGAATAGAATTAAAAATCAATATAAAAGCGGGCTATGACATGAATCATAGTCCGCTGAATTATTAGAGCAAAGCACTAAGTGAGTTTCTAACGAGCAAGTGCGCTTATTCTTAATATAGTCTTAAAACGCCAAAAACTTTACCCAAAATCTCGCAATCATCAACAATAATAGGATCCATAGCATCATTTTCGGGCTGAAGTCTTATATGGCCGTTCTCTTTATAGAATGTCTTAACAGTAGCAGAATCATCTATTAGTGCTACGACCTGTTCACCATTCTTAGCAGTATTGCAGGATTCAACAAAAATACGATCGCCATTAAAAATTCCTGCATTAATCATTGAATCACCTTTAACATTCAATATAAACATTTCACCCTTAGGGCAAAGATCAGCCGGAATAGGAAAATAACTATCAATATTCTGTTCAGCTAAGATCGGCATACCTGCAGCTACCTGTCCAACCACTGGAATACTAACCATATCAGTACGTACCATGTTAAAAGAATCATCACAAATCTCTATGGTACGGGGCTTAGTAGGATCCCTGCGAATATATCCGTTCTTTTCAAGAGTCTCCAGATGAGAGTGAACAGAAGATGTAGACTTTAAATGAACAGTCTCACAGATCTCCCTTACAGTCGGCGGATACCCCTTATCCAGAATACATTCCTTAATATATTCAAGGATTTCTTTCTGCTTTTCACTGATTTTTCCTTTTTCCATATTATTCCTCCATTTTCAAGAACCTATGTTCAGTTTATCATAAACCAGGGCATAACGCAAACATATATTCGCTGTACTTTTTATGGGACACATCGAAGTTTATTATAGAAATATAAAGAAAAGGGATTAATCACAAAACACTCACATTACTGTGAGTGTCCTGCGATTTTCTTATGAGGGGGAGATAGTGATTTCGTTCATCAACTATCTTGATATAAATATACTGGATAAATATGAACAAATTATGAACTAAAACGAATGATTTATTTAAGATTCAAAAAGAACAAACGTACGAATATTCTATTGACAAAAGAAAATATGTTCGATATATTTAATACAGAACAGTTGTTCGCAACGTTTGTTCGGCTATGTAGTGTCAAATCAATTTTGAAAATACTGGTTTGACCTAAGGAATCCGCAGTATGCGGTACCACTTAGGTCGATAAATGGAGGAGAGAGATGAGAGCAGAACAAAGAGCATTAACAAGAAGGCATCACAGAAGAGAAGTAATAATAAAAAGAAGAATCATAACATTTTGTGTAATGGCATCTATTATCTTATCTTTGTTTATAATATTGTCTTTTTCCTTTAACTCAGATGCCAGTGCTAATTCAGATAATGAACAGTTCAGATACTATACATCTGTAAGTGTAACCTCCGGAGATTCTGTATGGTCAATTGCTGAAGAATATATGGATGAACTTCATTACAGAAATACAAGGGAATATGTTACGGATATAGCACATATTAATAGAATTTCCCCTGATTCTAAGCTGAGAGCAGGAACTAATCTTATCATTCCTTATTATTCTGAACTGGAGAAATGAATATAATCAGTATGTTTACAAGCTTAGATCAATTAAGGAAACCACATATTGAATAATAGTATCTAAATATTGAATGTAAATTATATGAGTTTTGCCAATAGCAATTTGCACATGCAAATTGCTATTATTTATTTATATACTTAATAATATCAATTTTTGGAGGTGCTTTATGCTATTTCAACTTTACGGCACCACAGCCAGCTCTCAATTATTAGGTTGGGTACTGGTATTTGTGGGACTTATCCTTATGAATGAGATTGGTCGTCGTACAAAAGCAGGCGGAATGGTTGTATTCGTTATAATCCCTACAATTCTTACTGTTTATTTCATTGCTGCACATATGGGTGCATTCGGTGGAGCATCTAACCCTACAGTTGCATTTATGGACGGCTGGTTCCATTATTTCAAACTCTATGCTGCTGATATAGGCTGCGTAGGCTTTATGATGATCAAGTATAAATGGGGCATCGGAAAGGAAAAATGGTTTGCATGGTTCCCCTGGTTTATAGTTGCTGCTAATATCATGATTGCTAATGTATCAGATATGGAATCTGCAATTGCTGCATTTAAGATTTCCGGTGACTTAAGTGGTGCCTGGTGGGCTTCAAATGAAGGTGTATTCATCTACGGTGGATGGTGGAATGTTGTAAATGCCATTGCCGGTATGATCAATATTTTCTGTATGACAGGCTGCATACATCTTTACACATCTAATGACAGAAACCAGTCAGATATGCTTTGGCCTGACATGACAGTATGGTTCATACTTGCATATGATGTATGGAATTTTGAATACACATATCTTAACCTTCCTACACATTCTTGGTATTGCGGTGTTGCACTTCTTCTTGCTCCTACTTTTGCCAATGCTTTTTGGAACAAGGGGGCATGGATACAGAACAGAGCAAATACACTTGCAATATGGTGTATGTGGGCTCAGGTAGTACCCGGATTCCAGCTTTCAAGTAAATTTGCAGCTGCACTGCCTTCAGTTTATGGTGGAGCTACTGAGAACGGTATTACAACAATGGACCTCTATGCTAAGGCAATTGATCTTTATAATTCAGGTGCAGGTAAATCATCCCAGGCAGGTGAGATCATCGCTTCAATGGGTATAACTGCAGATCCGAGAATGCAGGGCTTTGTTGCAGTGCTTGCTATTGCAATCAATGTAATCTGCATAGCTGAGATTATTAAGAGATCTGTCAAGCTTGGCAAGAATCCATATGCTAATGAAGTATTTGGAGATACAAAGGACTTCAAGCTTGCCATGGAAAGAGCAGAAAAAGCCTGATATGTATTTTAATATCTAATAATAAACGGATACCCTGATCACGTCATATGTGATTGCGGTATCCGTATTTAGACTAAATATATTAAAAACAAATATTCAGCCATAATTCGTAAGAATAAATCATATTATGGCTATATCTAAAGAGGTATTATGCACGAACTTGGTGTTGTTTTTCATATAATTGATGATCTTAAGGTTGTTGCAGAAGAAAATCAGTTAGAAAAAATTGATAAGGTTACAATTGAGCTTGGTGAGGTTTCTACTGTAATACCTCACATTCTTACAGACTGCTTTAATTGGGCAGCTTCTAAGCAGGATTTTCTAAAAAATACAAAGCTTTCTATCGAAACAATTCCCGCCATTACTTATTGTGAGGAATGCAAAAAGGAATACAGAACATTGGAACATGGACGTATTTGCCCGTTTTGCAGAAGTGAAAAAACATATTTGCTACAAGGAAATGAATTCCTCATTAAGGAAATTGAAGTAACGGAATAAAGAATATTCAAAAACATTTTATAATTATGTTCATTATTAATGACATATCCTACTTATTTTGGTAAAATATATACATGTTGCATAACTAAACTAGATAAGGGGGTATTCATAACCATGGCAACGAAGGAGAAGAGAAACGTAATTGTTGGACAGTCAGGAGGACCCACAGCTGCTATTAATTCCTCACTTGCAGGTGTTTATCGTACAGCTATCGATCGTGGATACAAGAAGGTTTACGGTATGATCCACGGTGTTCAGGGTCTGATGGAAGGAAGATATGTTGATCTTGCTGATCATATCAAGACCGGTCTTGATGCTGAGCTTCTTAAGAGGACACCATCTGCATATCTTGGATCATGTAGATTCAAACTTCCTGAGATTTTCGAGAGTAAAGAAACTTATGAAAAGATTTTCCAGATTCTTTCTGACCTGGAAATCGATTGCTTCATCTACATCGGTGGCAATGATTCTATGGATACCATCAAGAAGCTTTCGGATTATGCAATTATTTCCGGATCTTCTGTAAGATTTGTTGGATGTCCCAAGACCATTGATAATGATCTGGCTCTTACTGATCATACGCCCGGTTATGGATCAGCAGCAAAGTATATCGGAACTTCTGTAAAAGAAATTATCCGTGATGGATGGAGTCTTGAAACTGAGCATGGTCAGGTTGTTATTGTTGAGATCATGGGTAGAAATGCAGGATGGCTCACAGGTTCGGCAGCTCTTTCAAGAGGTGAAGACTGTGATGGTCCCGATGCTATTTATCTTCCTGAGCTTCCTTTCGATGTTAAAAAGTTCATCGATAAGGTTAAGAAGTTGCTGAAGGAGAAAGCAAACGTAGTTATTGCAATTTCCGAAGGTATACATGACAAAGATGGTAAGTATATCAGTGAGTATGACAACGGCGTTGAATATGTAGATGCATTTGGTCATAAACAGCTTACCGGTACTGCCAGATATCTTTGCACAGTTCTCTCAACTGAAATTGGTTGTAAGACAAGAGCAATTGAGCTTTCAACTCTTCAGAGAGCTGCAAGTCACTGTGCTTCACGTGTTGATATCCTTGAAGCTTATGAAGTTGGTGGTGCAGCTATGAAAGCTGCAGATGAAGGTGATAGCGGCAAGATGGTTGTTATCGAAAGACTTTCAGATGATCCTTATCAGGCAGGTACTGAAGTTAAGGATGTTCACAAGATTGCTAATGATGAGCGTCTTGTTCCCAGAGAATGGATCAATAAGGAAGGCACCTATGTAACAGATGAATTTATTACATATGTTCGTCCTCTTATTCAGGGTGATGTAGGTCCTATCATGGTAGATGGTATTCCGAGACATCTGTTTGTACCCGGATTCCAGGAACTGCTGTAAGCCGATTCAAAGCCTGAAATAATTGACCAAAAAATAACTAAATATTTTAATTCTATATAATTAAAACTCCGATTATCAGTATAACAATAATCGGAGTTTTTTAATTTTATCAATTACTGTATGGATCAATTGTAGCTGCACGACGTCTGTGTTCTTCTTCAATAGCAGCGTAGTGCTTAGCTGTTGTATTTATATCCTTATGGCCAAGAACATCAGCAACCAGTCTGATATCACCGGTTTCACGATAAAGAGCAGTACCATATGTGCTTCTCATTTTATGTGGAGTAAGCTTTTTTCCGGGTACAGCCATTTGTGTGTACTTTTTTACCATGAGTTCGACACTTCTGACAGTTATTCTGCTTTTCCTAAGCGATAAGAATAAGGCTTTTTCTTTATCATTGGACACAAGAGACGGTCTTTCAAATTCAATATATTCTTTTAGTGCTTCAGCAGTATTTCTGTTAAAGTATAAAATCTGTGTATTACCACCTTTACGAACTACACTAAAGGAATTCTCGTCAAAATTGATATCATCAACATCAAGTCCAACACATTCTGATACACGAATACCCGTATTCAAAAGGAGAGTAAATATAGCTGTATCCCGTAAATTAGTTTTTTCACATAATGAACGCTGACGGGCTGAAACCTTGATTTCAGTGTTTATCACAGTGTCCATAAGAGTATTAACCTCTTCGGAATTCATTCTGATAATATCTTTCTTAGGCGTTTTTTTACGCTTCGCAGCACCAAGAGTAGGATTATTCTTAAGATAATGATGCTGGCACATGAATTCATAGAAACCACGCACCGCAGACATTCTTCTTGCGATACCTTTTTCTTTATTTATGTGCTTATTTTCTCCATTATTAAAGGAAAGATATCTCTGAAACTCATTAATATCCTCAAATGAAAGTCGATCAAGTAGTTCTAATTCAATATTCTTTATTTCTACAATATCTTTTAGTAAAGGATTGCGTTCCTTAAGAAATTGAAAGAATGTAATAAGATCGTATGCATAGGAGATAACTGTATTAATCTGCGACGTAAGCTCTTTGTCGTCCAGGAAAGGGATACAATACACAGGTAGCATATCTTCCAGTGTATGAAGCTTCTCCAAGCGTTTTAAATGAAGTTTTTTATTATATTCTGAGTCTGCCCCCATAACTTTAACTCCTCCTATATTTATGCTAAAGCATCGTTTCTTAAATAGCCGGACCATTGAGCGTCCAAAGGACATACGCAAGTGTTTTGTCTGGATGACTTTTGATTTAATTACGAAGTATCATTCTCAATAGGCTAGGAATCTGAATGAGTCGTAGCGGTGGCTACGGCGATTGAAGATGATGATGCATATTGAGAATTAGACAAGTAATTAAACAAATTGTCATCCAGACAAGACACTAGTGGCATCCATCTCTTCAAAAAAAACGGTACATACTAATTATATCATGACTGAAAATAGAAAATAAATTCTACCTAATTTCTAAATTATATACAATAGTTAGAAAAGAAAAATAAATATTTCTAATTATCGAAAAAATTATATTTAATTTCTGCTTTATGATGTATAATAATCTTGTAATAATAAAAAACTTGTGAAGGAGGAGAAAATTATGTGGACAAATGCTCAAATTAAAGCAAATGGCCTTGCAAATTTTAAGAAAAACAGATGGGCTTGTATTGTTGTTTCAATCATTCTGGGCATATGTGCTGGAGGAAGTGCAGGAGGTACTGCAAACAGCGCAAACAATGAGCAGATTAGAGATCAGTTTGCTAATCTTTCACCTGAAATTGTTGCTGTTATTTTAGGTGTTGTAGGTGTTGCTTTTTTGGTTGCGGTAGTTATCGATATTTTATTGTTTAATGTATTACAGGTAGGATGTCAGAAATTCTGTATTGTTAACAGAACTCAGGATAATGCACAGATTTCAGAAGTAACCTATGGTTTTAAAAGTAATTGGATGAATATTGTAAAGGTAATGTTTTTAAAAGATCTTTATTTATGTCTTTGGACATTACTCTGCTTTATTCCCGGAATCATTAAGTCATATTCTTACAGACTGGTTCCATATATACTTGCAGACAATCCTGATATGACAGCAAGTGAAGCTATTACACTTTCAAGAACAATGATGAATGGGCAGAAGATGAATGCTTTTATTTATGATCTTTCTTTCATCGGATGGTACATACTTGCTATCATCACTTGCGGAATAGTTGGAGTTTTCTATTCATTCCCTTATAAGATGTGCTCTGATGCAGAGCTTTATACAGCAATTAAGGAAACCTTCAATCCTCAGCCTGAAAATGTTTGAACCAGCTTGTACTAAACTTAAAATATTTACTAAATGCACTGATTAAAATAACGGTGTTGTCGCATTACTGTGACAGCACCGTTTTATTTACTTATTTAAAAAGTTCTTCCATTTCTTCAAGTGCTTCTTCAAATACCTTGAGTGCATCTTCAATCGGCTTAGCAGTTGTAAGATCTACTCCGGCTATCTTCAGAAGGCTTACAGGATCCTGTGTACATCCACTCTTTAAGAATTTTTTATACTGCTCAACAGCACTGCTTCCTTCATCAAGGATCTTTTTAGCGATTGAAACAGCAGCAGCAAAGCTTGTAGCATACTGATAAACATAGAAATTGTAGTAGAAATGAGGTATTCTGCACCATTCATATGCAATCTGAGGATCAGAAACCATATTCTCTCCAAAGTATTCTTTGTTCAGGTTGTAGTAGACTTCTGATAAAGATTCTGCTGTAAGAGGCTCACTATTTTCAGCCATTTCATTTGTTTTTCTTTCAAATTCCTCAAACATGGTCTGTCTGTACATTGTTGACTTGAAGCTCTCAAGGAAATGATTGATGATATACGCCTTTTCCTCTTTGCTCTTGGCATTATCTTTAAGATAATGGTAGAGAAGTACTTCATTTGTAGTAGATGCTACTTCAGCAACAAAAATCTTATAGTCTGCATTCCAGATGCTCTGCTCATGCTCTGAATACCAGGTGTGCATTGAGTGACCCATTTCATGAACAAGAGTAAATACATCTTCAAGTGTATTGTTGTAGTTAAGAAGCATATAGGGATGAACGCCGTAAGCACCGCTGCTATATGCACCGCTTCTTTTTCCTTCGTTCTCTACAACGTCAATCCAACGACTTTCATAGGCTTCCTTTACGATATTAAGATATTCATCGCCAAGAGGTGCAAGAGCCTTAAGAGAGATGTCTTTTGCCTCATCATAGCTTACTTGCATATCAAAATCACTTATCATTGAAACATATACATCATACATATGCAGTTCATCGACACCGAGAAGCTTTTTACGAAGAGCAACATATCTATGCATCTTGTCAAAACCATTATGTATGGATTCGATAAGTCTATCACAGACCTTAGGATCTACATTATTCTCATCAACAGCTGCTTCGAAATTGGAATTATATTTTCTTGCTTTAGCATTGAATATTCTGGTCTTAACTTCACCATCATAGAGAGCAGCCCAGGTATTTTTGAACTCTTCATATCTGCCATAGAATGCTTCAAATGCTTTCTTTCTAAGGTCTCTGTCTTTTGACATCTGAACAGGTACAAATCTGCCGTTTGAAAGAACAACTTCATTTCCTTCTGAATCAGTAACACTGGGGAATTTTAAATCAGCATCGGATAGCATATTAAAGCCGTTATAGGGAGTGCGTCCCATTTCACCTGCTGAAGCGATTAGCTGTTCAAGTTCCTTGCTGAGAATATGGTCTTTAAGCCTTCTTATTTCCCTGATCTTTAATTCATAATTTTTAAGCTCCGGTTCTTCTTCATAAAAAGAGGAGAGTTTATCATCAGAAATAGAAAGTATCTCAGGCTCTACAAAAGAAGCCTTCTCTTCAATCTGAATATTAGCTGAAGTAGCCCTCTGATTCATTCCGTTATATTTGGAATTTGCAGTGTCCTCATCGTGCCTCATATGGGCATAGCCATAGAATTTACTTGTCAGAAGGTCAGCCTTCTCATAGAGCTTAAGTGCCTCTAAAAGCGCCTTAGAACTATCTGAGAGCTTTCCATTATATTCTGATAACTTATCAGCTATTGAGAGGGCCTCCTTTACGTCTGCCTCCCAAAGATCCTCATTTTCATAAATATCCTCAAGTCGCCATGTAAGTGACATGTCAACTTCTTGTCTTTTTGGTAATTTTCCTTGCATTTAGTTATTCTCCTTATTATTATTTAATAATGAGCTAATTATAGCCCAATTGTATGTATACGTGTATATTTCTAATGACGCATTGCACCCAATTAGTATACCAGAATATATCCAATTGGAGAACACAATTAAAAAATACTTAAGAGGAGAATTTATCTATGAACTATGCTGAAGAATCCCTTAGATTACATGGAGAGTGGCAGGGAAAAATAGAAGTAGTATCAAGAGTAAAGGTTGAAAATAAAGAGGATCTTTCTTTAGCCTATACACCCGGTGTTGCACAACCTTGCCTTGAGATACAGAAGGATTATGATAAGTCATATACACTTACAAGACGTCATAACCTTGTAGCTGTAATAACAGACGGAACTGCTGTTCTTGGTCTTGGCGATATCGGTCCTGAGGCAGGTATGCCTGTAATGGAAGGTAAATGTGCATTATTTAAAGAGTTTGCAGATGTGGATGCTTTTCCCATCTGTATCAGAAGCAAGGACGTAGATGAAATAGTTCGATCAATATATCTTATTTCAGGTTCTTTTGGCGGCATAAATCTTGAGGATATAGCTGCACCCAGATGCTTTGAGATTGAGAGAAAGCTTAAGGAAATTTGCGATATTCCCGTATTTCATGATGATCAGCATGGAACAGCAGTTGTTGTAGGCGCAGCTCTTATAAATGCTCTTCGCGTAGTAAAAAAAGAATTATCTGAAGCAAAAGTCGTAATAAATGGATCCGGATCTGCAGGTATTGCAATAGGAAAGCATCTTATGAACCTTGGTGTAAAGCATCTTAAAATGGTAGACAGATTCGGCATACTCTGTGAAGGAATTGAAATGAATTCTGCTCAGGAAGAGATGGCACAAAAGACAAACCCTGAAAAGTTCTCAGGATCTCTTGCAGATGCCATGAAAGGTGCCGATGTATTTATAGGTGTCAGTGCTCCTCACATAGTATCTAAGGATATGATTAAATCCATGGCTGAAGGCGCTATTGTATTCCCTATGGCTAATCCTGTTCCTGAAATCGAGCCTGATGAGGCACTTGAAGCAGGCGCAGCAGTTGTTGGTACAGGCAGAAGTGATCATCCGAACCAGATAAATAATGTACTTTGTTTCCCAGGACTTTTCAGAGGTGCGCTTGATGTTCGTGCCAAGGATATTACAGAAGAGATGAAGCAGGCCGCATCCTATGCACTTGCAGACCTTGTTTCTCCTGAAGAACTTAATGATAAATATATTCTTCCTCTTGCCTTTGATAAGAGAGTCGGAAAAGCCGTTGCAGATGCAGTAGCTAAAGCTGCTCGTGAATGCGGCGTAGCAAGAATATAATACTTCTTTTCATAACAAATAATTATTGAGTCCAAAATGTGCTCGTCGCATTTGGGGCTCTTTTTTTATTCAACGAGGAAATTCCTTCGGATTTCCTATTGAATAAAAAGCGCTCCGCAATGAAATTTTATTTTATAGCTTTTTAATAATTTTATTTGTTTCTTTCATTTATAATTTACATGGGAACATTGATGCAACTTATAGGGAGGAACTGCTTATGTTTAGGAAAATTCTTGTAGTTTCATTAATTCTGACTTTGTCAGTCTCCATGAGTGCCTGTGGCTCGTCTAAGAAAAACGCCAAAGAAAATGTTCGTACAGAGATATCAGAGGGAAAACTAAAGGCTACATCGCAGGCTTCTAATGCATCCGCAAAAACCGTAGAGACATCAAGTAAAGGAACCGAAAAGGAGAGTACTAAAGCTGATGATAACTCAGTTTCAGGCTATTATAAACTAATTAAATTTATCTCTGAAGGCGAAGATATTACTGCAGAACTTTTAGAACTTCAGGATATGGGTTCCGGCATCTATATGATACTTAATGAAGATGGTACAGGATCTATTAACATGCTTGGAGAAATTACTGGTTTAAACTGGGATGACAAAGCTATTACTGTTCATGATGAGAGTGAAGATACTGTCACAGAGTATACTTTTGTAAATGGTGAGTTCACACTTAAACAGGGAATAGATGAGATGGTCTTTGTAAAAATGACCGAGGATGAGATAAAAGCATATGAAAATGGTGATACCAATAAGACCATAGATCAGATTACAGATGATATATTGGATTCTGCCTATGATGATGCCATGAATCAGATAGACGAAATAGCAGATGATGCAAAAGATACTATTGATGATGCAGCAGATGACGCTTCGAAAGAAATAGAAAAAGCATCAGAGGAGTTTGAAGATGCTTTGGATGGCGCTTCAACTTCGCTTAAGGGTTCATTATCCGTTACACCTAAATCTGATGATAGTAGTGATAACACTGATACAGCGCAATTTGATTCATCATATCTACCTGATTTATCAACTTCAAAGCATAAAGATGTCGGATATTATGAGATAATGGCTTTTCAGGAGAATGGCACCACATACACAAAAGATCAATTAAAAAATGCTGGTGTTGAATTCGATATGATGCTTTGTCCTGATGGTAAAGGCTATGCGCATTTTATCGGAACCTATTACGATTTATCCTGGGATGATGGGACAATATATGTTGCCACAGATGAAGGTCAGGAAAAAATGATATACTTTAGATCCGATTATGATGGAAAACAGATAATAACAATTAGTGATTCCAATATTGCCATGGTATTTGAATATACCAAAGACGCTGATTCCACATATGAATGGCAAGGAAATTCAGGACTAAGAAACACGAACTGATCAGAAACGGATAAAAAAGGGGCTGTGAAAAAATGGATAATCAAACTTTTTGAGGGTTTGCCAAGCGTTTTGAGGGTCTGACTTTGAGGGTCTGGCCCTTTTAGTATGGGGAGTTTTTGAGGGTTTGGTTTGAGGGTCTAGTTTGAGGGTCTGGTTTGAGGGTCTGGTTTGAGGGTCTGTATGTTGGAGCCATTTTAATAGCCCACGGATTACTCCGCGGGCTGAGTTATAAGTCAGAAAGGTAAATCTGTTGCGCCTAGAAAGTCTTCTGGAAAATCATCAAACACATTTCCATCAGGTATAGAAGCAAAGCTTTGAGTGCCTTCTTCAGATTCTTTTTGTTCTTCATTTACGCAGTCAAAGTATTCGCGCATTTCTTTCCAGCTGCGAAGAGTGTTTATAAAGTCTAGCGGCCATCCATCATCATCAAAGACATTGTCACCATTAGGTGCGTGGTAGTTCATGATTTGATACAATGGGTATATACGTGAGGATATCATTAAAGTTATCAGATACAGAAAAGATAGTTCATCGCAGGGAGACACCATCCAACAGAAGGAGCACGTTATGGAAAAAACAGCCTCTGCTCAGGGCGGAAACCCACTTGGAGAGCAGCCCATTGGCCGACTGCTGCTACAGTATGCCATACCATCAATAATCAGTACGCTAATTGGCTCGCTGTATAACATGATGGATCAGGTTTTTATCGGGCAGCGGATTGGGTATCTCGGTAACGCTGCAACGACGGTTGCCTATCCGCTGACGTTTTTATGCGGTGCGCTGACGCTTCTGTTCAGTAATGGCGCCGCTGTGAACTTTAACATCCTCAATGGCAGAGGAAAAAAGGATGAGGCCATGACATTTGGCATGAATGGCCTGACCCTGATCACGGCGGAAAGACTCCTTCTGGGCTTGATTGTGGGCATATTCACGCCGTGGTTCGTCAATCTGTTTGGGTCTACGGAGGAAGTTTTTCCCTACGCGCTGACCTATATGCGCATTATCGCCATTGGCGTTCCGTTCCTTGCTGTAACTGCCGGAGGAACGCTACTGATACGTTCAGATGGTAGTCCCCGATATGCGCTGATCTGTTCCATATCAGGCGTGGCGTTGAATTTTGTGCTGGACTATCTCTTCCTGTACCCGCTGAATATGGGGATAGCAGGTGCGGCACTGGCAACAATCCTGGGACAGATTCTGTCTGCGGTAATGGTTATTACCTATATGTTCCGATTCAAAACGGGGCGCGTAAAAGCACATCTTTTTCTGATCACAGGTGAGAATCTTAAGCAGATTGTTTCCATCGGTGCTGCTCCCAGTCTTAATCAGGCGGCCATGATGGTGATGAATCTTGTCCTGAACAGCGCACTGCGACACTATGGAGCACTTTCTGTCTATGGTGGCAGCGAGGCACTGGCCGCAGCCGGCGTGGTGACCAAGGTTAACTTCCTGTTTTATTCTACAATTATCGGATGCGGCATAGGTGGTCAGCCCATCCTGGGCTTCAACTATGGTTCGAAAAAATACCGCCGTGTGACAGATACATACTTTGCTACGCTGCGGTATGCGCTGATTGTTGGAGCCATTGAGACAGTCTGTTTCTGGGTCTTCCCTCATCAGATTCTCCAGATATTTGGCAGTAGCGCAGGTGGATATGAGGAATTTGCCATTCTTTATATGCATGTATTTATGCTGCTGGTTATCCTCGCAGGCATTCCACCCATCTCAATGCATGTTATGACCTCTGTGGGTAAGGCGAAGCGCGGGATCATGATCTCACTTTCCAAGCAGCTGACGTTGATTGTTCTGTTGCTATTTCTACCACTGATGTTTGACATCAAAGGTGTCCTATACGCTGGTCCTGTCGCAGACTTTCTTGCTGCAGTGGTTTCCTTTTTCGTTCTGCGCCAGGAGTTCAGACGTATGTGGCGGGACGCAGAGGAGTTGCACATCTGACGACAGTATACATATAGGTGAAGGAGGAAGTGCAGGGAATGATCCCTGCATAAAAAGAACCAGGATTAGTCAGTTTCAATAACTGATTAACCCTGGTTTTGTTTATTATCACAAGAGACCCTCAAAGTAGCCCCTCACGACAACCCCTCAAAATGATTGACCCTCAAAAACTTTGAATACCCGAAGTGTTCTCACTGATAATAGAAATTATGACCTTGAGCAACAAAGTAACAAAAATACTCGGCAACAGTTTTACATAGAACAAATGGAGCTGGAACAAAATGCCCTGTCTGCAATTCCGGTCGCCAAACTTCTTTTGCGGAGCAGGCTTTATATTATTATGTTAAAAAAGTGTATCCTACAGCTATAAGCGGATACAAAGAAATATTCACTAGGAGCATGGAATTGGATGTTTATATTCCTGATCTGAAGATAGGAATAGAATATGATGGCGTATAATGGCATCACAAGAAAGCAGCTGCATACGAAAGAGAACAGCGAAAGTATGATATTTGCAAAGAAAATGGAATAACACTGATACAAGTCAGAGAAAAGAGAAAGCATGTGGATGAAGTTCCAGCTGCAGATTGGTGTGTGTTTTCACCTGAGACTGAGTCAGATGAAGTTGCATTAAGTATTAGTATAAAAAATGTTATTACCTGGATACTAGATCAAACAAAGAATGGTTCAATACCTTCGGTACCTGATATTGACGTAACTAGGGGATCGCTTTGATATATTGTCATATTTGAAAGGACCAGTAAATAACTCTGTTCAGGAAATTGCTCCGGAATTAGCCGAAGAATGGGATTATGAGAGAAATGGTGAATTGAAACCGGACATGATTTCCGCAGGTTCTTCACAGTATGTAAACTGGAACTGCTCTACTTGTGGATATCGATGGGAAGCGGAAGTTTATCATCGTGCCAAGAATCATACAGGATGTCCCAAATGTGCAGGCTTTATTTTTGAAAAAGGGGTTAATGATTTAGAAACAAAAATGCCGGAGCTTCTTGCTGATTGGGATTATGAAGAGAATGCAATGCATGACATTTATCCGGGCGAGATAATGTTCAATAGTGGCAAGAAGGTTCATTGGAAATGCCATATATGTGGACACAGATGGACAGTTTCATTGAATAAACGAACTGTTCAAGGCAACGGGTGCATAAAATGTGGTTATAAAGCAGGCAAGGATAACAACGTATTTCTTTCACCAACCGGAAGAGCAGCGAGAAGAATTACAGAATCTACTGGTTACCCCGCTAAGACCATACATTCAGCTCTTGGCCTTGGCATTGTTGATGATGAAAGATTTGCTGACACAAAGGGATTTAATGAAGAGTGCCTGGTAAATTCCAAAGTGATCGTAGACGAGGCATCAATGATAGATCTCTGGACTATGGAAGGGCTTCTCAGAAACATCAAAGATTCAACACTTGGTCTTATCGGTGACGTTGATCAGCTTCCTTCAGTAAGATGCGGATCTATTCTAAGGGATCTTATCCAGTTCGGAGCTGTTCCTTGTGTTCAGCTTGATACTATCCACAGGCAGTCTGCCGATGCTCTTAATATCTGCGAGAATGCTCAGAATATAAAGAACGGGCTTCACAACTTAAATACCGGTGATGATTTCCATATTGTAGAAGCAGAAGACCTTGAAACAGCTGAAGAAAACCTTATCGGCTCAGCACTTCAGCAAATATACCAATATGGCCTTGAAAACGTTAAGGTCCTTTGTCCCTTTAAAAAAGGTGCTTGCGGTGTTTACAGGGTGAATAACATTCTTCAGAATGTACTAAATCCTTCCAAAGGTGAAAACGAGCTGAAAATCCCAAACGATATGCTCCTAAGAGCAGGAGATCCGGTTATGCAGCTTAAAAATATAGATGATGTTGCTAATGGCGATGTTGGATATGTCATTGAGATCACATTTGATGAAGTAAAGTTTTTGTTTCCCGGAGAAAATCCGACAAGCGTAGACTACTCCTACAATGATGCAAAGGAGCAGCTGACCCTTGCCTATGCCACAACTGTACATAAGAGCCAGGGTTCTGAATATGATTCCGTTGTCCTTTGCCTTACACAAAGACATGGACTTATGAAGAAAAGAAACATCCTTTACACCGGAATCACAAGAGGGAAGCATCAGGTAACGCTTATAGGAACTTATGACGCTTTCTATGAGTCTATTGATAACAACATGATTGAGGACAGACACTCAATGCTGGCAGAGCTTGTTGCCAGTACTGACACTAAAAAGCCCTCTGTCGCACCTATCGTTACTATGCCGAAAAAACCTGAATATGAACAAATGGTGCTTCCCTTTGCTTAAGCTTCCATGACAAAAAACACATACAAGTGATATACTGTTTTATAGTAAAAACAATCATTTTTAGTATAAAAAGCATATATGAACACAAAAACACCTTGTACCGACCATAATGGCATCACATACGAATCCATCAAGGAAATGTGTGATGCCTTTGGTGTAACTCCAACTTTATATCTCAAACGAATCGAGCGAGGCTGGTCCGTCAAGGAAGCTCTTGAAGGTAAGCAGCCTTATTTTTCATGTGATGGAAAAGATTACTATTCTCAGAAGGAAGTCTGTGACGCCTTTGACATCCATCCAAACTCATTCCGCCTAAAGCTAAAACATGGATATTCAATTGATGACATCGTTGATAGGAAGTCATTCCGGGTAACAGACCATCTTGGAAACAAATATGCTAATGAGGCAGAAATGTGCGCCTTTTATGACGTAAAGGTAAGCACCTATTGAAGCAGGAGAAGAAAAGGCATGAGTATGGAGGACGCACTGACTAAATAGCAGGCAAGTCTCGTGATACATACTGGATAGATGGCACAAGCTGTAGGTAAAGAACATCAGGAAGGACTTATCATGAAAGAGCGTATAGAGAAATATATCAAGAAGAAACAGCGTGAAAGAACCTTAAAAATGCTAAAGTATAATATACCTGTTATTCTTGGAGTGCTTGGTCTTATTATCCTTCTGATTGTCCTAAAGATTCTTAAGAAGAAGGCCAAGAAAAAAGTTAAGGCTAAGATCAAGGAAACAATCAAAAGTGGAATAGATAGCATAAGAGATAAGGAATCATCTTCTAATGGCGACGAAGAAGAGGAAGAATAGAAACAAAAAATACATTCTGAGCGTAATTGCCACAGTGGCAGTTCTTGCTCTCATATATTTGATCACGTATCTCTTAAAGCAATCCATCAATTCAGTTTCGCAGGACTTTGATGGCCCTTATGATGTGGTGAGTGTCATAGATGGTGACACGATCATTGTTAAAAGTGATGGTGGCGATGTCCATGTAAGGCTCATCGGCATAGACACTCCGGAAAGCGTGGCCTCCGACGGCTACAAAGTGAATACTCCTGAGGGAGATAAGGCATCTGAGTATACCAGAAACCTCCTTGAAGGTAATAGTGTTTACCTTGAGTATGACAAGGAACAAACTGACAGCTACCAAAGAACTCTGGCTTATGTATAACTCCCCGATGGGAGTACAATGGTAAATGAGCTCCTCATAAAAAACGGATATGCTAAAACCATGGAGATCGAGCCCAATACCAAATACGCAGAGAGGTTTGCAGCTCAGGAGCTGATTGCCAAAGAGCAGAAAGCAGGCTTCTGGGGAACAGGATTTTTTAATTAAAAGGACGGAAATAGTAATTAATGTTAGATAACATTGAAGTATTTACGCAAAGCAGTATAAGAATAAAAGATAAAACCAGAACAATCTATGTGGATCCTTTTCAGATGAAAAGTGACCCCCATGATGCTGACTACGTTTTCATAACACATTCTCATTCAGACCACTTTTCAATCGAGGACATAAGAAAAGTCATAAAAAGCAGCACAGTACTTGTAGTCCCGGCAAGAATGGAGGATGATGCCAGGGAACTCTCTGCAGAAGTTAAGAGCATTATTCCCCTAAAACCAGGGATCTATAAGGAATTATCCGGATTAGAAGTTGAAACGATTCCTGCATACAATACAGTTAAGCCATTTCATCCAAGAAGGGCAGAATGGCTTGGATATATCTTACGGATCAACGGGAAAAGGGTCTATATTGCCGGAGATACCGGCGCAACAAAAGAGGCAAAGCAAGTCAGATGTGATATCGCACTTGTCCCTGTAGGCGGAACATATACGATGGATGTTAAAAGAGCTGCAGAGCTCGTAAACATCATTCGTCCCAAGTATGCAATCCCCACACATTACGGCAGTATTGTAGGGAAAAAGACTGATGGGAAGGCATTTGCAGAGCTTGTATCTTCTCCTGTAAAGGTGATAGAGAAGATACAGTATTTCGAATGAAAATTCAGCATCGCCTGAAAGAAATATTTAAAGGAAAGCAGATATTGTAGGTTAGTTATGATTGTTTCTCAGTACTTTGTCGAATTTATTCTGTACAGCTTTCTGGGTTGGGTGTGGGAATCCATATACTGCACTGTAAAAGAAAAGAAATGGGCCGACAGAGGCTTTCTTTTCGGCCCCATCTGTCCCATATATGGCTCATGTGTAGTGGGCGCATCATTAGTTCTTGTTATTTTTCCAAGGCTTTCAGATCCTGATTTTCCTGTATGGATATTGTTTATCCTATGTTATATAGGAAGCGCCATAGCAGAATTTGGTACCTCATGGGTTCTAGAAAAAAGATTCCATGCCAGATGGTGGGATTACAGTAAAATGCCGCTCAATATACAGGGGAGGATATGCGTCCCTGTAAGCTGCACATTTGGGATAGCCGGTGTTCTTATCATAAAGTATCTGCTTCCGCTGATAGCATTTGCAAGAGGGCTTATCCCACCACTAATCTATGAGCTTCTTGCCCTATGCTTCGCAATCCTGTTCGGTGCAGATTTTGCTATGACAGAAGTCAGCCTTTCACAGCTGCTTGAGGAAGTTGAAAAAATCCACGCCGAATTTAACGAAAAAGCCCAGGCAAGATACGATAAAGTCGCAGAGATTCCAGAAAATATCAAAAACAGAATTGAGAGGAGCAGAGCTTTTATAGAAAGAAGTAATGTCAATCAAAAGAGGATTGTAGATAATATTAAAAGTTTTACACCATTGCTTAATAGTAGCAGCGAGCATAATCGTGGAAGGGAGCTTGTTCTTGACAGTCTTAAGACTGCCCTCCGTGACCATCGCGATCATAGTAGAAAATGAAAAATGAGCTTAAAGTAAAGAAGAGGTTTTAGCGTGATAGATCAGAAACAAGCCAGAGAAATATTAAAACAAAAGCTGGCAGATAATCTTGTTATTGTAAACTCATTTGAGGATCCGGAGTATTGGTGTTTCGGACTTGGTCTTGTCAGAGAAGACGGGGATATCATGCCGCTTATGGGAGACAGCACAATAAGGATCAGTAAAGAAACCGGAGAGATGGAGTAGGACTATGAACGATATACTTTGTGAACAGCTATCCCGTGATTACTGTTGCTCTCGGGAAGATGTAATTGATAAGTATAGCCCTGTAGATGGCAGGCGCAGATACCAGGAAAAAGAAGAATGCTACCTTAAGCTTGTATGTGTTAACGGAAAGCTCCTGTTTACCGGCAGAGAAGATATTATTGCCTGGTGTCAGGAAAACTATGAAAGTTATGGTTCTGAGTGGTTTATGGAAGCAAAAAACCTTCGAAAGCTGAACGACAGACTGCATCTGGATGGATACCAGATAGGCATGGCCCATCCGTTTTATATATCTGAGGAAAAATCTGATGTAGACACTTCCGGATATGATATTAAGTGGTATCGGGGCAAGGAAATCGAGCAGTTTAGGGGAGATAACAGGTTCTGCGAAGCTTATACCTTCTGCAAAACTGCACCTGATATGGTAGGTGTCGCAGCCATAAAAGATGATGAAATCCTTGGCATGGCAGGAGCAAGCATGGACAGTCCTATGATGTGGCAGATCGGCATAAATGTGGAGCCAAACGGAAGACGAAAGGGCATTGGAAAGATGCTGGTTTCACTTCTTAAAAATGAGATCCTTGGTAAGGGAAGGCTTCCATATTACGGTACTTCCATGGGACATATCGCTTCCCAGAAGGTTGCTATCGGTTCAGGGTTTGTGCCGGCCTGGGCAGAACTTGTAACAGATAGGCTCGAATGATTTTTACATATACTGTCATTTTGGAGAGGACATGCGATGCAATTAGAGTCCACAAACAAATCTCAAAAGAATAATAAGCGGAGAATCCTGATTGTATGTTTTGTTGCTTTTTTCCTGCTTGGTATTTACTTTTTAATTGGAAAACCTATGATTGCTTTTGTTGATGATGCAGATGGATTTCAAGAATATGTTAAAAGCAGAGGCATCTTTGGACTATTAGTGTTTGGCTTTTTTGTTTTTTTACAGACACTCTCAAACTGCATACCAGGACTTCCGTTTTATCTTGCTGCTGGCGCTGCATTTGGAGGCATTAAGGGAGCAATCATTTGTGATATATTTGCAACTATGGCAAACACAACTGCATTCCTCTTGGGAAAGAAATATGGAAGAGATTTTTTGCTTCTGCTTTTTCCCAAAAGTAAATTGGAACAGGTTGAAAATCTTGTTCTAAATAAAAATCCGGTATTGGTACATGTTCTGTTCATGCTTTTACCATTGCCAAAAGATACTTATGCATGGCTTGGCTTTTATTCAAAAGAAAATGTGATCCAATGGATCCTGATCACTTTTGTTGCAAGGTTTCCGCATATCTTTATCTATACATTCGGAGCTGAAAAGATGCTAGAGAACCAATACAGCTATATTGCTGCGGGCGCGATCATTGCAGTAGTTGTTTACCTGGCTGTTGCTATGCTTATTAAGAAAAAAACTGTTAATAGTGGTGAATAAATGGCACTATATGCACTTGGAGATCTCCATCTGTCTTTTCAGGCAGACAAACCAATGGATGTATTCGGAAAAGCAAGGAGAAATCACGAAAAAAGGATGTGAAAAGCAGCTTTGTAAATTATTTAGTTAGACGCATATTTCTCAGATTAAAAGCACACTATTCTATAGGTGTTGCGTTTAGTCTGAGAATTCTTTTTTTCTATATATCAAGACGTATTTCGAATATGGGTCTCTTGTGTTCATATGATGATCAACACATTATATGAAAGACAGGTGAAAAAATGTCTCATATGACATTAGATGATCGTGTTTATATTCAGGAAGGTCTTGATAATAATCTTAATCCTAATCTGATATCTAGAAAGATAGGAAAATCCCATTCAACTGTAATCAGAGAAATTGAAAAGCATCGTGTATTTAAAAGAAAACGTTATGAAGGTGCAAAAGTTTATTGAACTTACTCATGAGAAATACTATGCTGAGCTTTCAGAGTACTTTGGGGATACAATCATTGCTTTTTTTATAGACGAACCCAATATCCTTGGACGAAATGCCGTGTCAGTATAGTATGAAGGGTGACGTGATGATATGAATCAGGATTTGTTTCCGGATGGGGCAAGCTTTTCAGATTTTGTCTCTTGAATAAAACTTTTGGATGTTTCGTTAAGTAATTTTCATTCCAATCTTAAGGTTTCTGAGCATACCCTTGCCATATATTCAGGAGATTCTTTCATACCGTTTTTTATCCATGTCAGCGACACTTCCCATAAGCCGGCAGCAATACCTCTGGCAATATATTCATGTTGGGAAGCGTATTCGCTGTCTGAGGCAATACATAAGGCATTATAGAACATATCCGTAAAAGAGATATTTGAATTACGGATAAGTACACACATGTCTTTATCGGAGTGCAGCCTTGAAAACACCTTTAAAAACCACTCATACGTGTTACTTTTCTGCAACAGTCCTGTCAAAGAAGCGCTGAGCTCGTCAGTTATGTTTTTTGTAATGTCCTGAATGATAGCCTCTTTTGAAGGATAATTTCTGTAGACAGAAGCTCTTGAAGCTCCTGATTTTTTTATTATCATGGTCATATTTATATCTTTGTACGGATGCTCTTTCATCAATCCGATCATCGCATCACAGATGCATTCTTTAGTAATTCTATTGGACTCCTTATTTGACATTCTTCGTATATTTCTTTTTTCAAGCTCTGTGGACATTTTGGCCTCCATTTGTATTGTCACTACATTTTGTAAAATTGTGTATCAAATACGCACAACATATTGTTTGACATTTGTATAGATGATATAAATGTATTATCAGACAGATGTTTTGTCAATATACATAAAAATACTGGGAGACGATATGAACACATTTACAAATATTTCACATGCAGCGCAAAGACAAGCTTTTAGTATCCTGATAGACAAATTCCTTGGCCATCTTGATAAGACTGATGACCGCACCAAAACATACTTAAAGCTCGTTGATGAAGCAGAACGCTTTTGGGGAAAGAAGGCTGCTGATCCTGAAAAACTGGAAGCTGTTAGACGTGCATTTAAGGATCCGGATAACCGCTGGGTAAACTTTATAAACAGAGTAGTGGATGAAACTGATCCGCATATAGCCAAAATGACCATGCTCAATCTGGGGTACGAGGCTTTCTTCAGGGGAACAAAGACTATACGGAAGAACAGGGAAAAATACGGCTGTAACATACCATGGCTTATACTTTTTGATCCTACTTCTGCCTGCAATATGCACTGTAAAGGATGCTGGTCAGGCACTTATGGACCAAAGAACAATTTGTCTTTTGCCGATATGGATAAGATAGTAACTCAGGGAAAAGAGCTGGGCGTGTATCTCTATATGATGACAGGTGGAGAGCCCCTTGTCAGGAAGGCAGATATACTTAAGCTTGCAGAAAAGCATAATGATGTGCAGTTCGGAATATATAGTAATTCAACTCTTGTGGATGATGATTTTTGTAAAGAGGTTGTACGGCTGGGAAATATTACATTCATGCTTTCCATAGAGGGGACACCTGAAACTAATGATGCAAGAAGAGGAATCGGTCATTATGATGCAGTGATGAATGCAATGTCTCTTTTCAAAAAATACGGGATTCTCTTTGGTACATCTATTTGCTATACAAGAAATAATATTGAAGCCGTGACAAATCCTGAATTTATAAAGTATATTGCAGAAAAAGGCGCGAGATTTGGCTTTTTCTTCCACTATATGCCGGTTGGAAATAATGCGGTACCGGAGCTGATGCCTACCGTAGAGCAGAGAAAGCTGATGATAGAACGTATCAGATGGATTCGCTCAAACGAATGTGATACAGGCTTCTTTCCGATGGATTTTCAGAATGACGGAGAAGCTGTAGGTGGATGTATTGCAGGTGGAAGGAATTATTTCCATATTAACTCAAGCGGAGATGCAGAACCTTGCGTTTTCATCCATTTTTCAAACACTAATATACATGACAATTCTATTTTGGAAATGCTAAAGAGTCCGCTTTTCATGGAATATCATAAGGGACAGCCCTTTAATAAAAATCACTTAAGACCGTGTCCGATGCTCGAAAATCCAAAACTTCTAAGGGAGATGGTGGAAAGATCAAAAGCACATGGCACAAATGAAGAATCGGAGGAGAGTGTAGAGCATTTATGTGCAAAGTGTGATGACTATGCTCTCAAGTGGGCCCCTGTTGCCGATGAGATTTGGAAATCGCAGCCACATCAAAAAAAGAAGTATGAAAATTATGCACCGGCTAATAGGATAGGAAATGATAATCTTATGAGATTTGAAGAGAAGAAACCAGACCTTGCCAAAGATTTCAAAAAACATGCATGATTATAGATATGCGTTTTTCCAAAATACGGCTTAATACTCTGGATTTGTCAGAAGCTATTATTCACCTGAATCAGTGAAGTTAAGGGCATAAAAAAAAAGCCAGAGTGCTGAAAAACTCTGGCTTTGTGTGCATTTAGTTCGATAAAATTTATTTATTAAAAAGTGTGCGTTTACCCTGAAAATTTACCGTAAAAAGCAGCTTAATGCTTTGTAAATATAAACAAAGAATTAATAAAAAGATATCTTGAATTCAGAATTGAATGTGATACTATCATATTGTATCTAATTGTTTAAATTGATAAAGATGGAAATATAGCTGAAAGGTTTATACCTTCAGAGAAGCCGGATACCTTAGTGTGAAGCATTGAAAAACAATTGAACAAATAAACAGCAGGAGATTTAAGATGAAGTCAGGAAATGTAATATTGGCAGTAGTAGCAATACTCTTTGGTGGATGTCTTTTCATCCACAGACGTGTGATCAAGTCCCTGATCACAGGGGAGGAGATGCCTAAAGCACCAGCATGGCATACATGGGTTCCTGAAGATAAAAGGCGCTCATAACTTTCTTAGAAAATCAACTTGCCTAACTGGTTCTTATAGTTGGATATACCATAAACTCTCGACATCTGGTCGGGAGTTTTTTAGGATAATCAAACATTTTTCCAGCTCCCTTTTATTGCTATTTTTTATGCAGGACTAATCCTTTTATGGAAATTTGCGGTTTGTTTTAGCGGGGCCGTCCACGTACTTCAGATTCTTGCATTTTCAAGAAAACTGCCTGCTTTTTCTGCAGGAACATTTGTAAGATCAAAAATTCGAAGGTCAAGGTGTTCCAGACTTGTGCAGCTGTCAAACATTTCCTGGACATTGGTTACCTTTGAAGTATTAAAGCTGCTGATATTGATGCTATTAAGGGCTAATGAATATGAAAACATTCGATACATATTTTCAACATTGGAATTGTTTTTTGATATATATAAACGTGATATTTTGCGCATACTTCTTGCTATATATGGTACTAAGAATTACAATTTTGAAGTAACTGGTGTTTTTTGGAGGATATGGAAAATGGAATATAAATTATCAGAAATAGAAAATAAGCGTATATGGGGAAGATGTTCTTCATTAGATGATTGTACGGCATTGTTCTGGACCGGAAGCGGAATAGAAGTAAATGTAAAGGCCGGATATTTTTATGCAGATATAGAGAAGAGCAAAGATTGGTTAAGGTTACGTTAAGATTCACTTAAATGTACAGAAATGACTGAGGGGTATTATAAATTATAAAAATGAAAAAGTGGGTTAGAGGGAGTATATATGGCGGATAAAAAGTACAAAGTGCTGGTCGTTGACGACGAGCCTCAAATAGCAGGACTTTTAAAAGTATGTCTTGAGATGCATGGAATGACGGTAAAGGAAGAATATGATGGTAGCAAAGCCTATGAACTGTTCAATTCCGAACAGTTTGATCTGGTCATCACAGATATAATGATGCCTGTCATGGACGGGTATGAGCTGGTTGAAAAGATAAGGAAGCAGAGCAATGTACCGGTGCTTTTCCTGACCGCAAAGGGTGATGTATTGGACAGGATAAAGGGACTTAATCTTGGTGCGGATGATTATATCGTAAAGCCCTTCGATCCCATGGAGGTCGCTGCAAGAGTGTTATCAACCCTTCGCAGATGCTACGGTTATGACCGTCAGGAGGAAGGGAAGGAGCTCATTTGCGGGGCGCTAAAGCTCAAGCCATCATTGAAGCGCCTTTATAAAAATGATGAGTCCGTTGAGCTTACGGCTCTGGAATACAGAATGACCGAATTTTTCATGAGTAATATCGGACAGGTCCTCACTAAGGATCAAATATATGAGGCAGCATGGGAAAGCGACAAATTCCCGGACGATAACAGCATTATGGTTGCCATAAGTAAGCTGAGATCGAAAATCTCTGACGGAGAAAATGATTATATCCACACCATCAGAGGGCTGGGATATCGGATGGAAGAAAAATGAGACTTAAATATAAAAGAAAACTCCAAACATTCCTGATAATTATTCTGGCATATGTTTTTTTACTTATCCTATTTATAGATAAAATCAGGGAGTTCCTGATGGGAGTCATAGACGGCTTATATGGCGGTCAGGGTATGAGTAAAGATCTCGGTACTCAGATCACCATGGCCAGCATGATTGTGACCTACCTTCTTTTCTGGGGACTGTCCAATATTTTGGAAAAGAATATTTCGGAACCTGCCAGAAAAATAGCAGATAACATGAATCTGGTAAGCTCTGGGAATCTTGATGTGCAGATGGAAGTAAAGGACAGCTTTGAATTTGCAGAGATGGAAGAAGCCTTCAACCACATGGTTTTGAAATTAAAAGAGGCTCAGAGTATCAGAGAGCAGAATGAGGAACAGAACAGGCAGTTATACGCCGGGATTGCTCACGATCTGAAGACTCCCATGACTATGGTAATGGGCTATGCCAGACTTCTCAAGGAGGAGGATATCTCTGAGGATGACAGAAATCACTATCTGACTATAATCGAACAACAGATAAAAGCTGCCAATGTTCAGCTAGAAGACATGCTTGAGTATGCAAAATACGGAAGCACAGACTATAAGATTTTCCCGGAAGAAGGCAATATTGCGGGTTTTCTTCGTGGCATTCTTGCAGATATGTTCTACAGATTTGAGGACAGGAAAATGATTCTTGAGCCTGAAATACCGGACAGAGTCATCTGCAAATATGACACTGAGCAGATGAAGCGTGTTTTTACTAATTTGATCAATAATGCCATAAGGCATAACCCTGAAAATACTACCTTCAGGGTATCAATAAAAGAGGAAAATGGCGTAATTATCAGCTTTTCAGATGATGGTCCGTTTCTGGAGGAAGACCTGAAGGAGCACATTTTCGAACCCTATAAGAAGGGGAAAAGCGGTGGCAGCGGACTTGGATTATCAGTAGCAAAAAGAATTGTCGAGCTTCATGGCGGAAGCCTCGAATATAATGAGAATTCGGATGATGGCTACAAAAGTTTTGTAGTTACTTTACCCTTGGAATGGATGTAGAGAGGTAAAAAAATATGGAAACAAAAAAGGAAAACAAGGTTAAGACAGTAATGGAGGCAGTAGCAATAACACTGCTTTACCTGCTGATACAACTGGCGGTATCAATCATTATCAGTCTGGTTGTATCCCTGACCATGTCTGTAGACAACATGGATAAGGAAGCTTTGCTCGATAGTATTAATGCCATGCAACCGCTTATGCTATTCATTTCGAATTTAATCTGTACAGTATTGTTTGGAATTTGGTATTACCTGGGATATGTAAGAAAAGACAAGCTTGCCGGAACTTATGAGCCCTGGCATGAGAAAATGTGTGATGCAAAAGTCATTGCTTTTATAGTGTTTTCATCACTGGCAATAGGACTTTTTGACAGACATATTGCTGATCTGATAATAATGATATCTCCTGAAAGCGGTGAGTTATTATCCACCATAATGTCAAACGTTTCGGAAGTAACTCCCATGAATATCACATCAATGGTTATATTATCAGCTATGGCAACGGCCTTTGCCTTTCCGGGTATTATAATGCAAAAATTCAAGAATTCCTTCGGGATGGCGGCATGCATAATTATACCTGCCATACTGTTTGCCGTATTGATGCTTAATCCGGTGCAGATAATTTACGGAATCCCATTTGGCCTTGTTATGATGTTTATTTCTTACAAGTTTAATTCAGTCGTACCGGGCATGCTGGTGATCCTAATAAACAATATCGGAGCGATATTACTGAATCAGATATTTAGTCCGGGGCTTCCACCTGTTGTAAGTGCATGCTGTGTTGTTATTTTCCTTGCACTTTCAATTTTTATGTACAGGAAAATTCCCTTTTCAAATAAAGATACAAAGGATATTCCCTCTCAGAACGAATAAAGATTTGAAAATAATGTAAAAATAAGGTTACGTTAAGATTTACTTCAATCTGCGGAAATGATTTCGAATTATCATGTTTTCATCAGGCAAAGGAAAGCGTGCAAACATGATACGGAATCGCCTGTAGGATTGAAGTTTTTTTAACCTCAAATTGATAACAATAATTTTATAAGAAAAAGGAGAATGAGTATGAAAACAACAAAGGGAAGTAAAGCAAAAGCAATATTCGTAGCACTGGGAATTGTGCTCCTGTTTTTGGGAATCCAGGGAGTCATTGGAGCTGCAGGATCAGTCGGAGCATCTTATATACATTATGCTCAGACAGGAGAAACCTTTAAGGATCAGGCAGAATATATGGATTACATTTCCGAAATCTTAACTGTATTACAGTTTGTTGGAGAGATTGCCTGCATAGCGGTATTCGGTCTCTGGTATTACCTTGGATCTGTAAGAAAAGATAAAAAGCAGGGAACCTATGAATCAGGTCTTAAGAAGATAGCAAATGTAAAGTCAATCGCATTCCTTGCCAGCGCTGCACTTGGTTTCTATGCATTTGTATTAATAGTTTCCAATGTTACTGCAGCCCTTATCCCCGGGAGCAAAGAGCTGTTTGGTCAGATTATGGGACTTATCTCAGGTGGAAATCAGGTTATCGCTGTACTTACAGTAGCACTGCTTGCTCCCTTCGCCGAGGAGCTGGCATTCAGAGCAGTAATGCTTAAGAACTCAAAGAAGTCTTTTGAAATTGTAGGTTGTGTCATCCTCTCAGCAGTGATGTTTGGACTTATGCACATGAACCCGCTTCAGAGCATATATGCAATGCCCTTGGGACTGGCACTTGCATTCGTAGCTTATAAGTATAATTCAGTAGTTCCTGCAATCATTATGCATGCTATCAATAATACAGTTGCTATTGCATTACCTTCACTTATGGGAAGAGCTCTTAGCAATATTGAAGCAGCTATTATGTGTGTAGTGTTTCTGGCACTTGCTGCATTTATTTACAAGAAGCTGCCCATAGAGACTAAGCAGGCCGAAAATACAGAGGTTGCTGCATAATTCATAAAAAGTACGAGGCTGCCGGCAGAAATGTCGGTGGCCTTTTTTAGATTTCCGCGAAATATCTAAAAGTTTAAGCCTTTCTACATAAATTTTTTATCGTCATTTAACATACACCAAATAAATTTGATGTAACATATACTTGCAGGTACTATACACACAGTATTTGCACTAATTCCAATACAAAGGATGGGTTATAGCTTTGAAGAATATGCGGAATTCAAACCGAATCTTAATCCTGCTGATATGTATATTCATAATGCATGTCAGCATCGCTATGTCTTCATACTATGCTGCAGCTGCAAAAAAAACATTAACTGTAGGCGTTCCTGTGGATCGTTGCCCTATGATCTATGTAGATTCCAAAACAGATAAGATTGTTGGCATAGGCGTTGATCTGCTCAGTGAAGTTGGCGAAGCAGCAGGATATAAAATGCGCTTCAAGGCAATTAAAGAGGAGAATTTAAAGGCTGCTCTTGATAATAGAGATTATGATCTGGTGATGCCTCTTGGGAGTACCATTACCAGCGCAAGCGGTCAGCAAACTATCATAACTGATTCTCTGGTAGAGACACCGATGACTCTTGTTACGGTGAACAAACAGGCACTTCCGAATTTTAACAACATAAAAGTCGGAATGCTGAAATCTCAGGCGGGTGTTGCTGAATCACTAAAACAGACTTTGCCCGGAATAGACATTACTCTGTACGAAAATGTGCCTGAGTGTGTGAAGATGCTTAAAGCCGGTAAAGTTGATGCGCTTTTGCATAATTCTTATGTATGGAGTTACATTTTGCAGAAGCCATCTTATTCGGATTTGACAATTCACCCTTCAGCAGTCATTTCCATGGAATTCTATGCAGGTGCTGTTGATACTCCAGAGAGCCGGAAAATCATTGAAAAACTAAACAGTGATATCGCAAATTTAACCGATAGCCAAAGACAAGCCGTGATACTGGACTATACCACCAGAAAGCTGTACAGGTATGGTTTTTTCGACTATCTGTATGAGTACAGATTTATTCTGGTTATATTTGTTATAGTTTGTGGTGTCTGGTTATTCGAGAACATAAAACTCAAAAAAGCCTACGAAATCGCTGAAGAGGCTTCTAAAGCTAAAACATTGTTTCTTGCAAATATGTCTCATGAAATCAGAACGCCCATTAATGCCATTATGGGTATGGGCGAACTGGTACAGAGAGAGACTGCCGACAAGAAGATAAAGCAGTATGCCTTCAACATTTGTAGCTCTGCCAATTCTCTTCTCTATCTTGTCAACGACATCCTTGATTTCTCAAGGATGGAAGCCGGGAAAATGAAGCTCCGAAATGATCCCTATCATTTATCGAGTCTGCTTAATGATGTCAATATGATGATAGTTGAACGTGCCAAGAGTAAGGGAATTGTCTATAATCCCGTAGTTGATGCCAATATTCCCGATGGTCTTATAGGTGATGAGACAAGGCTCAAGCAAGTTCTTATAAATCTGCTTACAAATGGTGTGAAATACACCATGGCAGGCTTTGTAGAACTAAATATCAGCTTTAAAAAGATTGAATCTAATTGCATAGATTTATATATAAGTGTCAAGGATTCAGGCATCGGAATGAAGCAGGAAGAGCTTAACAAGCTATTCAAAGCATTTGAACGACTTGATGAAGATAAAAACAAAACTATCGAGGGCACAGGCCTTGGAATGAGTATAGTTAAACAGATTCTCGATGCAATGGAAAGCAATCTTAAAGTAAAAAGTGAGTATGGTGTAGGTAGCGAGTTTTCCTTTGTTGTAAGGCAGAAAGTCGCCAACTGGGGTAAGATAGGCGAATATGACAAAATTGCAGAGGAGGTTGCAACCGGCCAGGGTAATTACTGTCCCAGCTTCGTAGCTCCGGGCGTAAAAATACTTGCTGTTGATGATAATGAGCTAAACCTCAAGGTAATTACAGGTCTTCTGGAGAAAACACGGATGACGGTGGACACTGCTCTTAGCGGGAAGATTGCGTTGGGACTTTTGAGCAAAACAAAATATGATATTTTGCTGATAGACTATCGCATGCCCAAGATGGATGGAGTAGAGCTTCTTAAGCATATTAAATATGATGCTGACGGAATAAATTATTATAGCGTCTGCATAATTCTCACTGCCAATGTGGTAAGTGGAGTAAGAGAGATGTTTATTAATGCCGGTTTTGACGATTATCTGGAAAAACCTGTTAATGGAAAGCGTCTTGAGGATATGCTAAAAAAATATATCCATCCTGATAGGATTATTTCCCCTGCGAGCATAACCCAAAGCGAAAATGACCAAAGGAATAATACCGTTCAAAAAGATGATGAAAGTAGCGCAGATAACAGCGATGAAAATCCGTCCATTGTAAGTGCCGACACTATGAAGAAGCTAAAAGAGCTCCAAAACGACAGGTATATAAGTATCAAATCCGGAGTTGAATACGCAGGTGCAGAAACACTGTTTGTGGATACTCTGCGGTTCTTCAGGGCCAACGTGGATAAAAAATCCGCCGAGCTAGAGCAACTATTAAACTCGAATAATATTGAGGATTATGCAACAAAAGTGCATGCGCTAAAAAGCTCTGCAAGAATGATCGGTGCTAAGGATCTCTCGGAAAAAGCAAGACTTCTCGAGGAAGCGGGCTTAAATGGTGACCTTGATTACATAAAGGAAAATCATGATGAAATGCTGAGCTTATATCGCCAATATAAAAAGATTCTGGAAGAGCTTTAATTCAGTAAAAGTCGGTCTGTATGGCCGACCATATAAGGAGCGTATAAATTACGTGCTTGGGCAGTTTGATCTTAGACAAACATTACTTCGTTAAATCCCTCTTTAACGAAGTAATAAGCATATTTATTATTTCAATCAAGAAAATGCAATCTGACATGACTCCATTGTTTTAATTGCAGCCAGATGCTTTTCAGGTGTAACGCCTGCACAGCAATCCGGATCTATTGAGATCCTTACTTCAGGCATAAATGCCTTCAATATAAGTGCATTTGATACCACGCATATATCTGTGCATAATCCCACAAGTTCAATCTCTATTTCTTCTTTATCTGCAATCTCTTTAATTCTTGATGCAATCTCTGTTGATCCGAATGTAGGCTTATCAATAATGGTTGCATCCTTTAAAAGTTCTGCAATTTTCTCTTCAATATTCCAGCCATGGGTATTTATAATGCAATGCTCAACAGGCAGATTTTTGCCTTCCTGAGTCTGCATATAATTAGGCTGATGTGTATCTCTGGTGGCAAAAACATCTTTTATGTCATATTTTTTGATCTTTTCAATGACATTGGGAACAATTGCTACAGCTTCCTTAGTCCCAAGAGATCCATCAATAAAATCGTGCTGCATATCGATTACAACTAATAACTTTCTCATACCGAATAATTCCTCCACTTTTATTTTCAATGCATTGCGTCCAATGTATTAGTATTCAAACAGTATTAGTATATCATGACTACAAAGAAAAAAATAGAGACCATATTATTCATATGGCCTCTACTAAAATCAAATTATTAAGATTCAGAATCTAATTAGTAAGCTCTGTACTTGAAAACAGAATTCTTACCGCCTACCTTCTTTACCTTCTTAACAAGCTTATTGTATGCTCCGCGACTTGTTCCTTTAAGTAAGAATAATGTATTTGAATCTGCTGATTTAAATGCATCCTTACCAAGCTTTGTAAGATTATAGCCTAATGTCTCAACACGGATAAGCTTTGTCTTTCCGGAGAATGCATTTTTTCCGATCTCAGTAATATTTGCACCAAGCATTACTGTCTCAAGCTTTTTGCAGCTCTTGAATGCATTATTGTTGATTTTTGTTACCTTGTAATCCTTGCCGTTAACAACAACTGTTGAAGGAATTGTAATACTCTTAACATTTTTCTTAGTATATTTTGAAACAGCGACTGTATCTTCACCAGTTACCTGATAAACAAATTTGCCTGTTGTATCATCAAGATCATTTATTGTAGCTGCAAAGCTTACAGTGGTGTTGGCAGTATCATCAATAACAATAGTAACATTAAGGATTCTGCTCTGTCCTGCACCGTTCTTTGTAAGCTCGATATAAGGATGCTCCTTAGTCCAGTTAACCCATGTAAATGCACTTTCTTCAGGTTTTGTTGTAATTGAAACGGCCTTAAGAATCAGGCTGCAATCATAGAGCTGTGAAGCATCTTTAAATGTAGGAACAAAATTTGCTGTCTTTTCAGAGCTAAGCATTGTAGTACGAGTTACTGTTTTATCAGCATTGAGTATACCTAAACCAAAGTTATGTGAATCCTTGAAAAGTGACTCATCATATTTCTGGATTCTGTTACTTGTTTCCTTATGAGTACCCTTTGACTCACGAAGCTTTGTGCAGTAATTAACACGTGTTAAGCCATAAGATTTCATCTTAGCCTGAGATGTGTTGAATCTCTCGTAATCGATATAACCCTTCTTTGCCTTATCACATGCTACAAGGTCAGTCTCATACCATTTTGAACCGATTTTAACCTGGTTCCAGCACTTGTTTCCGTTAAAAAGAATATCATTGGAAATCTCAGCATTGTCAAGAAGTGCTGCAAATGCAAGTGCATATCCCTGAGAAGAAGCTCTGTGCTGAATAAGTGCACCATAAGCTGTGTTCTTCAGATCTTTGTTATCAATATCAACCTTTACATTTGTTACATTATCAAGAACCATATTAAAGCACTGATATTCAATTACAAAATTTGTATCATCAGCATCAATATTGCTCATGATTTTGTTTACAGCATTCTTTAATGCCTTCTCTTCACCTGTGTAATTGTTGTCGCTGATTCTCTTAAGGTATGCGTAGCATGAATACTTTTCATCCTTATCCTTAACATAGAAAAGTTTAAGCTCAGCCATAGCACCGGCAATATTTAAAGGATTTGAATATACATATGCGCGTCTTGCAAATTTGAGATCCTCGGCTGAATACTTCTTCTTTTCAGCTTCACCTGTAAACATTGTGTAGAAATTTGATGCGTTAAACTGTGCCTTGTTCTCAGCTGAAATAGCAACACCCTGATCCATTATCTTAGAATCAAGATAGTTGTAAGCATCATAAATCTTCTTCTGAGCATCATTAAGACTATCGCGTATAGCTGAAGCATTTGCTGCTTTAGCAACGATAGGCTCTGAAGTGATAAATGTTGTTGGTACCACTGTTACTGCGAGTGCAGCAGCAAGAATAACTGTCCCCATTTTTTGTAATACATTAAAACTTTTTTTAGCCATTGTTAGCCTCCCTCGATAAACTATTTTACGTACACTATTATATAATAATTTGTCCAACAAATGTCCAACAAAATAGAAAAAATTAAGATATTTTATGATTTTCTACTTAACTCCGTTTGTAATTCGACAATTCTCTTAACTATCGGATTTTCAGTGTCAAAAATGTTTACATATCCATGCAGGGATTTGGCCTTTTGCTTCAATGTCTGGGAATGACTCCAGATAAAAATCGCAGATTTGCCTTTACCGTTTTTTGCCTCCTGAATAAGATTTGCAGCTGAACTGTTTCCGTCAAATGCAATTACCATTGACGGCCTTCTTTCAAATATCTCATAGTTAAAGCTTTTATATATTCCCATTCCCTCAGCTTCCGGAGAAACTCTTATATAGACACCTGCTTCAATTAGTTTATCTCTCTCCTGCTTTGTTATAAGTGTAGGAACAACCGCATATATTCTGAAATTCTTTTTATTATTATCAATCAGATATTTCTCATAGCCTGAGAGCTTATGTCCTATAACAAAACACACTTCTTCAGGATTTAAAAAGTCCATCAATTCATCGAGTTCCTTTTGACCATCAGGCGTGATTCTGGTAGCTCTTTTTTCTGTATTAAAGCTGCCGCCTAAAAGAACAATAGGAAAACGATCCCAGGTTATTTCTGAAATCTGATCTTTAAGCTCTTTATTCGCATCAAGACGCTTATACTTCTTTGAAGATGATTTTGATATCCTTACAGTCTTCATCTTTTCAAGAAGAACTTCTTCCATGTCTCTGTTTTTTAGAAGGGCTATAAAAGCAGCCTTCTTATCGGAATATGCTGTCTGCCCTTCCTCAATTATCTGTGCTTCTGCATCCTTCATAAGCTTTAGATCTTCATCAGAAAGCTCCAGCATTTTCTTTAGAGAAAGTTGTTCATCAATGGAACTTGTGCCATAAAGCGCAGCTCCATCTGTCCCCTGAACACAGCGAATTCCCTGCTTCAAATAATACTTTAGAGGGTGTTCTTTTAATGAGTTCAGATTATTTAACCTTACATTACTTGTAAGCTGGAACTCCAAGACTATATTGTTTTCTTTAAGCTGCTCAATTACTTCCTTACCCTTATTTGATCTGGGACTGTATGTATAAAGTCCATGTCCAAGCCTCATTCTGGGCATAGACTGTCCCGGAAGCAGACAATCCTTTACGCACTGTATACTATGCGAGATGTTATCCTTTAGTGAATCATTCTCTCCTGCATGAACTCTTATAACAAAACTGGGATCAATCGCAGCAAATTTTACAAGCTCTTTAAACACAGGCTTTAGTGTGATAATGTCATTTATCTCTTCACCTACGAAATCGCATCCTGCGACGTAGGGATCAAGGAAAGTCGCTCTTAACACTTCAAGATTCTGCTCAAGATAATCAGAAGGGGTAACAGCATCTTTTACAATAGTGAGCGGAATTCTTCTCATTGCCGCAAGAAATCTGATCATTACGCCTGTTTCCTGATATATTTTAGGCATAACCTCATGTACTTGCTTTAGCATCTCCACTGACTCATATTTTTTTACAAGTGTGGTATCACTTATCTCAGCATAACAGACGCCTTGTCTTTTATAATTTCTGGCGATCCATAAAAGCTTATCCTGAAATACTGTATTTTTAGAATAATCAGGATTTTCTTTGTCCTTCTGCATCTGTTTTAAAACATCTCTTACGTCTTTATCAGGAATCTGATCCATATTACTATAGACAATCTTATCTTCACTTTCTTTAGCCTTACAGAAAACATATCTGTACAGATATACCTTTTCAAGATTAGTGAAAACAGCCTGCCCGTCTTTAATCACCGCAAGAGAGCCTCGAATCTTAACAATATTCATCTCTGCATTATCAAGGTTATTTAAAATAAGATCTGCAAAATTTATAAAAGTGTTATCATTTATTCTTCGATCAAGGTATTTTCCCTGCAGTCCTGATGTTACAAATTGTCTTGCGACTTTTTCCCTCTGAGCATTAAGTTTATCCCACTGCGCATCAGTAAGTTTTAAATCAAGCTTTTTAACATAATATAACGGGTATCTTATCTGATGATATATTCCAAGCGCTATCAGAACGTCTCCTGGAAGATTACCATTCATATGCGTGTGCAAATCCGCACGGAATTTTAATTCTTTTCTGACATAGGTCTTAAAAAGAGTCTTTGAAATATCCAGTTGATAGTCCTTTGTCTGACTCATTAAAGTCTTCGCGATTGCAGGTATAGTTGCTTTTACATCAACTGTGCCATCCTGGAAAATACTGGCTATTTCAACATCTCCAATACTAAATACATAAGATTCTACGTTATTGGCATCAACAAAACAGGGAACCTCACCTCTTATCTCAAGCATATCATTTTCATTTTGAGTGAGTGGTAGCTTGCAAAGCGCAGACAGATTCCTGATAAGATTGCCTGTGTGATGATTAGGAGTAGATAAAATATAATACATTTTATCCAAATCCTTATATAGACTTACAATGATATCTTTTTCTGCATCAAGGAAAAAGCATGTAAAAAAAGTCATAATAATTCCTTTCGATAAAAACAAAATAATTCAGGAAAGCTCATCCAGAGTTTTTCCATATGGTTCAAGAAAATCTTCCATAAAGTCATTGACTTCAGGTAACTCTTTTTTCATCTTCTCCAATGATTGCATCGTGCTTTTTTCAGCTGTTCGAAATTCACTGTTTCCGGAATTCTTTTCTTCGATACACTTTATCAGAGCTGACAGTTTATCAGCTGCTTTAACAAGTTTTCGCATATACTTTTCATCATCGCCATCCTGTGCCTTGAATATGTCTTCAAAAGCGGGCCTCAAATCATCCGGAAGCTTATGAAGCAGTTGCACATCTGCTATAGCCTCTACCTGTTTATACGCATTTTTCAGTTCTTCATTATAATATTTTACAGGCGTGGGCATGTCCCCTGTAATAATCTCAGAAGCATCATGATATAAGCCAATCAAAGCAGCCTTTTCAGCATTAAGGTTCTTATTGTATCTGACGTTTCCTATTACACAGAGCGCATGGGCTATCATTGAAACTTCAAGTGAATGTTCACTTAAGTTTTCCGGTCTTGAATTTCTCATAAGAGCCCAACGCTCGATATATTTCATTCTGGAAATTGTAGCAAAAAAATTGTATGCCATTTTCGTATAAAAAAGGAGCAAACCCTAAGTCTGCCCCTTATTCCTTTCTGATTTATATTTTTATTTTGTTTCAAAATCTGCGACAAATTGGGTTATCAGTTTCACCGTGCCATCAATGCCAAGCACACTACTATTTATCGTAAGATCATAGGTATCAGATCTTCCCCATTTTTTAGATGAGTAATAATTATAATAGCTCTGCCTCTGTTTATCCTTTTTTATAAGCATTTCAAGAGCTTTATCTTTAGTAGTCACATCCGGATATCTGTCCATTACTCTTTGAATCTTATCATCTTCATCACCGTGAATAAATATGTTCAGCACGTTTTTGTAATCGGCAAGTGCATAATCAGCACATCTACCAACGATTACACAGGGACCTTCATCGGCGATCTTTTTGATAGTATCAAACTGAGCCAGGAAAATCTTGTGACTGATGGGCATATCTACAAAGCTAGAGGAATTATATCCAAATGAATACGTATCCATAACCAGGTTGTAGAGAAATGATGTTGTGGGACGCTCGTCATGATCCTGAATCATTTCCTTAGCGAAGCCGCTCTCTGAAGCAGCTCTTGTAAGCAATTCCTTGTCATAAAACTTAATGCCAAAGTGTTCAGCAACCTTCATTCCAATCTCACGTCCACCAGAGCCAAATTGTCTGCCTATTGTAATGATTGTATTCATAAATAAAACCTCCATAATAAAAGATTTCATAAATTTAATACAATTATAACACAAATCAAACTATTAGGATAGAAAAACTGACTTACTGTAAAACATTTAGTAAATGCTGAAAATATTCAGGAAATGGCGCATCTGTTTCGATATATTCACCGGTCACCGGATGCTTAAATCCAAGAACTTTGGCATGAAGACACTGTCCTTCAAGTTTGAATTTGCTTTTCATGGAAGGACCATATACCGTATCTCCCAAAAGAGGATGCCCTATATGAGACATATGCACTCTGATCTGATGTGTTCTTCCTGTTTCGAGTTTACATTCAATGTAAGTCATTTTATCTTTTTCAAAACGTTTCAGAACTTTATAATGTGTAACAGCTGTTTTACCCTGACCATCAGGAACAACAGCCATCTTTTTTCTATCTGTAGCACTCCTTCCGATATTGCCAATAATTGTCCCTTCATCATCCTTTAGAATTCCATAACATATTGCATGATAAATTCTGTTAAGGCTATGCTCTTTTAATTGATCAGCAATACATCTGTGGGCAATATCATTTTTACAGATTATTATTGATCCGGTAGTATCCCTGTCTATTCTATGAACTATTCCGGGTCTCATCACTCCGTTTATCCCTGACAGATCATCACCAAGATAATACATAAGTGCATTAACAAGAGTACCGTTATAATGACCGGCAGCAGGATGGACCACCATGCCTTTAGGTTTATTTACAACAAGAACATCACTGTCTTCATAGATTATATCAAGAGGAATGTCCTCAGGCTCAATATCAGGAACGACAGACTTTGGAATTTCCATTTCCAAAAGATCCCCTTCCGATACTGAAGTACTTGCCTTAACAGGTTTGCCGTTTAGAAGTACTTTTTTATCCTTTATTAGTTTTTGAATATAACTTCTGGACATAGAATCAGAGAGAGAGCTCATAACTTTATCAACTCTCTCTCCCTCCATATCATCAGAAGCTATGTAATTAAATTTGTTCTCTGCTTCAAATGAATTATTCATTTAAACTCCCTATACTTTTTCTGCTGTTTAAAGCTTAAGAAATCAAAATCCTTTTCTTTATAATAAAACAGGAACAGTATAATAAAAAGAATTGTAGAAACAGTAACATATATATCTGCCACATTAAATATCGGAAAATTAATGATTACAAAAGAAATAAAATCCACTACGTAATCATTTCTTATCCTGTCTATCATATTTCCGGCAGCTCCACTTGCTATCATAACAAGAATAATCTGTAATATATTATATTTTTTTTCAAGAGGAAGCTGAAATAATACATAAGCAATTACAATCATGATCATTATTGCTATCATCACAAAAAATACTTTTTGATCCTGTAATATTCCAAATGCAGCTCCTCTGTTTTTCAAAAATGTCAATTCCAGAACTTTTGGTATTATTACGATTGATTCTTTATCCATCAGATACTTGACAGCAAGATGTTTTGTAAATTGATCTAAAATAACAAGTATTGCAACTGATATAATATCAGCTAAAAGAAAAATCTTTTTCCTGTTTGTAAAATTGTTCATATTAACTCCAAATATTATTCAAAATCCTCTGACCAGGTAATCTCCTTTAAGGCTTCTCTTATTTCTTCGTCTGTAACATTTTTATCAATTACAGCCTTACCGACCTTTTTAAGAAGAATGAATTTAATTGTATTACCATCGGCCTTTTTATCAGAGTGCAAAAGCCTTATAACCTCATCTTCATCGATGTCCGTAACTGAAATAGGAAGTCCAAAGGGTACAAACATATCTCTTATTTCATAATATTCTTCCATTGAGAGCATCTGCTTCTTCCATGAAATAAAAGCAGCGGCGACACAACCCAGGGCAACGCATTCGCCATGGAATAATTCGAAATTTTTATATTTTTCAATAGCATGACCGATTGTATGTCCAAAATTGAGAAGCGCTCTGTCCCCCTTTTCAGTAGGATCTTTTTCTACCACAAGTCTTTTGATATCACAGCTCTTCTTTATCATATATATAAGTGTATCGGGATCTTTCTCGCCTATCTCATACATGTTGTCTAATAACCAGATATAGAAATCTGAATCCTTTATAAGACCATGCTTCATTACTTCAGCGAAACCTGAAGCAAATTGCTCACCAGGTAATGAATTAAGAACACTGATATTTAAATAAACAAGAGATGGCATGTGAAAAGCGCCAACCATATTCTTATATCCGTCAAAATCGACGCCTGTTTTACCACCTATACTGCTATCAGTCTGAGCAAGAAGTGTTGTTGGAACCTGTATAAAAGAAACACCTCTTAAATAAGTTGCGGCAATAAATCCTGCCATATCGCCAACAACTCCGCCTCCTACAGCGATAATAAGATCATTCCTGTCAAACTTATTGTCAATCAATACAGAATAGACTTTTCTTATCTCATCAAGATTTTTATGATCTTCTCCGGCAGGGATTGCATATACAATTACTTTTGATGAAATAGCTTCAAGCATCGATGCAAGATTTTCTGCATAGAGATCTTTTACATTTGTATCAGTTATTATTGCAAATTTCCTATCTGCAAAACCAAGCTCTGAAATGCATCCCAGCAGTTCATCAAAACTTGTATCAAACACAATATCATAGCAAGGTGCATTATTATAATTAACAGTCAATGTTTCGGACATAATTAATCCTTTCAATTCATATATTAATCAAATAGAAAAGGCAGAAACAAACGCTTCTGCCTCATAATCAGATCTATTGTTTACATCTGCTGCGGACCGGCACTTCCCATGCCACCATCAAAAGCACCACCTAGAATATCTTGAAAATCACCGGAAATATCAACACTTGCGGGTGTTACAATAAAGATATATCTTGAAATCTTCTGCAGATTCCCGCTTATTGCAAAACATGATCCGGATGTGAAATCAATTATTCTCTGAGCAAGCTCAACATCAATTCCTTCGAGATTAAGTACTACAGTACGATTATTAAGAAGCGTCTCAGTAATCTCTCTTGCATCCTCAATAGAAGTAGGCTTTACAACACAAACCTCCATTCCATTACCTGATCTTGTCCTGTTCGGTAAACTTCTAGGTGCAGGAGCAGTTCTCTTAAGCTTCTCCTCATTTACCTCAATAGAAGGATCATCCTTACCTATTGAACTGGATTTATGAATAGGTTCGATGGTGCTGTCATAATATGCATCATCATCTGAATCATAATATCCGCTCTCATCATCCCCATTCAGCTTCATAGCTGATAAAAACTTATCCATTACACTCATGTGATTAACTCCTAACCCCAACCAAAACTATAAATTCATTATCCTATATTATGCTAGTTTTCTTCCGAAGTGTCAAGATTCTTAACATCACCCTCAACAGTGGAAGCGTCAAGCACGATATAATCATATACGTTCAAACCATAATTTGTATTTGATTTAACGATAGCATATTCATCATTCTGATACAATATAATTATCTGTCTGAAGTCTGCATAACCCTTGTTTATGTTATACACCCCAATAAGCGTATCCTTATTATTAATAGTAAATTTATCCTGTGAATCAGGTTTGATGATTATGTCACCGTTTCTTAAAGTATCATCATCTACATAATATGAATCATCACTCTCATTATATAGTTCTACTTCTATAAACTCAGATGTTTCATTTCCATTTTCATCATATTTATCACGTAGAACTCCGGAATTATTATTATTTCCTTTTGTCACATACTCCTTAGGAATTACAAAGAAACTCTTCTCGGCAATTGCAGAATTTGGAATCTTTAAACCGCTTTCATCTTCTGTTATAAGTTCAACACTTAAGAATCTGTCTTTAACAAAAGTAATCATGGAATTGGTAAATGATAATCCTACAAATGTATCTCCGGCATCATTTGTAACATAGGATACTTTTCCCCAGGCTTCATCCTGGTTCTTAAGAAATCGCACTTTTATGTACTCTTTTTCAGCAAGAGCTTTAACTTTATCCAGATCATTTTCATTTATTACGATCATCCAGTCTTCATTGGTCGAAAGCTTGAATACCGGATCACCTACACCTACCAGTGCATTGCTGATCAGCTGAGTCCGTTCATACTTGGTATTATCCATAAGATCAACTGTCATATTATTAATATTAAGATCCTCATATCCGTCCACATAATACTGGACTATTCCGGTTCCCTGAGAATAACAATAATTGATACTCTGCAGTGCACCGGCGTTATTATTAAGCGAATTAATGCTTTGAAGTATACTGGAGCTTGCAAGCTTCTGAACCGTGCCATCAAGACTGCTCTTAAAATCGTAAACAGTTGAGAAGGATTTAGGATCAAAGTCTGCACTGTAGTTTACAATCTGAGAACGTAATTCGCTCAGATCTTCATCAGTCAAGGAAGCCTGTTCAGTACCCTGAGTCTTAAGATAATCAAGTAAATCACCTGATTCATCTACAGTGTAGACCAGATTACCTACGGCCACTCTCTGACCTTCAGGCGCAAAGTAATTAACATAACCGGCATTTGAAGCAGTTACAACGCTTTCCTGCCTTAGTGCAACGGCCTCGTAAATGTTATTGGAAGACAGAGCCCCCTCTCTTACTTCGTAACCAACAATATGCTTTTTACTGAAATATGTAAAAACGCAGATGACAACATAAATGATAATAAAAGCAAAGAATATCAATCCAACATTTATGTGCAAAAACACTGGATATTTAGTCACCTTGTTTTTTCTCTGTTTTGCCATGTCTTAAACTAAAGATAAGCCGCGAGATAAAACGCGGCTTATCCATTTCCTATTCTTTATATATAATTATAGAGCTGTAACAACCTTCGATTTAACTGCTTCAGGAAGCTCTGATTCATCCATAGATACACTTAGTACGAAATCTACGTTAAATTTCTCGCCAAGGCGGTCAAGTTTTTCAATTGTTGCTGTGATATCTTTTCCTTCGAGACAAGCTATGCTAAGGAAACCATCGAAATACATTTGTTGAAGATCGTGATCCTGTGAAATCACGCCACTGACGAAACCGATAAATTCGTCTGAATTTTCAATCATAAACTCCGGAACTACAATAAGACGTACTTTGTTGTTGAGTTCAAACATGTGCTTTGTGTTTCTATCAAGAAAAACAACATTGCCTAAAATGTTTTTTACCTCGGTATTGACTTTGTTCAACAGGCATTTTGTCTTGCCCTTTCCCTTATTCCCAACGATTAATTGAACCATATCCATACCCTCCACGTTTTTTGATTTTTGTTTTTTGAAAAGGTTCGAGAAAGAAACATCTCCCGTCTGGCGAAAACCAGAATTATCTTTTCGTTGTTATAATAATTATAAATTAACCATTCGTTATCTGCAATAACAAATCAGACATTTCGGTATAAAGAGTTTCCGTGTCCTCTGCTCTCATAATTATGGCAATATAGTTGTTTCCGGAGGTATCAGAAGCAAGCTGAGTAAGACAATGTCCGGCCGCACTGGTTGTCCCTGTCTTACCCCCAAGGACGGTTATTCCGGATGGCATTTCCCTTGCTCCGTTGATATATCCGTTGGTATTTTTAACTTCAACGTCTCTTAATTCACCGGACGCAGTTCCGAACTGTGTGGAATAAGTAGACATTCCTATTATTTCATTGAATTTCTCATATTTAAGTGCTTCATTGAACATAAGATACATGTCGTAAACACTTGTATAATGATTATCAGCCGTAAGCCCGTTAGGATTCATAAAATGAGTATTGGTTGCACCTATGGCAAGCGCCTCATTATTCATATCCTCAACAAAAGCTTCAACGCTTCCGGATATTCCCTTGGCAATAAGAACAGCAACATCATTGGCAGAATAAAGCAGCAAAATATGAAGGGCCTGATCCAAGGTCATTGAATCCCCTTCCTTAAGATTGATAAGCTGCGCTCCGGGCTCATTTATATAGACTTCAGAATCAGCAATAAGCATCTGATCAAGCGACCCTTTTTTCAATGCTACGATAGCTGTCATAACTTTTGTAAGAGAAGCCGGATCCAGCTGAATCTGAGCATTCTTTGCATATAAAGTCTTCTTATTCTTTAAGTCAAACAGTCCACAGCAGGTATTCTCTGATAAAGATAAGGAATCCCCTATATCACCATTAGTCACACAAAGTTCGGATGCAAATGTTTTCATAGTCAAACCTGTATTTTCACCATATTCAACAGTAGGCAGGGAATACGCAAAAGCATATTCAGCCGGTGCACAACCGGCAAGACCGGTTACAGAAGCCAGGATCAAACTAATAGCAATCAGACATTTCTTAGTCTTATTTATACATCTCACGCCACTCAAGGTCTCCTCTGTCCAAAGATTTAATCAAAAGCTCAGCTGTTGCCAGATTGGTTGCAATCGGAATGTTATGCATATCACAAAGTCGCATAACATTATTTACATCAGGCTCATGTCTCTTTTGTGTAAGAGGATCTCTCAGGAAAATCACAAGGTCAATCTCGTTCGCTTCAATTGCAGCACCAATCTGCTGAGATCCACCAAGATGTCCTGCGAGATATTTATGGACATTAAGATTAGTGACCTCTTCAATAAGCCTGCCGGTAGTACCGGTAGCGAAAAGATCATGCTTTGATAAAATTCCTCTATATGCGATACAGAAGTTCTGCATCAGCTTCTTTTTTGCGTCGTGTGCTATAAATGCAATATTCATGGTTACCCCTTCCCCAACTAAAAATATTTTTTACCTTGCAGTCTAACATTCAGTACGAATCCCATACCTATGTAACAACTGACAAGCGATGTAAGTCCGGCGCTTACAAATGGCAGCGGAATTCCTGTATTCGGAAGCGCACCTGTGGCAACTCCGATATTAAGAAATCCCTGAAATCCGATCCAGGCCCCCATACCTGTAGCGATAAGCTGCCCTGCAAGATCTTTAGATCTGCCGGCAATAACAAAGCATTCCACTGCAATTAATAAAAGCAAAGCAATAACGGCAAGGCCCCCAATAAAACCGAATTCCTCACCTACAACAGTAAAGATAAAGTCTGTCTGGGACTCTGATACGAAACCACCATTTAAAACTGAAGTGATTTCGTTAGTATTGTAGCCTTTTCCCAACAGCTGCCCGGAACCGATAGCCATCATTGAATTAAGCGTCTGATAAGCATCAGAATTGGCATAATCCTCCGGATGCAGCCATGCAAGAATACGGCTTTGCTGATATTCCCTAAGCAAGATGCTTTTGTCTGCAAGTGCATCAAAGATAACAAGTAATGCAGACGGGATAGATATCGCAAGAACCGTAATAACAAATTTCATATTTATTCCGGCTGAAAAAAGTATGCAGCTGATAATTACAGTAAGCATAATTGTTGTGGAAAGATCAGGCTGCATCACAATCATCAAAAGTGGTGGAGCCAGCAGTCCAAAACAGATGAAAATAAAATATATTTTCTTGACTCTTTCCTTATATTTCATTATGAACGCTGCAAAAAATAAAATCAATAATATTTTAGATGCTTCAGAAGGCTGAAATACAACGCCCACATCTATCCATCTTGTTGCACCTTTAACCGATTTTCCAAGAGGTGTAAATACCAGTGCCAGAAAGAAAATATTGATTATATAGTAAACAACATAAAATTTGATGATTACCAAATAATCCATAAGTGAAACCAGGACCATCATAAACAATCCAAGTACAAGTCCTGCAATCTGCTTACTTTTATATGTCGGATCCGCACTGCCGACAGCAATTACACCTATGATAGATAAAGCCACCAGCATTAAAACCAGTTTAAAATCATAATCAAATATACGGTAGCTCTTTAGTTTTTCCAAAAATGATTCAGTCCGCATTTGCATCTCCACCTTCAAGCTGCTGAGCTGTTCCGTTCTGTACATCATCAGGATCTTTTAATCCGAAGTAGTATGCTACAGCTTCTTTTGTAATCTGTGCTGCATAACTTGATGTATATCCGTATGCAATACGTGTAGCTATAGCTATCTGAGGAGCTTCATAGGGAGCATAGCATACAAAAAGTGCATGGTTTGCTCTTTTCTTTGACTCCTCGGCTGTTCCTGTTTTTCCTGCAACATTTACTGCAAGATCATTGAAATAAGGCTTATCTTCAACCACCTGTCTCATTCCAAGATGTATTGCATTCCAGTAAGATGAATCCATATCAATATGGTTTCTTACAGTTGCACCATATTCCTGTAATAGGTTACCATCTGAATCAGATGTTTTCTTAACAAGTGTAAGGTTATAACAGGTTCCGCTGTTAGCAACAGTAGTGACATATCTGGCAAGTCCAACTGTTGTAAACGAGTTAGTACCCTGACCAATAGCAGAACGGGTTGAGTCCAAATCTGATACTATTGGTTCATATTCTGAAATTTCAATTCCTGTCTTTTCACTAAGGCCATACATATCAGCGTATGTGGCGAGTTTCTCAAGACCTGTATCCGAGTGGAAGTTCTCACCTACAAGGCCAAGCCTGTAACCAACTTCAAAGAAAAATGCATTACAGGAATTCCTTATTCCGCCAACCACATCAAGTGATCCATGCGCACGAGGATATATCCAGCAATGTGCAGGGTTGGTATTGTCCAGTTTATCAAATACACCGGTACAGGTAATCGTTGAAGAAGTATCAATAACACCCTCCATAAGTCCTGCAGTGGCTGATACCATCTTGTATGTAGAACCCGGAGCCGTTCTTTGCATAGTTGCATAATTTATCAGAGGGGATGACTGATCGCTTCTTAGCTTTGCATAATACTCCGCATCAACACCATTGGCCATCTTATTATTATCATATCCCGGATAAGATACAAGTGCCAAAACGTCACCATTATTAACATCTGTAACTACCATTGATCCTGAGCATGGATCAAGTGCCAGCTGCGCCGGTGTAATATCCAGAGCGGAAATTCTGTTGATCATAAAAGTATAAGGCGATTCAGATCCTGAATTCCACTGTGACAGTTCTTCTTCAGGCAGTTCTACTATTCCCTGTTCAAGGAGTATACTGCAAACTTCATCACCGGTAACGATATCATCTGAGAGCAGATACTTATAAAGCTTTTTATTAAATTCACTGTCCTCTTCAATATCCTTAAAAATATAATCAATGATTGTATTATATATTTCTTCTGAATCAACATACTGACTTTCAAGATTAAGCAAAGTAACATCAATCCAGTTTGCAGAAATACAATATTTTATATAATCCGATAACGAAATAGTCTCATCAGTAGTCCAGGCAATATATGTCTTATCTTCCTTATCCACCTTAGAAGAATCAATAACTCCGTTACTGTAAAGCTTCTGGGCTATATAACTCATATAAACCTTATATTCATTACTCAGAAGATTATAAGGCGTATTTTTTGTAGTGAATTCTGCTCTGAGTTCTTCATTAACCTGCTGTCTTTTCTGCAGATAATGCTCATAGACAAGCTTCTCATTTCTTCCGGCTTCCTCAGATGCCATATGATCAAGATCGATGATATGGTTATCAAAGCATGCAAAATAAACATCATATACAGGTATCTGTATATCTGATTTTTTAATATTGTCACCATAAATAAAAAACTTGGTATTCTGTATTTTTGATATCAAAATACCGGCAAGTGACTGCTCAATAATATTATAACAAGCCTCCTGCAGGTCTTTATCTATAGTAAGATAGACATCGTTTCCTGCCTTGGAATCAATATAGCTGCTTGTCTCAAGAACCTTACCTGTATTATCTACAAAAACAGTTTCGCTTCCCTTTGTTCCCTGAAGTACAGATTCCATAGATTGCTCGATACCGGATTTTCCTACTGTATCATTTGATCTGTAATTAGAATTCTGAGCCTGCAATTCTGTCAGCTCACTGTCAGATATTTTTCCTGTATATCCGAGAATCTGTGAAAAATATACAGAATCAACATAAACTCTGGCAGTATCCTCCTCAATGGAAACACCGTCGAGAATATTTGAATTCTCCATAATATCTGCAACTGTTTTATCACTTACACTATTGGCAATTACAGTATTTATATATTTCTGATAACTGTTGGAATTCATTTTGAATCTGACAATTACCAGCTTTAAAAGCCTGTCCTTTTCATAGCCCATTCCGGGTACAAATGACTTTTTATTTCCTGGTTCAGTATAATCTCCGATTCCGAATTTTTCACAGAGATCATCAATAACTTCCTGCGCAGTCTTTGATCTTTCCTCATATTTTAAATCTTTTGTTGAGGTTCTTCCGTAAACATCAGCAAGGAATCTTAGCTGTGAATTCCCTTCTACTGTAAACTCAAAGTTATTTGAACTGTTTAACTGAATGCTGAAATCAGTATCAACTACATCTCCGTCCTTTTCGATGATGTCAATTACCTTATTAACTGTCTCATTAACAGCAGCATTCTTACCTGAACCTGATTCATAAACGTCTTCTATCGTTACTGAATTAGAGAGTTCATTATATGCAAGAAGTTTACCGTTCCTGTCGTAGATATTACCTCTCGCAGCAGGAATGGATTTCTCTTTCATAATCTTTAACTGAAAGGAATCAAGATATGTCTCACCTCTTATTATCTGCAGATAAAACAAACGATATACAAGCCCTGATGCTGCAAGAATCATTACCGCAGATATCATTACAAGACGTGAAGTTATGAAATTTATAAAGACTTCTTTAATCTTATTAAACAAACTTTTTAGCGCTCCTTTGTTCGATGTCCTCAAGATACATATTTATCTTGATCAGAACAGGATAGATAAAAATTGCAACAAGTGCAGTATATACTGCTTCGGGGATTATCACGTTTAGCATGTAATATCCTATATCAAACTTGTTTCTGAACATGAATAAAAGCACATAGCACGTAAATCCGAACAAAAAGTCTGAAGAAACGATCAGTGCCAGAGGCAGTAAGATATTTTCCGGGAAAAATATTTTGTTGAATTTTCCAACAATGAACCCAATGTACATATATATAAGTGCATAGAATCCTAAATATGAGCCAAAGAAAATATCAATCAATATACCGCAAAACATACCAATGACCATACCGCTTTTATCACCACGCATAAATGCATAGGATGCCGTCAGTATGATCATCAGATTTGGAACTATACCACTGAAATCAATAACTCTGAATACTGTAGTCTGCAATATAAAACTTATTAAAATAGATAATAATGTAAAAACGAATCTTCGCATTTATTTATCCCCGGTGCTTTTGAGTTCCATGATAACAAGAACCTCGTTCATATACTCAAATTGAACAACTGGAGTAATTTTTCCTGATTTTGTAAGGTTATTGGAGTCTTCCTCAATAGTCGAAACATAACCGATAAGAATTCCCGGCAAATATTTATCACTGATATTGGAGGTAACTACCTTATCACCGACACTTACCTTATCAGCTTCATCAACAAGCTTGGAAAATGTAATCTGTCCTTCGTTATATAACTCAAGATTACCGGTTGCAATCAAATTCTCAGAGGCTGATAACACAGTTCCGCTCACTGAAGAATTGTCAGCTATGATTGTCTGAACCTTAGCCCAGTCAGGACCCACATCAGTTACGCGACCAACAAGACCTCCTCCGGCAATCACATTCATATCGACCTGAACACCTTCATCGGTGCCTTTATTAATTACAAAAGAATGATACCAGTTACCTGCATCCTTCGCTATAATTCTGGCACCAATCTTTTTATAATCTGAATATTGTGCATCCAGTTCGTAGAGCTCACGAAGATTAGTCAGCTCATACTTATCCTGTTCCAAATTGGTGTTTTCAATCGTCAGCTGTTCAACCTGTTTCCTTAAATTCTCATTTTCTTTTTGCAGTGCTCTTATACTGGCAAGATTATCGGCAGTTCCTTTCATCCAGACACCTACAGAAGTAATGCCTTTCTGAAATGGTACTACAACTGTTCCTGCAAAAGAATTAACGGAACTGTTAAAAACATCTGTATTGAAAGTAACAACAATTAACCCCACACATAAAATTGTTAAAATAAAGAGGAGATATTTACTTGGAAGTGTAAATTTATCTCCCCCTCTTTTAATGACAGGACTCATTTATACATCCTCTTCAACTGAGTAAGCAAGAGCCTTATACTGATCATCCTTGATGATCTTTCCAAGGCCGAGTGCAACTGAACTGAGCGGATTCTCTGCAAGATTAACATTAAGACCTACACCGTTAGATAATCTCTGAGCAAGATGACATACCTGTGAAGCTCCTCCTGTAAGATATAAACCATGCTTAAAAATATCTGCGGCAAGTTCCGGAGGAGTACGCTCCAATGTTGCCTTAATATTATCAAGAATCTGGTCAAAGCTCTCTGTAAGGCACTGATCTATAAGGTCTGTAGGAATAGATCTCTCAACAGGAAGACCTGTAACGATATCTCTACCATAAACAACAGCATCCTGACCTGATTTTTCAAGATCCTTTAAGGAAATCTTTATAGCTTCAGAAGTCTTCTCACCAATAATAAGTGAAAACTCTTTTCTGATAACATTTCTTATAGCATCATCGAATTTCTTTCCACCGACCTTAATGAGCTTACTGATAACTATACCTTTGAGTGAAAGAATTGAAATTTCAGTTGTGTCAAAACCTACATTTACCACAAGTACACCCTGTGAGTTCATGACATCAACACCCATTCCAAGGCCGTCTGCTACGGGCTTTTTAACCATCATGATTTTCTTGGCTTTAACGCCTGACTCTTTAATCAGATCATGGAAAGCACGTCTTTCTACCTCTGTAACATCCTTGGGAACGGCAATATATACATCAACCGGCTTAGATGCACCCTTCATCTGATCTGTGATGAAGAGTTTAACCAATGATTTCATATTCTCAATATCAGCAATAACACCATTGCTAAGCGGATAAGAAATCTTAATGTTGCTTGGAGCCTTCTCATACATATCGTATGCAGAATTACCATAAGCAAGAAGTGATGTCTTATTCTCTACTGCAATTAGATTCTTCTCTACAGTAACAGCATCTGTTGCTTTGTTATAAATTTTGATATTGCTTGTTCCAAGATCGATACCAAATGTATTGTTGCCCAAAATAGCCTCCTATATTACAAAACATTATTTTCTAAAAAACTATAGTATCTATGATCACCTATAATTAGATGATCAATAAGATTCATGCCCAGTATTATACCGGCATTCCTTAATTGTTCAGTCATTTCCAGATCAGCATTCGAAGGAGCAGGATCACCACTTGGATGATTGTGCAGAATTATTATCTGTACTGCATTTACCTGTAGAGCCTTAATAAAAATCTCTCTTGGAGAAAGTGATGCTGTTTTTACTGTTCCGACTGATACCTCATAGTCACAGATGAGTTGTCCCTGATTATTCAGGCACACTAACATTACATGCTCCCGCTGATAATGGCACATGGTCTCCATGTAATAATCAGCAACTGTCCGTGGAGTCTTGAAATCAAGGCGAGGACGCGCCTTACTCCTGGCAATTCTGTCTGATAATTCCGCAATGCAAAGGAGCTTAACAGCTTTTACTTCACCTATTCCGGGAATTTTCAACATATCATCAATTGTAAGATGCTTTAATCCTGACAAGCCCATTCCAGTCCTGTCACAAAGTCCAAGCACAGAATTACCGATTTCCATCGGAGTCTTTGTAGAGGTTCCGGTCCTTATAATAATAGCCAATAATTCTGCATCCGTTAATGAACCTGCACCCATTGCAGTAAAGCGCTCATATGGAAGCATTAAACGGTTACCGGCATCCTCTTTTAATAAAGTATTGATCGATTTATTTCTTTTCATTTTCTACTCATTGCTTCTTCGGGCAAATGATTTAAAAAAGAAAATCAGACCTCAAATGATTATACCACAATTTAGCTATGTATCAACTACATTGCTAATCAATTTTAGGCTCGCATTAGCTTGTCAATACACAAAATAAATCCCAAATATCTTTAAAGTTCTATAAGACCTTTTTCAAACATAACTGCCAGGGTCTTCATTATTCCGTACTTTACATGTTGCCATGTAAGTCCTCCCTGGAAGAATACTGAATAGGGTTCGCGAAGCGGTCCATCCGCAGAAAGTTCAATCGAGCTTCCTGATACAAAGGCTCCGGCAGCCATGATAACCTGTGAATCATATCCAGGCATATCCCATGGCTCAGGTGTTACATATGAATCAACCGGTGCAGCAGCCTGAATACCCTCACAGAAGGATGTAAGCAGCAGCGGATCATTAAAAGTTATAGCCTGAATTATGTCATAGCGCTCTTCCACTGCATTCGGAAGGACACTAAAGCCGAGCTTCTCATAAATATTAGCTGCAAATATAGCTCCCATAAGCGCATTGGCAGTAACATTAGGAGCAAGAAACAGTCCCTGGTAAAACTGAGGTAAAATGCCAAGTGAAGCTCCCACCTCTTTACCAAGTCCGGGAGAAGTCAGCCTGTAAGCTGCGTTTTCAACGCACTCCTTCTTACCTGCAATATATCCTCCTATAGGAGCAAGTCCGCCACCGGGATTCTTTATAAGTGATCCTACAACCATATCAGCACCCACATCGGTAGGCTCTATGGTCTGAACAAATTCTCCATAGCAATTATCTACCATACAGATTACATCGGGCTTAATATCTTTGATAAATTTTATAACCTCTCCGATACGCTCAACAGACAGAGTAGGCCTTGTCTGATATCCCTTGCTTCTCTGAATTGTAACAAGCTTTGTCTTATCATTTATGGCAGCTCTTATACCATAAAAATCAAATTCTCCGTCTGGCAAAAGATCAACCTGCTTATAGGTTATGCCATATTCTGCAAGTGAACCTTTTGACGGTCTTATTCCAATTACCTCTTCAAGAGTATCATAGGGCTTTCCTACAGGTGACAAAAGCTCATCACCGGGTCTTAAGTTACTCATAAGTGCAAGGGCAAGAGCATGTGTTCCACAGGTTATCTGAGGTCTTACCAGCGCATCCTCGGTATGAAAAATTGAAGCATATACAGCTTCGAGCTTATCTCTTCCAATATCATTGTAACCATAGCCGGTTGTTCCAAGAAGACATGCTTCAGAAACTTTATTATCCTGCATAGCCTTCAGAACCTTTGCCTGGTTGAAGTCAGACACTTCCTGTATCTTGTCAAATCTTGGTTTTAATGAATCCCAGATATTATCACAGTAATCATATACCTTTTCCGGGATTCCCATACTTTTATACAAATTCTTTAATTCTATATTTCCCATCTGTCTTTAATCCTTTTAATTAATTCTTTTGAAACCTTTATATCATCACGGTTAAATTCAGATTTGTCAATCCAGGTCACATCTTTTTCCCGTTTAAACCATGTAATCTGCCTTTTTGCAAAGTGTCTCGTATTTTTCTTTAAAAGTGCAACTGCTTCTTCGAGACTGTTTTCTCCATCCAGATAAGAAAATATCTCTTTATAGCCAATTGCCTGCATGGATGTTGACTGTCTGTCGATATTTCTTGCAGCAAGTCCCTTTACCTCTTCTAAAAGGCCCTCATCCATCATTTTATCAATACGTTTTTCTATTCTGTCATACAGCACACTTCGTTCATCAGTCAGAACAAAGTAAAAGAAATCATAAGGTGATTGTTTATCCCGCTGATCCTTATTATGCTCTGAAAGCCTTGTACCTGTTTCTTTATAAAAACTAAGCGCTCTGATTACTCTTTTAATGTTGTTCTCATGAAGATCACCTGCATATTCGGGATCGATCTCCTTAAGCATTTCATGAAGCCTGTGAACCCCATCAGGTGATTTTGAAATTTCAGTAAGCTCATTTTTGTATTTTATTATTTCGGCATCTTCTGTATTTTCAGAAAAATCCACATCGTAGAGAACTGTTTGAATATAAAAGCCTGTTCCGCCTACAATTATTGGTAGTTTTCCCCTGTTATTTATATCAGTGATCAATTCCTTCGCACGTTTTTTAAATTCAAATGCATTGAATTCTTCACTTGGGTCAAGAATATCAATGAGGTGATGCTTTATTCCCTGCATCGCCTCATCTGTTATCTTGTCTGTTCCAATGTTCATATCACGGTATACCTGCATTGAATCAGCCGATATAATCTCACCGTTTAAAGCTTTAGCAAGCTCAATTGAGATTTTTGTTTTTCCAACAGCAGTTGGTCCTGTCAAAATGACTAGTTTTTCCATAATCATTCCAATTCAATAATTAGTATCAGTCAACAATACGCTTGAATTTCTTTTCTATTTCATACTTGCTCATAGAAATAATCGTAGGTCTGCCATGGGGACAGTTATAAGGATTATCCAGAGTCAGAAGTTCATCTATAAGCTTTTCCATTTCCATGGTGGACATCTTCATGTTTCCCTTGACTGATGCCTTGCAAGCCATTCCTGCAATCCTGTAATTTATAACATCAGGAGTCCTGTCAAGATTGGTATCGGTAGCAAGTTCATCCAGGATTTCTGTAAACATTTCTTTCTCATTATTGCATCCGTAGATGTCTACAGGAACTTCCCTTATGGCATAATCGTGTCCGCCAAACGGTTCAATATTAAATCCGAGCTTCTCAAAGGATGAATGATATTTCTCAAAAACATCAATCTCCTGTGCTGATAAAGTGACTATAATAGGCGGCTGCACAAGCTGAGATGCCATTTCCTTAGTCTCATAACGCTTTATCATTCGCTCATAGTTTACTTTTTCATGAGCAGCATGCTGATCAACAATGAACATTTTATCCTTGAAACCAATTATCCAATAAGTATCAAATATCTGTCCAAGGATGTTGTATTCATTACGATTATCCTTCTTTAACATTTTGTCATCAAAAAGGTCAAGCTGTATACCTTTTTCGATGATCACTGCGTCTGAACTTTTAATTATGGGACCTGCAGCCTTATCATCATCGGATTTTGCAGGTGAATGGTCCCCAAAAACTCTGGTCCACACCGCAGACTTCATGTTGTCCTCTATTACAACAGGTTCAGGTGCAATTCCTTCTGCAAATACAGGTTTACTTTCCTGCAGCCTGTTCTCAGCAGTAAGTCTGCTCTTTTCAAAAGGCTCTGGCACAGTGCTCTTTTCAGGATCAGCACCCTTATCGGAAACTTTATTTTCATCTGAGAAAAAGACTTCAGCTTTATAGGATGGCTCACGTTCTCCCAGAGCTTTATCCGGTGCAGAATTATTTTTTAAATATGATATTCCGGCATCAGTTCTTGCAATACCTGCCTGAGGTATCATTGAAGAAGCCTGTTGTTTTATGGCATCAGCCTTTTTTCTTTCAAAAGCTTTGTCTTCCTTCTCGTCCCTTAATACTTCAGGGATCATCTCGTGATCATGCAGCGTTTTTGCAACACTTTTTCTTATAAATTCATAAACAAATGGCTGATTTGAAAATCTCACTTCCATCTTGGATGGATGTACATTAACGTCAACAAGTTCAGTACTCATCCTTATGTGTACGACACAAAACGGAAATTTGTGCTGCATAAGATATTCCTTGTATCCCTCTTCGAGAGCCTTGGATATCACTTTGTCTTTTATATATCTGCCATTAACAAAGAAATTCTCAAAATTCCTGTTGGATCTGTTCAGTGCCGGCTCTCCCAGATAACCTTCGATTGTATATTCGCCCTCAGTATATGAAATAGGAACAAGGCACATTGAAACATCGCGGCCATAAATTCTATAAATCAGTTCCTTTAAATCACCATTACCGGAGGTAGTAAATTTATCATCTCTGTTATTTATAAAATGAAATGATATCGAAGGATTATCCATGGCAAGATGTTCCATGAGATCTCCTACATAAGAGCCTTCTGTCTGTGGTGTCTTAAGGAACTTCTTCCTTGCAGGTGTGTTATAAAAAAGATCCCTTATGATGATAGTAGTTCCTGTAGGTGCACCTATATCTTCCATAGAAGCTTCAGTACCACCATTAATGCAGTATCTTGTACCAACAAGTTCATCTGCTGTTTTTGTTATTAGTTCTGTCTGAGATACAGCAGAGATACTCGATAATGCTTCACCTCTAAAGCCCAGGGATTTTAATCTGTATATATCATCAATGCTCATAAGTTTACTTGTAGCATGTCGCTTAAAAGCATTTCTAATCTGGGATTTTTCAATTCCGCTACCGTTATCCGTTACTCGTATAAGCTTCGTTCCACCATCCTGAATTTCGATGGTTATGGAAGTAGCTCCGGAATCTATTGCATTTTCAACAAGTTCCTTTACCACACTTGATGGTCTTTCAACAACTTCTCCCGCAGCAATCTGGTCTATGGTATTCTGATCCAGCTCAAAAATTTTAGCCATTATTTTACCCCCGCAAGAACCAGGTCATTTAACCTGAGATCAAGCGCCTTTCCATCTGTTTTTTAGCTGATTCTGCAGCTTGTATAACGTATTTAAGGCATCCATAGGCGTAAGATTTGAAATATCGATCTCCTGTAATTCCTTTAAAACATCCTCATCCTTCACTGTATCAAAAAGTGACATCTGGGACAGATCAACAGTATCATAATGCTTAACTGTTGATTTTTTAGTGCTGCTCTGATTTATGGCTATTCCCTGAACCTTTTCAGTAATGTCATTATCTGTCAGTTCTTCGGCAATAGTCTTGGCCCTGTCTATTACCATGTCAGGAATACCTGCAAGTCTCGCAACCTGAATACCGTAGCTTTTATCAGCGCCGCCTTTAATTATCTTATGAAGAAAAACAATATCATCACCTTTTTCCTTTACGGCGATGCAGTAGTTATTTACATTATCAATTTTCCCTTCCAGCTCTGTCAGCTCATGATAATGTGTTGCAAAAAGTGTTCTTGCACCTAAAAGCTTTCTGTTACTGATATGTTCAATAACAGCCCATGCTATTGACAATCCGTCATATGTAGATGTTCCTCTTCCTATCTCATCGAGTATAAGAAGTGATTTTGAAGTTGCATTTCTCAATATGTTTGCAACCTCATTCATCTCAACCATGAATGTACTCTGTCCGCTTCCAAGATCATCAGAAGCTCCGACTCTTGTAAATATTCTGTCAACAACACCTATCTGCGCAGACTCTGCGGGAACAAAGCTTCCAATCTGAGCCATCAGAACTATCAACGCCGTCTGCCTCATAAAGGTTGATTTACCTGCCATATTAGGACCGGTAATAATTGCAACAGCATGCTTTTTATCGTCAAGGAAGGTATCATTTGAAATGAACATATCAGTTCTGTCGAGCATCTGTTCAATTACCGGATGACGCCCTCCGTTTATTTTTAAGGTACCTTTATCTGATAAAGTCGGTTTTACATAATGATTTCTTTCTGCCACATAAGCAAGTGAGCAGAAAACATCAAGTAACGCAATTCCTTTAGCAGTCTGCTGTATTCTCTCGATTTCCAAAGAAATGGAATCTCTTATTTTACAAAACATCTCGTATTCAAGGTTATTTAGCTTATCCTGAGCATTAAGGATTGTGTCTTCAAGCTCCTTGAGTTCAGAGGTAGTATATCGTTCACAGTTGGTAAGTGTCTGCTTTCTTATAAAGTAATCCGGAACCTTATCTTTGAAAGAATTTGTAACTTCAAAAGAATATCCGAAGACATTACTATACTTAATTCTCAGATTTTTTATATCAAGCTTTTCGCGTTCCCTGGCTTCAAGTTCTGAAAGCCATTCCTTACCGTTGCTGCTCGCCTGTCTGAAATGATCAATATTTGAATCAAATCCATCCTTGATAATTCCACCTTCTTTTATAGTAAGAGGCGGTTCTTCAATTATAGACTTATCAATCAGTTCATATATATCCTGAAGATCATCTATCTGACCAAACACATCGTCCAGGGAAACTGTATTTCTAAGATCTTCCAATACTATCTTTATAGCAGGAAGCATCTTTAATGAATTTCTGAAAGCCAGTAAATCTCTTGGATTAGCAGTATGGTAGTTGATTTTCGCCATAAGTCGCTCCAGGTCATATATAGGCCCCAGATATTCTCTTATTTCATCCCTGGCAATAACATTCTTAACAAGAGCTTCGATTGCTGTCTGCCTCTGAAGGATATCATTTGTATCAATAAGAGGCTGCTCAATAAAGCTTCTAAGCATCCTTGCACCCATTGCGGTTTTTGTCTTATCAAGAACCCATAAAAGAGTACCTCTTTTTTGCTTGTCACGCATTGTCTCGATAAGCTCAAGATTCCTTCTTGTAGAGGAGTCAAGCAGCATATACTTGCTGTTAAGATATGGATAAATATGAATTATATTTGATAACTCATCCTTCTGAAGCTCTGTCAGATATTTAAGCACTGCGCCTGCAGAGACTATCCCATTAGGAAAATCGGTAATTCCAAGCCCCACAAGGCTTCCAACCTTGAAGTGCTTCATGATGATCTGTTTTCCGGACTCATCATCAAAGTATCTGGGATCAAGCGGATTTACAACAATGTTATTCCTGTCCTTTAATAATTCAATATCTACTCCGCTAAGTAAAAAAGCATCATTACATATGAGCTCAGAAGGCTGAAATTTCTGAATCTCATCAATAATATCCTTGAGCTTATCTACTTCCGTAAGGAAGAAATCACCTGTTGTAACATCAGCAAAGGCAATTCCGCTTTTATCATCAGAATAAAAGACACACATGAGATAATTGTTCTTGGTCTCATCAAGTGCCTGCATATTGAGATTTGTTCCGGGAGTGACTACTCTCGTTACATCTCTCTTAACTATGCCCTTTGCTTCCTTAGGGTCTTCTAACTGCTCACAAATCGCTACTTTATAGCCTCTGTTAACAAGTTTACTTAAGTAGCTTTCAACGGCATGATGGGGTACTCCGCACATGGGAGCACGCTCTTCAAGGCCGCAGGCTTTTCCTGTGAGAGTAAGCTCAAGCTCTTTAGATGCCACTTTAGCGTCATCAAAGAACATTTCATAAAAATCCCCAAGTCTGTAGAAGAGAATACAGTCTTTATACTCCTCCTTAGTCCTCATGTAATTTTGCATCATGGGACTTAACTTTTCGAATTCTATTTCCAAAACTTTTTCCTCTTAAATGTCTGTTTTTATCATACCTGTTCTCCGGTATAGTAGAAACCATGGCATTCCACTAACTTTACATCAACAAACTCCCCTATCAGTGAAGCATCACCGGGGAAATGAACCAATGTATTGTTTGACATTCTACCCGTAACCAGGGATGAATCCTGCTCATTAATCTCTTCAACAAGCACACGGTGTGTCTGACCTGTGAATCTAGAAGCACGCTCCTTAGCAGTCTCCTGAACAACCTTAAGAAGTCTGTCAAAATTAGGCTTACTTACGGATTCCGGAACCTGTTCCCAACCGGCAGCAGGAGTACCGGTTCTCTTTGAATATATAAAAGTAAATGCATTATCAAATGCAGCCTTTCTCACTACATCAATCGTCTCATCTACATCACTGTCAGTTTCTCCCGGGAATCCGACAATGATATCTGTAGTAATTGATACATCAGGAATTGCCTTTTTAATCTTATCCACAAGATTGAGATAGCTTTCCTTAGTGTAATGTCTGTTCATCTTTTTCAGGATTTCATCGGATCCTGACTGAAGCGGCAAATGAATATGTCTTGCCACCTTCTCATTCTCGGCTATTACCTTAATAAGATCATCTGAAAGATCCTTGGGATGAGATGTCATGAATCTGACACGTTCAATTCCCTGCACCTTGCATACCTCACTAAGGAGTTCTGCAAAGCTCATTTTATCGCTATCGGGAAGTCCTCTTCCATAGGAATTAACGTTCTGTCCAAGAAGCATAATTTCTTTTACACCGTCAGAAGCAAGATACTCAATCTCTCTGATGATATCCCTTGGACTTCTGGAGCGTTCTCTTCCGCGAACATAAGGCACGATGCAGTAAGTGCAGAAATTATTACAGCCAAACATTATATTGATGCCAGACTTAAACTTGTACTTTCTTACAATAGGAAGATCCTCAACTATCTGATCTGTATCCTTCCAAATATCAATTATCATTCTGTCAGATTCAAAACAGGTGTTAAGAAGCTCTGCAAATTTAAATATATTATGCGTACCAAAAATCAGATCTACATGTCTGTAGCTTTTCTGAATCTTCTCAATTACCCCTTGTTCCTGCATCATGCATCCGCAGAGTGCAATTTTCATCCATGGCTTTTTCTTTTTGATTCCGCCAACGTATCCAAGTCTGCCAAATACCCTCTGATCTGCATTGTCACGAACAGTACAGGTATTATAAATTACAAAATCAGCATCTTCTGAATCCACTTCTTCATATCCAACCTTAGTTAGCACACCAAGAAGCTTTTCTGAATCCCTGGCATTCATCTGGCAGCCAAAGGTAACTACACACGCAGTAGGCTTTCTTCCAAGTTCTTTTGAAAGCTCTTCGACGTGTTTTCTTACCTTTTCCATGTAATCAAACTGTCTTCTTGTCTCTTCACCCGAGTCCTCAACAACCTCAGAATGAAGCAGGGTATTTTTATTTAAAATCTCATTACTCAAATCTCAAAATCTCCATATATGTTGCAGATATTAAGAATAATATCTACAGTCTTTTCCATTTCACTTATTACTGCGAATTCATATCTTCCATGATAGTTATATCCACCTGTGCAAAGGTTTGGACAGGGAAGGCCCTTGTAAGAAAGCATTGCGCCGTCAGTACCGCCTCTTATCGGAATAGCTACAGGTACAATATCAAGCTCTTTCATTGCTTTCATGGCATTGTCCACAAGATGCATGTGAGGACGGATTTTTTCGATCATATTATAATAAGAATCTTCCATCGTAAGTTCAACTGTGCCTTCCCCATATTTCTTATTGAGGAATTCAACAATATCCTTAACGATGTCCTTTTTCTTAGTAAACTTATCCATGTCATGATCACGGACAATGTAATAAACAACTGCCTTTTCACAAGTACCCTTCATCATGGTGAGATGGAAAAATCCCTCTCTGCCTTCTGTATACATAGGATTCTGCTCTACAGGTAACATAGACTGGAATTCATATGCTATAAGTGTTGCGTTAAGCATACGATTCTTGGCATCACCGGGGTGAACACTTCTTCCATTTATGATGAGCTCAACTTCAGCAGCATTGAAGTTTTCATATTCAAGAGTACCGAGATCTCCTCCGTCAACAGTGTATGCAAACTGAGCACCAAATCTCTCAAGATCAAAATGATCAGTACCTTCACCTATTTCCTCATCAGGAGTAAATGCAATTCTTATTTCACCATGAGGGATTTCAGGGTTCTTAAGATAAGTCTCAGCCATTGTCATTATTTCAGCGACTCCGGCTTTATCATCTGCACCAAGGAGTGTAGAACCATCAGTTACAATAAGATCTTCCCCCTTCTTCTCATTTAAAACAGGGAAATCCTTTGGTGAGAGGATGTATCTGCCGTCATCTGAAAGTTTTATATCTCCACCGTCATATTTTTCTACGATTCGTGCCTTTACATCTTTTCCGCTTACAGCATCTGATGTATCCATATGTGAAATAAATCCTATTACAGGACCTTTTTTATCCGAATCTATAGTTGCCGGAATTTTGGCATATACATAACAATGCTCCTGATCATAATAAACATCAGAAGCACCCATTTCTGTGAGCTCTTTATATAAGAGCTTTGCAAGATCATGTTGTCCGGGAGTTGAAGGACTTGTGTTTGTATGTTCATTTGACTGTGTGTCGATTTTTGTATACCTGATAAATCTCTCAATTAAATTTTCAGGCTTGTTCTTAATTGAATCTTTTATACTTTTCAATTTAAGCTCTCCTCTAATTCTCTTTCCCAACGGCCTTTGTCTTTGCCTTTGAGAAAAATTTCTTTTATATATTTAAATGTTGCCTGTTCACCCTGTTCACCAAGCATATTAAGGAAAAACTCCAGTTTATTCAAGGTATCAGGATGGACAAGATGTTTCAATACTTCCTTCTCTCGCTGATAGTAATTAAATGAATCCCATGAATTATATTCATCACCTCTGTAAGTCATGCAGGCAGCAACTCTGTCGGCAATCATCTCAGCAATATACCTGTCCGGCATCGGACAGGGAACGATTCCGTTATTTTCTTTTCCATTTATCTTATAAAAATCAATCCAGTACTCAAAGTGATGCTTATTTCTGCCCTTGTGGTGCAGCCATGTCTTTGAATAGCCAAAAAGTTCACGTTCTCTGGTGTTAGGTGAACGTGTGCCCTGAAAATATCTGGCGCCATTCCAAAACTCAGAGGGAGAATATTTTGAAAGATCATGGGTAAGTCCCTGATAAAATAATCCCATTTTAAAGCAGTGTTTTCTCACAAGATGCCTGTGTTTTGTAATGGTCTTAAAATGCATGAATGTACTTCGAAGTGTTATTCTATCGGTATTTTCCATATCAGTTACTCTTAGCTGTCTTTTTGTCTGCCTTTTTTGCAGGTTTACCGGCTCCAATCAGTATTTTGATTGACCTTTCACTGCATTCAATCTTTGTCTGATCCTTAACCGCCTTCATCTTCAAATTATCTACTGTCTCTTCGGTATCATTTAAAACATACCATCTCATGCCATCAGGCAATTTAGGAAGCGCAAAAGTCACAGGATTCCAATGCATATTATATGCTATGTAGAAAAAGTCCTGATCCTTATCCTTATCTTCATATAATCCGCAATAAAGCATTCCTATACTGTGACTGTAATTCGAAAGATCAGGGCGCCATGCTTCTATTCCATGATAAGAAAGATCAGGATAACCACATGCCTTATAATCCATAAGTTTAAAGGCTTTGGATTCATGTAAGATTCTGTATTTAAACCTGAGCTTTGACAAAAATCTGAGATAATTTGTTATCTCAATATTTGCAGTCTTATCTGCCTGACTCCAGTCAATCCATCCTGTGGCATTGTCCTGACAATATGGGTTATTGTTTCCATCCTGTGAATTACCAAATTCATCACCGCCAAATATCATAGGCGTTCCCTGTGAAAACATAACCATTGTGAGAGCATTTTTTACCTGCTTGTTTCTAAGGCTTAGAATGGCAGCTCTTCTGGTTTTCCCTTCAATTCCACAATTCCAGCTAAGATTATTGTCTGTGCCGTCAGTGTTATTCTCACCATTTGTCTCATTTCTCTTATGTTCATAAGAGACAAGGTCAGCCAGTCTGAAGCCTTCATAGTCACAAATATAATTTATGCTTCCTGCATCGCGATTGTTCGTGAGCATTGCTTTAATGAAATCTCCAAGTGAGTTGTCATCGCCCTTTAAGAAACGTCTTGAAGCATACATAAAATCAGGTTTAAACTCAGCCAGAGTCCGAACTTCCGGGGCTTTACCGGAGTATAATCTGCCATAATCAAAACCGTAATACCATATCTTAATGTCAGAAAGAGCCGGATCAGCAGCAACTATTGCCGGAGCCAGATGGCTTCCTTTCATATGAACACCATCTATGTGATACTCAAATACCCAGTGTCTTATTGCAGCACTGATAATATCCTCCGTATCGTCCTCGGCAAAATAAAACTGTAATATTACTTCCAGGCCGTTTTTATGCATCTCCCTGATCATGTCCTTAAGCTCAAGGTCAGCATTCTTTGTATCAACAGCATATGCTGTTCTGGGAGCAAAATAATAACCCTGCTTATACCCCCAGAAATTAATCTTTTGACGAATTGAATTTCTGCTTTTTATAGAACCGTTCTCACTATATACAATTTCACCTGATGTCCTGTTATGATGTCTGAATGACCCCTCAGGCATATTACCACCGTTAGAGGTGCTTCCTGTCTTTGGAACATCAAGAACGTTCATTTCATATGTAGGCATTATCTCTACAGCAGTTACACCAAGACTCTTAATATAAGGAATCTTCTCGATAATTCCTTTATATGTGCCACGTTTTTTTAGTTCAATTCCGCTGCTGGGACTTTTTGTGTAGCCTCTTACATGTAATGTATATATGAAAGAATCTTCATATCTCCAGCCCGGATGAACATCCTGACCCCAATCGTAATCAGATCTATCAATCCTGCAGCTAAGATCATCCATTTTTACATTTTTGCCCCATTTTTCAAGGCCTTCAATGTAACATGCATAAGGGTCTGCAAACAGCTTCCCTTCTTCAATCAGCATATAATGCGTATATACATCAGTATCACCTATTATTTCTGCACAAAAAATCTTTCCATACCGAAAATCATCAGAAAATATGATTTCTGTCCCTTTCCTGTCATTTTTTCGATACAGAATAATTCCACAGTCTTTTTTTCCGCTATAAACTGCACAAACACGGATACCTTTGGATGTTCTTTTTACTCCCATTGGATACGGCTGGGAGGCTGCCAATCTCAGATTATTATTCATCAGCTTTCCTTTTTCCAATTTACGACATAGTATTATACCACAAAAAGTAAATACTTATCGAATAAAATCAAAGACACTCATCTGAATATATAAAAAAACCATAGCGGAGCGTTTTTATATATTAGGGAATTCGGATGAATTTCCTAATATATAAAAAAGGCAGTATGGAAACAACCACACTGCCTTGTATGCTATAGGAAATCTCTTTTATGATCTTTTCAGTCCTCAGGATCTGCATCTATCAATTCGTCAAACTCAACATCGTCAAGATACTCATCAAAAGCATCTGCAACTGCCTCGTATTCATCATCATCCTCAATGTATCCAAGTTCAGGTTCATCATCCTTGGATTTTTGAATAAACTGATAGAACCATACATTTCCATCATTATTTTGTCCATGCTCATCTAATGGAAGAAGAACAATATAGTCTTTTTCATTAACTGTGAGTACTATCAGAACAGCACAGGTAACATTTTTACCGTCTTCGAGCTCTATGTCCACCGTAATCTGCTCGTCGTTCTGAATTTTAGTATTCATCTCTGTTGCGATCTCTGAAAAGATCATATACACCTCCGCTTAGACCGAGAAGTCAAACTTATTGCCATAATCCTTTACAGGAGTGGCTTCTATCTGACTCCAGTCCACATTTTTTATTTTATCCAAGAGCTCTTCGACAGTATCTGCATAAACAGTTGTCGATTTCTCATAAGGAGCTTCTTTCTTGCTGTAAGGATTAGTCCCATGTCCTTCCCGAAGTTTCTCCATGGCCTCGTCCCGCTCTTTACGTTTCTCAGCCTTCTCTTCTTCAGCTTTTGCAGCTTCCTTAGCATCAGCAGTCTGCTTTTGATACTTCTCATTCTGCTCTTTAATTTTGGCAAAGAACTGGACTGTACCCTCAGCGTCAATCTTCATTCCGATTGAATCAACTTCCTGACCGGATTCACTTATTTTTTCCTTAATCTCATCAAGCTTGCCTGTGGACTCATCAATAACATTCATGTATTTATTTTTGGTCTCTTCATCGGCAGCCATTCTTTCAAGAAGATCAGGATCGATCAGAACGCTGTATTCTTTTGTGCCTCGGGACATAATATCCTCTGCTTCCTCGTCTGAAGAATAGTTTGACACAAAAAAGTCCATATTGCCATATTTTTCTTTCAGTTCATCCAAAAGTTTTTTTGCACCATCAGAAAGATCCACGCCTTCCTGAACGTGCGTTTCTGAAATACCTTTATTTTTCTGTATTCCCAGTTGTGAATCTGTGTTTTTTGAAGAATCTGCCTTTTGCGCATGATGATTCTTTGTCTGATAAGCACTTAGCTGGTTCGCTATATTTGAACCAATGCCATTTACCATACTCATATGAAACCCTCCTTTGTCTTTGAAACCGTGACATCCTTGTCACTTAGATGGATATACTACTCCAATCTTTTTATCGGATGGTTTAATGTTTTTCTTAATACTTTTTATACTAATTTTTTATCTCATTCTAAAGAAATTATCAATTTTAATATGTAGTGAATTCTTATCAATAGTCTTTAAAATATAGTCGGCAGGCTTAAGGGCCAAAACTCGTACAATGCTTGCCTTATCTCCCTTTGAAGTAAGAAACATAACAGGTATGTCTTTTATACTCATATCACTCTTAAACATTTCAAGGACCTTTGGACCTGATGTCACAGGCATCTCATAATCCAAAAGTATAAGATCTGCTTTATTCTTGGCAAGCCAGGTAATTGCCTGTATTCCTGAGTTAGCCATTGAAACTTTGTATTCATCCTTAAGCCAGTCTCTTATGGTTCTCATATAAGAAACATCATCATCTACAATAAGAACGCTTTTTTTATTGGTCTCCATCATTTCGTCCATATAGAACTTATTCATGGTTTCCAAAAAGTCATCCATCCTGAGCGGTCTTTCAAAAAAACTATGAACATGAGATTCCGGAAGATATGTAAGAGCTTCTTCATATTCAAGCGGATTACAGATAAATATTACCTGCCTGTGGGTTTCGAGACAGAGATCCTTAAGGTAAATAAGCGTTTTAGGAGCAATTTCATCCAGATAATATATAAAGACATCTGCTGATTCCTGCTTTTTTTGAAGATCTTCCATTTTATCGGGACAAAACGATGCAGTAATACCTACATCTTTTAACTTCATAATAAGTCCCTTTACCATAAAAGTCTCATTTGAACTTATGATAGTCGCATTCTTTGCCATAACATTCTCCAAACTTATCTTTCTGAAAGAATTGATCTCATGTCATCCCAATTAAGACCGGCTAAAAGTCTCTCCAGATCATTAAATCTCTTTTCATCAGCCTCCGGAAGTTTATAATCCTTCATGGATTTTATTACCATGTCAGCAAGATCGAAGTCCATTGCTTCTGTAAATTCCGAAAGAGCAGCATATGCATCATTAAGCGCATCCTCCGGAACAGGAGGCTTGTCATCCTCATCTTCATCTGAAAGGAAAGAAAGCTTTTGTCTAAAAGATCTGTAGTCGGAAAGCAATGCTTCCGTTTCATTTTTAATCTTCTCAATGTTGTTATTATTACCTGCTTCCTCAAGATCTTTGGCATCTTCCCAAAGCTTTGATGCTCCAATCAGGTTCGCTGAACTTTTTAAAGCATGTACTTTAATAGTATAGTTTTTATAATCTTCGTTCTTATAATAGTTCTCGATTTCATCTGCCTTGAAATCTATGGAATTAAAGAAAATTCCTATTGCGGTCAGGTATCCATCCTCAGATCCGCATAATGATATACCTTTCTTGTAATCAATTTCCGGCACTCTTGATATCTGAGAAATAATATCAGTATCAGAGGATACTTCTCCAGCCGTATCAGCCACTACAGAATCATTAAAAGTGCTTTCTTTCTCGGCATTTACTGCAGCAGGTATTTTAATATTATTACGTATATTGTCCGGAAGATACATAATAAGTACTGCCATAAGCTGCTTGAATTCCACCGGTTTATCGAGATAATTTGAAAAACCTGCCTCCAGACACGTCTTTCCTTCATTCGGATCATCCGGTGATACCAGGGCTATGACCGGAGTTGATTCATTTCTGTTGTCCACGCCATCTCTTATCTGAACAAGTGTCTGAATCCCATTCATATAGGGCATAAGATAATCCATAAGTATAAGAGAATATTCCGTGGAACGTACTGCTTTAAGGCACTCTCTTCCACCTTCGGCTTCATCAGAGTCAACGCCTAAATACTCCAACAATTTTTTTATAAAAAATCTATCAAGTTCTGAATCGTCTACTATTAAAACTTTAGCGTTCACACGAGCCTCCACCATCAATGATCCATGCTTGCGCGCTTCATCAAAAGCCCTATCGCATCGTAGAGTTCTTTATCGTCATTATAATTCTCACGTAATTCACTGATATCTATCATATTGCTGTTTTCCAATGACTTCTTTTCATGTCTTACTACCTTTTTAGGATTGATCCTGGTTTTCTCATGCTCCTGCACAGAATTGATTTTATCCTTAGGAATGTAAGTTAGAAGCATTCTTTCCAGTGCATCACCGATTATCGGTTTTGACAGATAATCCTGGAATCCTGATTTTATATAAACTTCCCTGGCACCAGCAAATGCATTCGCAGTAAGCGCAACACTTGGAGTATTGATATTCGGATTCGAATCATCGCTCTTAACTCTCCAAAGCATCTCCATTCCATCCATTTCAGGCATCTGATGGTCAATCAGCATTACGTCATATTTGGTTTTGGTAGTTAGCTCAAGGGCTTCTTTGCCGCTTGAAGCTGTCTCGATCTCTACTAATGTATCCTTTAAGAGATTCTGTGTAACCACAAGGTTTATCTCATTATCATCAACAACGAGAATTCTGGCATCCGGAGCTGTAAATAGTTCTGTGTATTTACCATCATCCTCAATAATCCTGTCATAGGCTACTTTGAAATCACCTATTGGTTCCCAGCTGACAGTTTTTTGTTCTACTATAAAAGAAAAAGTTGACCCCTTACCGTATTCACTTTTTACATGAAGCTCAGAGTTCATAAGTTCAAGAAATTTCTGTACGATGCTCATACCTAGTCCTGAGCCCTCTACATTTCTGTTTCTTGATTCCTCAATTCGTTCAAAAGGATCAAATAATCTTTTCATATCCTCTTCACGAATTCCTATTCCTGTATCAGAAACGGCAATCTTAAGTCCTATGGAACCATTAACATCAAGATGGCTTCCCGTTATATAATCTACGGAAAACTGAACACTTCCCTTTTCTGTATATTTGATGGCGTTAGTCAATATATTTAAAATTACCTGCTTAAGCCTTACATTATCTCCATGTAAAAGATGTGGTATTTCTTTATTCACCACAACATTAAGTTCCAGCCCCTTATTCTTGGCTCTTTCATCAACCATATTAATAAGATCGGTTATAAGGTCAGCCAGATCATAATCTACCGTATATAGCTCCATTTTGCCTGCTTCAATCTTAGAAAAATCAAGTACATCATTTATCAGGGCAAGCAAAGTATTACCTGAAGTTTTTATTCCATGTGTATATTTTTTTAGCTGGGGCTCATCATACTCACGCATAATGAGTTCATTCATACCGAGAATTGCATTTATCGGAGTTCTTATCTCATGCGACATCTGCGACAAAAACTGGGTTTTTGCACCATTTGCCGCAATAGCGTTTGCCTCTGCTTCTGCAGCTTTTTCACTTAGTTCCTCAAATTTTGCGGAATTTAAAGCCTCCCGTATTCTAAGGTTAACAAGTATCAGCGTACATATAGTCGATACAAAGAAACTGGAAATTATCGAAAATACATCCCTTGAAAAATAAAAGCTATCCTTCCTGAAATAACAAATTATGCAAAAGCATACGCACAACGCAAATTCAAAACAAGCATATAGCCGAAGCCGGTCTATGTATATTACGGAAAACATGATCAGAAAAAATGGAAACAATCCGGCCGGCTGGTCTCTGTATGGCCACACATCAATAAATATCAGAGTTACATATAAAAGTCCGTAATAAAAAATTGATTCAGCCCTGCAAAACCTTATATTTATCTTTTTATCAGTCAAAAATTGATTTGTTATAAAAAACAAAATGATAATAACAAATAAGATGTAGTAAATGTTATGTATCTTAAAGCCCTTTAGAATGAGTTTTGCAACTATAAGCATTACTAAATAGACGCCTACCAGCGTTATAGACATCTTCTTTTGAACGCTCATATTCATCTTAATAATGTCATGTTCACATATAGTGAAGTATTTATCTTCTTGTTCTTTAAACTTTTTAATGGTCTCTCCAAGCATTGAAAGTCATCTCCGTGATCAGTCAATTCGCTCGTTATTACAAACTCCCACCGATAAACTACTTTTTTTCATCATAACATTAGCGTTATTCAATAACAATAATATTAGTTATTAAAAAAAAATAAGAAAAAAATGCCCTTGTAATTAATAAATTACAGGGCATTTTCTAAACTTTCCTATTTATCTGTATTCTCAGTACTATTTAAATTAGATTTATTTTCCAAACCAGTGCCTTGCTGACTTTGAGAATTTGCAGTATCCGGCTTTGCGGGATTATGTGCACCATTTGTTACATCATTTTTCGGAGCCTGATATCCGTTATATGTGCCATACGTTACAGGTCCCTTGGGCATTACAGGCTGCTGCACACGTGGCATTGAAGCAAGCTTTTTCTTTCTCTTCTTTTCATAAGCTCTGATAAATACTATTACTACAATTACTATTACCAAAAGTATAACAAGAACCGGAATATGCGTTATAAGAAGCAATAAGAGTTCTGTAAAGAATGCTATAACGCCTTCAAGATTTTCAACAAATCCTTCTTTAGCTCTCTCTGCAAATGTTGGATTTTTAACAGGTTCAGGAGTGTACTCTATCACCTCTCTTAAGGTAACATTTAATGTACTAAAAGTAATCTGATTATCATAGGTACGTAGCTGCGACTCCATTGATTCCAACTGATAGCGGACATCGGTAAGCTTATCCTGGATTGTCATTATATCTTCAATGGTCTCAGCCTTCTCCATAAGCGAAAGAAGCTGCTGTTCCTCAGCCCGAAGAGCATTCCTATGACTCTCTAAATCCGCATAGGTTAAGGTAACATCAGTCACATTCATTTCCTGGGAAGTAATATTGCTGTTCTGTGAAAATTCATCTACAAATCCGGTCAGTTTCTCTTCCGGAATTCTTAATGTCAGATTTGCGGTTCTCTCATCATTGTATGAGCTTTTTTCAGTACTAAAGCTTTCAATGTAGCCGCCAAGTTCTGTTGTTCTGTTCTTTATAAAATCAAGGGTCTTATCAAATTCCTTACTTTCAGCCCTCATGCTCATATTTGTAATAAGCTTACGTTTATTGGTGGCCTTTTCCTCAGTTATCTCATCTGCTGCCCCTCCATTTGTGGCACCTTCCGAATCTGTCTCATAAGCCTGATCATAAAGCCCTGCCGCTTCTTCAGCTGCCTCGTATGAGCTTTCAGCAGAATAGTCTGTGCTTTTAGAAGCACTATCGCTCCCACCACAGCCTGTAACAATCATGATGTAGGAAAGAGTCCCAACAATTAATCTAATTATAGTCCCTTTATTCCTTTTCATAAGATCCCTCCATCTACGAAATTCCAATAAATTGTTAGATTTAGTTTATCAAAATTACGAAGATTTTTCCATTTATCATGATAAAAAATATAATTGTTTATAATATCAGTTAATCCATAATAAAGTCTGCCATTTTGCTGATTTAATCATTTTTATCAAAAATACTTCTTACAGGTCTGAGGAACCCGGACATTCTCATAGGGTTTTCTCTGGTTCCCTTAACATAAGACATATATAATTCTTCTTTTGCCCTTGTCATAGCCACGTAAAGCATTCTTCGTTCTTCTTCCAGTTCTTTTATGGTAATACTCTTTCTTGATGGGACAATGCCTTCATTAAGGTCCGGAAGAAACACCGCCTTAAACTCAAGCCCTTTAGAAGCATGCATTGTCATTACTTTAACACCGTTTTTATTCTTAATATCTATACGTTTCAGACTATCTAACTGTTTTTGGAGGTCCGACAGATATTCCTTTAATTCATTAAAACTTCTGAAATTTTCACATAACTTCTCAAAATCATTCAGATCAGAGATCTGTTCATTATATATTTTGGGATTTGCAATATATTTTTCCTTTAGAAATTTATCATATCCCATATATCCTCTGATAAAATGTACAGATGCCTTGGGACCTAACTTACTTAACATACGAATATCCCTGAATAACTTTTGAACAGTTGAAGTCATTGATAGTTTTCCTTCTCTTGTGTAATACATAAGAACTTCGTTTTCAAGAACCTTTTCGCTTATACAGCATTTCCTGCTTATGTATCTGAGAGGTTTATTCATTATTCGTAAAAAATCAGTTCTTTTTGCGCCATCACATGCAAATGCCATGTATGAAACGATATCCCTCACTCCCTGTTTTTCATGAAGGGCAACTACTCTTTCTTTATAACTGCATGGTATATTTGCTTCAGTCAAGGTGCGTGCAACAGCAGTAGCTTCAACGTTTGTTCTTAATATTACTGCTATATCGGAAAGATCATTTCTTCCCTTCAGACTGTTTAACAAATACTCATATTGTTCTTTTCTGTCTGTAAAGCTATATCCTTTAATAATTCCGGCAGGCTCACTCTTACCAGCAATTATATTCTTCTTAAACCTGATTGTATTTTCTTCTATGACGTTCATTGCTGACTTAAGGATATGTCTGGCACACCTGTAATTTGTATCCAGTAATATCTCTTCAGAATCACTAAAACTTTCTTTAAACCCAAGCATAATTCCGGGATCAGAGCCTCTAAATCCGTAAATCGACTGATCATCATCTCCAACAACAAATATATTTTGTTCTTTATTCAAAAGGAGCTTTATAACTTCAAATTGCATTTTATTAATATCCTGATACTCATCAATCTGAATATATTCAAATCTATCCTGCCATTTTTTCCTTACATCAGGTCTCTCTATCAGATATTTCCGGCAGCATAGAACCATATCATCGAAATCAATAAGCTTTTGCTCAGTTAATATGGATGCATATTCATCATAGATTCGGGGGAACTCCTCGTAAAAAGGCGTTGCTTTATCCCTTTCTTCAGGTGAAACCCCGCTGTTTTTGATTCGTGATATTTCAGATAAAATCAGTCTTATCATTTCATTATCATAATCACGACCATGCAAAATATGGCTAAGTATTTTATACTTATCCGTCTCTTTGATAATGGATAGCTTACCATTATCTAAAATATGATAAAAAATGGAATGAAATGTTCCGAAGAGAACCTCCGGATACATAGAATCAGTGTCTTTAATAAATCTTTGCTGCATCTCTATAGCAGCAGCTTTTGTAAATGTAATTGTAAGTATTGATCCGGGCCTTACTCCCTTCCGGATCAGATTGATTATTCTCTGTATTATTACAAATGTTTTTCCGCTTCCGGGACCTGCTATAACACAAGCAGGTCCCTTATCGTGCTCAATTGCACGCCTCTGAGCGGAATTACATTTAATTGTATTATCAGGCTTCAAGCTTTGCTATTGAAGCTCTAAGTCTCTTTAGAGTCTCATCCTTTCCGATGACTTCCATTGCTTCCGTAGCTCCACAGGGAGTCATGGCTTTACCGGAAACAGCTATACGAATCGGCCAGAGAACATAACCGTTCTTGTATTCTTTTTCTTTTATATATTCCTGAAGTCTGGCATATAAAGCATCATTGCTGTAATCCTGCTGCTCTTCAAGAATCGGAAGAAGCTCTTTTAATACTGAAAGTGAAGAAGCTTCATCAGTCTTCATCTTCTTGTGCTTATAAATTGAAATATCGTAATCCGGCATTTCTTCAAAGAAATCTATCATTTCCGCAATATCCGGCCATATTTCAATTCTGGTCTTTATCATCGCTGAAATCTTGTGAAGATCGAGGTCCTTCTTTATAACCTCCTTCATATAAGGAAGTGCAAGTTCAAAGAATTTCTCATCATCCATCTTCTTGAGGTATTCACCATTCATCCAACGAAGCTTAGTATAATCGAATACAGCAGGTGATTTGTTAATTCTTCTGTAGTCGAATTTCTCAACGAGCTCTTCAAGGCTCATTATCTCTGTATTATCCTCAGGAGACCAGCCAAGAAGTGCAACAAAATTCACTACTGTCTCAGGAAGAAATCCCTGCTCGATCAGGTCCTCAAAGGATGAATGTCCACTTCTCTTACTGAGCTTATGATGATCTTCATCAGTAATAAGAGGACAATGAATGTACTTTGGTACTTCCCAACCAAATGCATCGTAGAGTCTGTTGTACTTTGGTGAAGAAGAAATATATTCATTTCCTCTTACAACATGCGTAATTCCCATAAGATGATCATCAACTACGTTTGCAAAGTTGTATGTAGGATATCCGTCTGACTTAATGAGTACCATATCATCAAGCTCACTGTTGTCAACTGTGATATCTCCATAAAGTTCATCGTTAAAAGTTGTCTGACCTTCAGTAGGGTTGTTCTGTCTTATTACATAAGGCTTTCCTTCAGCCAGATTCTTCTCAACTTCATCTTTTGAAAGGTGAAGGCAGTGCTTATCATAAACACTTACTTCCTTGCCATCAATTATCTGTGTAAGTGTATCAAGTCTCTCCGGGGTACAGAAGCAGTAATAAGCTTCTCCCTTTTCAACAAGTTCCTTGGCATATTTAAGGTAAAGTCCCTGCTTTTGTCTTTCGCTCTGAACGTAAGGACCTACACCTCCATCCTTATCAGGTCCTTCATCATGAATAAGACCTGTCTTTTCAAGTGTTCTGTAAATAATCTCAGTTGCGCCTTCTACATAACGCTCCTGGTCAGTATCCTCTATTCTGAGGATAAAATCACCACCCTCATGCTTGGAAATAAGATAAGCATATAGTGCTGTTCTTAAATTTCCTACATGCATTCTTCCCGTCGGGCTTGGTGCATAACGGGTTCTAATCTTCTGTGACATTATTACTCCTTCTACATAACCTCAGGAAATTCTTTTTTCTCAAATTCTACAACTATTCCCGAAGCCACGTTACGGCATAAAGCTATCTGCTTTTTTTCGACCTGTATAATAAGTCCGCCGCGTTCTTTTTTATTGATTACTTTAATGTGAGATCCACTGGCAACGCCTATTGATTTAAGCCTCTCTGAGTAGCTTAACTGCTCGATGTTCATCTCTTTGACAAGATAAACACCATTCTTTTCCCCATCGATAAGTGTCATAAAATTACCTCAAAAAACATTAAAATTTCAAATACTTTGGAATTATATAACACCTTTATATAAATGAAAAGAGCATCGCTTTAATGTGGTAAAGTTTAATCTGTAATTTCCTTATAACATTCCGGTCGTCTGTCTCTGAAAAGGCCCCAGGACAATCTGTTTTGCCTGATTTCATTAAAATCATATACAGCCATAATGATCTCTTCGGTATTATTTCCGGCCTGCCTTAATATATCTCCTGTTTCATCAGTCATAAAGCTATGGCCATAGAAATTAAGAGAAGATAACTGTCCGCCATTTTCCTCTGATGGTATTACATTTTCAGTTCCAATTCGGTTTGCAGCAACAACAGGAACAATATTAGCTGCTGAATGTCCCTGCATGGTTCTCTGCCAGTGTCCTGAACTGTCAACATTCAGAATCGGTTCTGACCCTATAGCGGTTGGATAGAGTATTATATCTGCTCCCTGCAGGGCAAGACATCTTGCAGTCTCCGGAAACCACTGATCCCAGCAAATTCCGATGCCAACTCTGCCATAAGCAGTCTCAAATACATTAAAACCTAAATCACCAGGAGTAAAATAGAACTTTTCCTGATAATAATGATCATCAGGAATATGTGTTTTCCTGTATACTCCAAGGATTTCTCCATCTGCATCTATCATGGCAACAGAATTATAAAGAACATTTCCTTCTCTTTCATAAAAGCTTATAGGCATAACTACTTTAAGCTCTTTGCAGACCTTTCTGAAATGCAATACTGCAGGATTGGTCTCTGTAGTAGTCGCAAAATCATAGTAATCATATCTTCTTTCCTGGCAGAAGTACTGTCTCTCAAACAACTCAGATAAAAGAATTATCTGAGCTCCCTGCATTGCAGCTTTTCTCACCATCTTATCAGCTTTTTTAATATTCAGGGAAACAAGCTCATCATCCGAAATATCAGGATTATTATAGGCTTCTTTTCCGCATGCAAACTGTATAGCAGCTACTGTTGTAGATGTATTTCCCTTATACATAATTGTTTTGCCTTTCTATCAGAATAGGTTTCTTCGTAATCTAGAAATCCATTTTTATCAGTTACATATCATAATGTGATTTATGCAAGAGTAAACGCGTTTTGAACTTTTGATCCTATCATCATATCATTCAAAATGAATAACTTTTCTATGCATATTACTTATCTTTGAAGGAATCTGCTGTGTAATACAGTGAATGTTTCCTCCTCCCAGAAGAATCGGCCTTGCCTTAATCTGTACAACAGTTCTGTTCTTACAGATTTCTGAAAGCAGCTGCATAGCCCTGTCATCACTTTCTTTATTTTCTCCGCCAAAAGCAGGTATAAGCACTTCTGTATTGGTAAAATAAAAATTCACATAGCTTGCAGCAAGTCTTTCACCGACTTCTCTTTCATCTTCGCCGTCTTCAAAAACATAATTATCTATATCTTCTTTTGTGCAGCAGACAGGCACATCAGGTATATAAAGCTTATGAATTTTAAGTTTCCTGCCCCTTGCATCAGTAACTCCGGAAAGGTATTCATAATCCTTTAATGACATTTCATACTGCGGATCATCCTTATTATCAGTCCAGGCAAGAACCACCTCTCCCGGCGCTATGAAAGCACAGACATTATCAACATGCTCATTTGTTTCATCATTATATATACCAAAAGGAAGCCATAGTACTTTCTCTACTCCCAGGTAGTTTTTTATGCTTTCTTCAATCTGCTGCTTTGTAAGCTTCGGATTTCTTCCTTTACTTAATAGACAGCTTTCGGTAACCATTACGGTTCCTTCTCCATCAGAGTGTATTGAACCGCCTTCGAGGACAAAAGGATGCGCATCATAATAAGCTTTACCTATTAAAGCAGAAAAATCAGCGGCAACCTTATCATCATATTCCCAGCTGCTGTAAAGGCCGTCATAGTCGCCTCCCCAGGCATTAAACTCCCAATCTATGCCCCGTATTTCTCCACTTGGGTTCCTTAAAAAGGTTGGCCCCACATCCCGGGCCCAGGAATCGTCTGTCTGCTGTTCTATCAAACAGATAATCCCGGTCTCAGATTCATTAGTTTCCTTTAATATATCAGCCTGAAGAATACCAGTCTCTTTATCGGCTTCACGTACAGTTATGATTTTATCCAGTCCCTTAACATTTTGTCGTATAAAATTTCCAGCACTTTCAAAATCATCACTACTGCAAAGCACGTATAATTTTTCTGATTTTATAATTTCAGAAAAGATACTGCAAAACGCCAGTCTTGCTTCAGTCGAATCTATCCCCCAACTTCCCGGACGGCTTGGCCATATCATAAGGGTTCCATCATGAATATCATATTCTGCAGGCATACTGAACCCATCATTTATTGGAATACCATTTAATTTTTTATTCATCTTTTACCTCGGTATTTCCTTAAAAAAGCTGGAACAATCAAAAAATTCAAAGTGTTCCAGCTTTATTATATATATTTATATCTGTAATACGATTATTTTGTTCCGAAAATACGATCTCCAGCATCTCCAAGACCCGGAACAATGTATTTATTCTCGTTAAGCATATCATCGATATGCGCACATGTGATCGGAACATCAGGATGTTCTGAAGTAACCTTCTTAAGTCCTTCCGGTGCAGCAATAAGGCAGATAAATCTCATTTTCTTTACGCCTTTGCTCTTAAAGAGTTCAATTGCATCACATGCAGAACCACCAGTTGCAAGCATGGGATCAAGAATTATAACTTCTCTGTCAGAAATATCTTCAGGAGCCTTGAAGAAATAATTAACAGGCTCATAAGTTGTCTCATCACGATACATACCTACATGAGCAATCTTCGCATTAGGAATTACCTTAAGAACGCCGTCAAGAAGTCCCATTCCGGCTCTCATGATAGGAGCAAATGCATATTTATCCTCATTGAGTCTTCCCATCTTAATTGTTTTAATGGGAGTCTCAACTGTTGTTTCGTCAAGCTCAACATCACGCATTGCTTCATAAATCAGATAAGCACCAATTTCTCCTACGAGTTCTCTGAAAAGTTTAGTTCCTGTATTTTTATCTCTTAAAATTGAAAGCTTATGCTCAATAAGCGGATGATTTAAAGCTGTTACATTTTTCATATTCTTTTACCTCCGAATTTACTGAAAAAATAATATCATATATTGATAAGGGACGCTACTAAAGATAAAAACATTTTTATAACTTAAATTTTACATTATCGTAATTTAATATTTATCATGGATTGCTCTAAACTTTCAGAAATAGTGTTTGATGGTTTGTGGCGAATGGATAAAAAAAGACAATCAAAAAGAACTGCTTTAAAGGAATAAAGAGTAAAGTTACTGTAAAATTCACCGGTGCCGAAGGTCCCAGGCTTCCTTTAGAGCGCTTTAAAGATTTCGTCCCAACAAGCAAAACAATTGTAAAATACATAAATAAATATGACGGTGCATCCGATGCAAAACCTAGTGTTCCAAAAGGATAATGAAAAATATCCAGTCTTCCAAACAGACTGGATATTTTTTATCACTAATACTATTTAATTATTTCACTTTAACCTTCTTAACCTTACTCCAATTGGAATATACTTTTCCATCATCAGTATTCTTATAAGAACGAATTCTTACAAAGTATGTTGTTTTTGGCTTAAGCTTCTTAACGGTAAGGCTTGTTTTCTTAGCACCGAGGTTCTTTGTCTTAGCTGAAGTAAATTCTTTTGAAGTATCATATTGAACTTCATAACCGTTTATGGAATTGGTCTTCTTTAAAGTTAATGTAAACTTCTTCTTAGCAGCTTTTACAGACTTGATTTTTGTCTTTTTAATTGAGCTGTCTATTTTCTCCTGAGCCTGCTCAGCCTTCTGAGTGTCATTATTTGAGATAACTTCTGAAGGGCTATTCTGGTTAGCTGCATTTTCACCCTGATTGCTTGTGTTGTTATTATAGTTAGTCTGATTGTTATTCTGGTCGGTTGTACTATTGTTCTGACCATTCTGTGCATTATTCTGGTTTGAATTATTTCCCTGATTATTCTGTGTATTCCCCTGGTCGTTTGAATTATTATTCTGATTGGTTTGACCATTATCCTGACCATTTGTGGTGTTGCCATTACCATTCTGGTTATTTGATGTATTTCCCTGTTCTGTAGTTGTTCCATTGCCAGACGGTGTTGTAGGTTCGCCTTCTGTTAATTCTTCCCAGCATGGATCCGGGTTGAAGAAATAATCACCTTTTTTGTGTTCTACATAAAGATGATAAATCTTACCACCTTCAGCAATTGTTACATGCTGACCTGTTGACAAGAGTCTTACTGTGCCACCCCATTCAGCACCTCTCCTATCATTATAATCTCCATACAGATCCATGGTTCCCTTAAAATTCAACCCATTTCCGGTACTGTTCCAGGTAAAGTTCTTTTTTACAGTGATTTTTGCACCATATGACTGATAAAACGAACCACCAACAGTTGTGACTACTCCTGCTGCATTTTCTTTTTCAAATTTAAGATCACCCTCAACAATAAGGTTACCTTGAACGGATACACTTCCCTCTAATGCCTGAAGATTACCCTTAATTGTTAATGTTCCTCCGTTATTTACTTCAAGTTTACCGGTTTCCACAACAACATTACCATCAAAAGTAACTGTTTTGTCCAAAACACTATTAGGATAATTTATAACAAACTTCCTACTATCACTAACAAAAGTAATATCGCTTTGAACTTTACCAACGTTTAAGTAATTTGCACTCTTAACTGTATTGCAGCTGCTCTTCAGGTTTTCAATTGATGCACAATTACTCATACTGATGGTTTGCGGATTTTCATTTGTTAAATTAAACTCTCCCAGAAAACGCAGACAATAAATATCTGTTGTATCAATCAATTCAACATCACCGCCAACATAAAAATCGCCTCTTAGATTCAGCATATTTCCCGTGCTATCAACGGTAAAGTTCTTATCAACCCTAAGTATTCCTTTTGCAAAAAGGGATGCTGTTGAATGAGTCATTGTTCCGGCTGCATTCCGTTTTTGAAATATAAAGTTTCCCTTAACATTTATTTCACTATCTGCAGCATAATCAACCGATCCATCAGGTTGATAATAGTCACCTTTTACAAGAAGAACAGAACCATTTTTCAAAATGAATTCTCCGCTTATAGAAGCATTCCCATTTACTATAAGATATGTATCATCTAAAACAACCTTTGCGCCTTGCGTAACCTCGAAATTACTAACTTCAACCTTCTTACAATTTGTGTCAGAAAAATCTGCTGTACCATTTACAGTCAGCTTGGTGCAAGTAACATCAGCTGTAGGCTTCCATGTTTCATTAGCAGCAACAACACGATCAGCCGCCATTACTTTTACTCCGGGTACAAAGCACAGCATCAATGATAATACGCACATCATTAGAAGCTGTTTTGCCCCAACATACCGTTTACCTCTCTCCATTTTTAAATCCTCCTTAAAAATTCAAAACGCATCCCGGGAAAGCCGTTAAAGGATGCGTTAAAAAATATGATTTAAAGCATAACAATTAACTGTTTCTGCTAAAACACATTATAATGTTTACCCCCCCTATCAACTTTTCCAAATAGATTTTAATATAAAAAAATATAGTTATGCAATTATTTTTGAACAAAAATATAAAAAAAGTATAAACTTTTTTATAGCCTCATTTTAAAATCTTCATACCCAAAGCTCTTTACAACTTCAGCATTGCCATCTTCATGAAGTAAGGCTATATCCGGTAGTGGCATACCGTTAAAAGTGTTGTTTTTAACCATACTGTAAATAGCCATATCTTCAAAAATAAGCCTGTCTCCGATTTTTATCTCATGATCAAAGCTGTAATCCCCAATTACATCTCCGGCAAGACAGGTTCTTGATGAAAGTCTGTAGGTGTATTTCTTTTCATCAGCCTCTCCACTGTCCTTAAGTGGTGGTCTGTAAGGCATCTCCAGAACATCAGGCATATGACAGGCAGCAGAAGTATCTAGTATAAGTACAGGATAAACTTCAGTTTCCACAATATCCATTACCCTTGTTACAAGATATCCTGCATCAAGTGCGATGGCCTCTCCGGGTTCTAAGTAGACTTCAACATCATATTTTTCTCTGATGTATTTTACAAGGTTGATGAGTCCTTCTCTATCATATTCCTCCCGGGTTATATGATGACCACCACCAAGATTTATCCATTTCAGTTTGTGCTCAGTATTATTAAGATATTTTTGAAACCGTTTTTCAAATTCATCAAAAGTGGCTTTCAATGGCTCAAAGCCCTGTTCACACAAGGTATGAAAATGTAGACCCTCCACTCCCTTTGGCAAAGTATCGGGCATATCGGATACTCGTATTCCAAGCCTTGAGCCCGGTGCGCAGGGATCGTAGATTTCATGCCCCTCCTGTGTCGAAAGCTCTGGATTTACTCTTAGACCAACTGATAATTGACCTTTTTCTACTGCCTTTTCCCATACCTTCCTGTGATGCTCAAGCTGATTTAAGGAATTAAAAACCATATGATCACATATACTGCAGAGTTCTTCCATCTCTTCGTCGTTAAAGGCAGGCTCAAATACGTGGATTTCAGGCTTTGCGTTTTTTACACAGTTTTCATTTATCTCATTAGAATCACACTCGCCCATAACGGATTCATTATAATTTTCCGGATAAAATTCTTCATGAGCAAGCTTTGCTTCAAATAATCCGGAGGAAGTCGTTCCGGAAAGATATTTGGCTATTAAGGGATATGTGCTATAGGCAGAAAAAGCCTTTTGTGCAAGCAGAATTTTTGCACCTGATTTATCCTGGACTTCCTTAAGTATTTCGCAGTTTTCGCGGAGTTTTTTCTCGTCAATGAGATAAGCCGGAGTTTTTATATTGTTTATTGTCATTTTTTAATCCTCAATTTTAACTAATTTTATTTCCAATCTGGTTAATTCTATTTAAGATCAGCAGCATATAAAATAAATGTGTGTATTTTTTAAAGGCTCATATACAATCTATTATTTGGTATTAAAAAACAAATTTAACCTATTAAATCCTTCACCACTTCACTTGCGATAACAAGTCCGCAGGCTGATGGCGTAAAGGCTGTACTTCCCGGGGTTCTTCCGGCCTCTGTCTTAATTGGCTCTTCATCCGAATAAACAACTTTGAGGCTATCAACATTTCTCTTCTTTAATTCCCGTCTCATAACTCTGCAAAGAGGACATACACTTGTCTTATAAATATCAGCAACTCTGAACCTTGAAGGATCGAGCTTATTGCCTGCTCCCATAGCACTAATAACAGGAGTCCCGCATTCCTTGGCTCTCATTACGATTTCAATTTTGGCAGTTACTGTATCAACTGCATCCACTATATAGTCATACCCGGAGAAATCAAAATCATCTGCATTTTCGGGAAGATAAAAGCAGTTATGTATATTCACTTTCACTTCCTTGTTTATGTCCAGCATTCTATCCTTCATTACTTCAGTTTTATATTTACCGATTGTGCTGTTTAGAGCGATTATTTGACGGTTTAAATTACTTAATGCTACCGTATCACTATCAATAAGGTCAAATTCACCAATGCCGCTTCGCGCCAGGGCTTCACATACATAGCCGCCAACACCACCAACTCCAAATACAGCCACATGACTGTCAGCAAGTTTATTAAGCGCTTCTTTTCCTATAAGTAATTCAGTTCTTGAAAACTGAGTTTCCATTTATTTGAAAATCCCTTCCTTTGTTTATTTTTAATTAATAGAATTGTAACTCTTTTTTATTGGATATTGGATGATTTTGTTGTAATAATTATTTATATAAGATTTTTAAATACTTATTAATGAATAACTATACACATGGGGGTTAATATGCGCAAACGTATCCTTATAGCCGATGATACAACATTCATGAGAGAGATGCTAAAATCAGCACTGGACAAAGAAAAATACGAGATTGTTGGAGAGGCAACTACCGGACAGCAGGCTGTAGATCAATATAAAGAGAAAAAGCCGGATCTTTTAATTCTTGATATAAATATGCCTGTTATGAACGGCATAGACGCTCTTACAGGCGTTATGGAATTTGATCCAAACGCAAACGTAATAATGTGTTCCGACCAAAAACAGGAACCCATGATTGTTCTTGCTCTTAAAAAAGGCGCAAAAGATTTTGTAGTAAAGCCTTTTATGGCAAGTGATGTCATGCGTGCCCTCAAAAAGATTTTTAATGAATAGATTTCTTTTAGTTAAAGTAAGGGTGATCTCCATTCGGAGAACACCCCTTTTTTATTTCGTATATTTATATCAAGCATCAGATTAGACTGCTTACTATATAGCCCTTCTGCGAATGTAATAGTATCAATCTATAAGAGTAGGATTCTCTTCTACAACCCAGGGAAGACCATACTCATTAAGCATCTCCATGTACGGATCGGGATCAAACTCATCCGTAGTAAATACGCCGGGTTTCTTCCACTGACCTGTAACTACAAGAGCAGTACCTATCATAGCAGGAACACCTGTTGTGTAGCTAATAGCCTGACTTCCAAGCTCCTTATAGCATTCCTGATGATCACATACGTTATAAATATAGATTGTTCTCTCTTTACCGTCCTTGATGCCTCTGAAAATACAACCGATGTTTGTCTTTCCAACTGTTCTGGGACCAAGACTTGCAGGATCAGGTAAAAGTGCTTTCAAAAACTGAATCGGCACTATTTCGCGTCCTTCGAACATAACAGGACTTGTTGAAAGCATTCCTACGTCTTCAAGGCATCTCATATGATCAAGATAGCTCTGTCCAAATGTCATGAAGAAACGAATTCTTTTTACTTCGGGGAAATTTCTGCCAAGAGCTTCGATTTCTTCATGATGAAGCAGATACATGTCCTTTTTTCCAACCTGGGCAAAATCATATTCTCTCTTTATTTCCATGGGCTTTGTCTCAACCCAGTGTCCATCTTCCCAATAGCTTCCGTTTGCAGAAACTTCTCTTAAATTGATCTCAGGATTGAAGTTTGTAGCAAAAGCGTAACCATGGTCTCCACCATTGCAATCCATGATGTCAATGTAATGAATCTCATCAAAATAATGCTTTTTTGCATATGCTGTAAATACAGAAGTTACACCAGGATCGAATCCTGTTCCTAAAAGAGCTGTAAGTCCGGCTTCCTTGAATTTGTCAAAATAAGCCCACTGCCAGCTGTAATCGAAGTATGCTGTAAATCCTTTCTCCTTACAACGCTTCTCATATATTTTTCTCCACTCAGGATCATCAGTGTCTTCGGGCTCATAATTGGCAGTATCAATATAGTCAACCTTACATGCAAGACATGCATCCATTATTGTGAGATCCTGATAAGGAAGTGCAACGTTAAGCACTGCATCAGGCTTATAACTGTTTATTACTCTCTTTATATCTTCTACATCATCTGCGTTAACGGTATCCGTCGTGATTTTAACAGGAGTACCTGCTTTTTCAAGTTTTTCCTTAAGCGCATCACACTTAGAAACAGTTCTTGAAGCTATGCACATCTCAGTAAATACTTTACTGTTCTGTGCGCATTTCTGAATTGCAACCTGTGCTACTCCGCCACAGCCAATAACTAATAATCTGCTCATAATTTCTCCTTTACCTTGACATTGCTTCTTCTTCCTGAAGAAGATCCTCAACATATTTTGGAAGCATAAAAGCTCCTTTATGAAGATGTGTTGTATAATACCATGTCTTTATATTTCTCTCATCCCATCTGTCAGGATTGAAATCCTTTAGAGGATGATACTTTTTGCTGGCAAATCCAAAAAGCCAGTACCCAGCTGGACAGGTGGGTATATGAGCCTGATATACTCTGTTGACAGGGAATACTCTGTATGCCTTCCTGTGCATAGCTCTGCAGCTCTCCTCATCTTCATCATAGAAAGGGCTTCCATGCTGATATACCATTATTCCGTCATCATGAAGTGCCTTGTAACAGCTTCCGTAAAATTCCTTAGTAAAAAGTCCGGCTTCATGTCCAAGAGGCTCTGTTACATCATTTATTATAAGGTCATACATATCTTCGCATTTTCTAAGGAACTTTAATCCATCCTGATAATAGATATGCACTCTGTCATCATCAAGTCCACAGGCGTTGTCAGGGAAGTACTGCTTACATACTTCTACAAACATGCTGTCAGGCTCTACAACATCAATTACCTTGATCTCATCATAGTAGCTCAGCTCTCTGGCCACCCCGCCATCACCTCCGCCAAGTACCAGCACTCTCTGTACCTTTGGATGAACAGCCATGGGTACATGAACAATCATTTCATCATAAGTAAACTCATCTTTTTCAGAGAAGATAATATTGCCATCCGATGCAAGAAACTTACCAAATTCCGGTGAATCAAATACGTCAATTCTTTGAAATTCACTAGAGCCTGAAAATAATTGCTTACTTAATCTGATATTTATTTTCACATTATTGGTATGCATTTCACCAAACCAATAGTCCATTTGTGGCATCTCGTTTCCTCCATTAAATAAACAGACTTAATATATTAAAATCAGAAATCTATTTTAGTACCTGTAATTCTGATATATCTTCACTTTCAGGCCCCTGCATTGAGCATCCTTTTTCCATTGCAGTAAGAATATAATCAAGTATCTCCTCGGTAACTACTTCTCCGGGTGAAATGATAGGTATTCCCGGAGGATAACACATTACTGATTCAGCACTTATTCTTCCAACTGTTTCTTTTATAGGAAGTGATACCTTTTCAGCATAAAAAGCTTCCTGTGGAGTAGCCTTTACTATAGGTGTTACATATTCTGCTGAGAAGAATTCCTGCTCAGGTTTTGCATACAATCTTCTTATATCTGACAGTGCTCCTGCAAGTCTCTCTATATCCTGGAGCCTGTCACCGATAGAAATGTACGCCATTACATTAGAAAGGTCACCAAATTCCATCTGGATGTCATATTCATCACGAAGAAGGTCGTACACTTCTATTCCTGTAAGTCCAACACCTCTGGTATTAACAACAAGCTTGGTCTCATCAAAATCATAGATACTTCCGCCGTTTATAAGCTCGTGGCCATAAGCATAGTAGCCGGGAATCTCATTGATCTCTTCCCTTGCATACTTAGCCATTCCGGTTACCTTCTCAAAGCTGTCATGGCCGTGAAGTGCAAGATTTCTTCTTGAAATATCAAGACTTGCTATCAAAAGATAGCTTGCACTTGTTGTCTGTGTCAGGTTTACAATTCTGCTTATATATCCTATATTAGCATTTTTTCCGCAAAGAAGTATTGAACTTTGTGTGAGGCTGCCTCCCGACTTATGCATGCTTATTGCGGCCATGTCAGCTCCTGCCCTCATACCGCACAAGGGAAGGTTAGGTCCAAAATACAAGTGAGTTCCGTGAGCTTCATCAACAAGCGCCTTCATTCCATTCTCATGAGCCAGGTCAACAATTGCCTGAAGATTTGAACATATTCCATAATAGGAAGGATTATTGATTAAAATAGCCTTCGCATCAGGATTCTCTTTGATTGCTGCCTCAACATCAGAAATTTCCATGCCAAGAGGAATTCCTAGCTTGGTATCAACCTTAGGATCGATGTAAACAGGAACAGCTCCACATAAAATAAGCGCATTAATTGCACTTTTATGAACGTTCCTTGGCATGATGATCTTTTCGCCATGCTTAACCGACGATAAAACCATAGCCTGAACAGCACTTGTGGTTCCGTTAACCATTAAAAAGGCATGCTCAGCTCCGAAAGCATCTGCTGTCAGCTCTTCTGCTTCCTTTATTACAGAGACAGGATGACATAAATTATCCAAAGGTTTCATGGAATTAACATCAATTCCAACACACTGTTCACCTAGAAATCGAACCAGCTCAGCATTACCGCGACCTCTTTTATGTCCAGGTACGTCAAAGGGCACCACTCTCTGTTTTCTAAATCTTTCAAGCGCTTCATAAACAGGCGCTTTTCTCTGACGATCCAGATCCAATTACTTGTCCTCCAAAAAATATAATATAGACAGAAAGAAGGGCGGCATGCCTATATGCATACAGCCCTTCCAAAATTCTCATTAATCAGGCAAAATTATCTTAGCATAGATGCATCTAATGTCAAGCCAAAGAATGCCTCATTTGGCTCTTAAAAATATTTAGTTAGCAGCCTGCTGACAAAGAACAAGTTCTTTGAACTGGCCATCCTCATTTACTAATTCATCAAAGGTACCTTCCTGGGTTATTCTCCCGTTTTCCAGAAGAAGAATTCTGTCACAGTCCTTTATGGTTGATAACCTGTGAGCAACAACTATTTTTGTACATTTCATGTCATCGAGAAGGTTCTTGATTTCCCTCTGTGAAATATTATCAAGAGCACTTGTAGCCTCATCAAAAATTATCATTTGGGGCTTTGCTATAATAGCCCTGGCGATAAGAAGCTTTTGCATTTGTCCGCCTGATATTTCCGCACCGGAAACTCCTATTTCAGTATCAAGTCCGGCAGGATAGCTTCTTATAAGATCGTCTATTCCAACTTTAGTAAGTACTTCCCATATTTCCTCGTCCGTAACAGGTCTTGGCTGCATACTCATATTTTGCCTGATTGTTCCCGGAATAAGGGTCTCTCCCTGCATGACAATTCCTATGTTTTTCATTATACTTCTCTGATCTGTCCTTTGAAGATTATATTTGCCATAACTGATCTCACCTTTATCGGGACTCAGCATTCCCAGAAGAAGCTTTAAAAGTGTACTTTTACCGCATCCGGAAATTCCGGTAATTCCAATGTATTCTCCTTCATGTACCTCAAAGGATATATCATCAATAAGTCTTTCCATCTCAGGATAAGCAAAGGAGAGATTTCGTACACTAAGCTCCCCTGTAAATTTATTACAAAGAGTGTTTGTTTTCTTTTCTACATCTCCCTGAAATAAGAATTCGATGTTATTCCATAATGACTTGCTGTTAAACATCCTTTCTATGTACATTGTGATTTCACATATTTGCGGTGCAATAAGGCCTGCAAGCACTATACAGGTTGTAAAAACCTGATATGAGAAATCACCTGCAAGTGCAATAATAATCAGGATAATCTGAAACATTGGACCCACAAAATCTATTACAGCAGCTTCCATTACATCGTATTTTTTTCTATTAATATCAGCCCCGGCCTCTTTTGCATAAATTTTGGACCATCCAAGATATATACGTTTCTGAGCTTTTCTGCTTCTTATTTTTTCTATCCATTGGTATACCTGGCCCAGATATTTATCACCTCGAATACGATCATTAAGAGTTTTACTGTACCATTTATCAAAGCCTGAATAGACTGCCCACATAATATTCATCAGAATAAATATTCCAACGAGCATCCAGAAAAAGTATCCTCTCAAATAATAAACAGTTGCAATGCAGTAAAACACAGTAAATATCAGTTGCGGAATAATGCAAAGGCAGGCATTTAGAATATTCTTTATAAACTCAGGAATTTCTGCAGTGATAGCTGTCCATACATAGGTCGGCTCCTTTTTAGTTATTTTATCATTGTTACCCTCCAAATACCTCGACAGTGCTGCGTTTTGGACATTGAATCCCACCATGTTGGTAAAGACATTGCTATAGATATTAAGTATCATACTAAACAAAAATCTTATACATTCTACGCCTATGCAAAAAACAATTACAAGTGCAATGTCTCTGAATCTGAAGGTATCAAGCTTTTTTGCTTTATCAAGAATATCACTTACAAGCGCAGGAAAAAGAAGTCCCAACACACCCGAAATTATTGCAATAACTATATAGATAATGAATAATTCAGGCCTCATAAAACTCATCAGATAAAGAAAAAAATCTACAATAGATAGATTTCTTTCAGGAAGAAGTCTGCAAACCAGATAAATCTTAGAAAAGGAAGCAGCTGTATCCTTATTTACAAATATCCTTTTATTATTTTCATCAAAATAATAATATCCGCCAAAAGCTGCCGGAATAAATGCGACTGCCTTTCCATCCGTACCAAAGCCAATACAATAGCCCATCTGGCTTTTATACCATTCCTTTTCCTTTACGACATCAGTGAAAAGAATATTTTCATTTTCTATATCAGAAAGCTTGTCTTTGCTGATACCGCACCATGAAACAATCAGATCAAGGGCATCATTATTAGACGTAACCTTCGAAAATATGTTACGTGCATAATTTCTTTTATAGACATCTTCTATTAAATTATCAGCCTTATCCTTCATAATAGAATCGGCTATTTTTCTTTCTCTGATCTGCCTTGTAAAAAGATTACTCATAGTTTTATTCCACTGTCACAAGCTCATGATATAGCTCACATTTTTCCATAAGCTCTTCATGAGTTCCGCTACTAATAATTCGACCATTTTCCATTACATATATTTTGTCACACTGCCTTATTGTGGAAAGCCTGTGAGCAATAACTATTGTTGTAATTCCTCTTTGTCGTATATGTTCAACAATTCTCTTTTCAACGATCGTATCAAGGGAGCTGGTTGCTTCATCAAGAACAAGAATTGACGGATCCATTGAAAGTGCTCTGGCTATTTCTATTCGCTGTCGCTCTCCGCCTGAAAAGTCAGTGCCATTATCACTCATAACATAATTGTAACCATTCTTGCGGGAAATGATACACTCATTGATCTGAGCATCCTTTGCAGCCAGGATAGCATCGGCATCAAGCTGTGTACTGTCCCACATTTTAATATTATTCATTATGGTATCGCCAAATATTCCTATCTTCTGATCAACTGAGGAAATAGAGCTCAGACGTACATCCTCGGGAATATCCCCGGATGAAACTCCATCAAAAAGTATTTCTCCCTTCCAGGGGTCATATCTTCCGCAAATCAGTTGTTTAAGAGTTGTTTTTCCGCAACCGGTTGCTCCAACAATTGCAATACTGTTTCCGGAAGGAATTGTCATTGATATATCATGCAGGATTTCTCTTGAATACTTATTGTAACCAAAACTTACTCCTTTTATCTCTATATTCCCTTTTAACTTGTTATAGCTTACATTCTCTGCCGGAACTCCGTTTTCATCATCTTTAGCGCTACTGAAAATATCAGCAAGATTTTTTAATTTATTATTTATTGTTATAAGAACCTTTCTTGAATAAATCGCGGCTTTTATATATTCCTGAGAAATCTCGTATATTCCAATTATGAAAATAAGACCACCATAAGTAACCTTGCTATAAATAATACTTATAATTCCAAGCATCAAAAGAATCATCTTTGTGATATTAGCTACCAGTGTAGGAAAACCGTTAAAAGAGCCCTCAATGATATCGAATTTCTTCTGTTCTTTGGAAGTATCAAGGTTAAGACCAAAATATTCCCTGAAAAAAATGAATTCCGATCCTGAATTTTTGATGCTTCTTATAGCCTTTAATCCATCATAAAGAAAGCCTTCAGCCTTCGAATCCTTGTAAAATACTATTTCTTCTGTCTCATCCTCCAGGCGGGCATTTATATAGGTTGCAATACTCATCACGATATAGGAAAGAATAACTAATATACAGGCAATCACCGAAACCCTGGCTATAAACAAAAGGCAAACCGCTGCAAAGAAAGGTCTTATAATCAGTTCAACAATCTGTTTGGATAAAAAATAGCCGGTGCGAACAGCCTGCAAAACGCTTTCCATAAAATATCCGTCAGATCTAATTGAGTAAAAAAACATGGGAAGATTAAGTGATGACCACACAAAATTCTTGCGACAAATAGTAGCTATATTTTCTGACAGCTTCGGAAAAACGATTGTCTGAAAAACCTCAAAAACTATAAGTAAAATCAAAAGAATTATTAAAATATAAACACAATAAATAAAAGGCTTACTGTTTTCGTAATTCGAAGCATAGTAAGTATCCGTAAATTCACTTATAAAGTACTGTACAGAAAAAAAAAGCAAGGATATGGAAGTAAGCAGCAAACAGCTGATAAAGAGATAGCTTTTCTTTGTTTCTGCCAAAATGGAAAAAATGTATTTTGCAGGTGAAAGGTATTCAATAGATTTGATACCGGATTCACCTGAAGGTGAAATATATAACATTTTAGAAGATAAGGCTTCTTTGAAATCATCTATATCAATTTTCACAAGCCCTTTATCAGGAGTGCATAAAATTGCTTTGCGGCCCTTTAGCTTATAAAAAACAGCATAGTCTGAATCAAGCATAACTATGCAGGGCTCATTTCTCTTACTTATAATTCCATAATCTGCATCCAATATTTCACAGTTAAAGCCTATATACTGTGCTCCATCCCTTAGCTGTTCAAATGTGCAGCCGTTTTTAGAAACACAGCAAAGCTTTGCTGCTTCCATAAGTGAAATAGTCTTTCCGTAAAATCCTGACAGCATACTAAGGCAGGCAGAACCGAATTCTGACCTTTGAGGTGCAATATTAATTTGCATTCGCCTTAATCCAACAAGCATACAGCATTATGCCTCCTTACGCTGAAATTTTCTTAGTTCACAAATTGTATTGAAATCGCTAAGATATTTTTTTTGCCAGGCACAATCTATAACAGTCAAATTATCATCTATAAGTTCATCCGGTACAATAAAATGTCTTTCTCCCTTTACGCCCGGAACTGTCAACAGAAAAGGTTGTCCACTCTCATACAATTCTTTTAATTTTTCAAATGAAAAGGGAAAACGTCCTTTATATTCAATAGGATAAACTCTGTCTATGTAATTAAGTTCCAGATCAGCACTTTCGGTAAATAATTCCTTTTCTATAAACCTCTTATTAAGAATCCAGGGATTGAATTTTTCCTCATCCTCTTCCTTCTCAATTCCAAAATGCCTAAGCATTATAGCAAGTGACGTCACAAGACACCCGGTTTCCTTGAAAAAATGATATTTTGCCTTCGGAAAAATAGATGAAGGCCACGCCTCTTCCTTATTATATTGCGGGTCAGACTGTATCCAGTCTCTGTAATTCTGATTATTTTGCATATAGTTAAAAGCTCCTTATTGGTTAATACATTACGATACCTGAAATTGTCTGCATTGCAGGTCCTGATTTACCATCACGTCTGTAGGATGCATAGCTTTTATTCTCGTAGGAACATATCCCTGTATCAAAAATGTTTTCTTTTTGAACTCCTGCAGCGGTCAATTCGTATGTTGCTGCCTTTTTCAAATCAAGTAAAAACTTCCCGTTATCCTTTTTCCTGAAAAATCCGGAAGTTACGTTTTTTTCAAATTTTCCCAAAAAGATATCATATATATCCGTTCCGACTTCGTAGCAATTCCCGCAGATTCCGGGCCCGTATGCAGCTATTACATCCGCATGCTTTGTTCCAAAGCATCTTTCCATAACATTTAATGTATTTATGGTTATATCAGCTAAAATCCCTCTCCACCCATTATGGGCCACGGCTATTACCTGTTTTACAGGATCATACAGAAATACAGGTACGCAATCAGCTGACCAGATGCATATCATTACCTTTTTCAGGGAAGTAACTATGCTGTCATAACCACCGGCATCTCCAACTGCATAGGTCTCATTTATATATTCCAGCTTTCCATTCATACCTTCATTTTTCTGATTTATCACAAAGACATTACCGGAATGAGATTCCTGACCATAAAAGCTTTCATCAAAATCAACCCCCAGAAACTTTTTTATTACCGGAGCTCGTATCGAGACGCTTTTCCAGTTGTCGTAATCCTTAGTGTCACCAAAATCCGAAATAAAAGTCCTGACAGGATATTTATCATCTAAAAAAGCAACCGGCGTCATGCACTATCCCCTTTCAGTTTAGTTTCTTTTATTTCCTGTCTATATCCGTAATCAACAGCTATACCAATTGTTTATACCATGTTGCAAAAGCAAATAATGTATAAACACGTTTATAAAAAGTATCATCCATATCTTCATAAAAGCCCTTGATAACCGACTTCAAATCAATTGAAGAGAATATATCTTTCATATCAGAATCTGTTATCGCATCAAGAATCCTGGTCTTGTATGGCTCCTGTCTCATCCATTTGCGAACCGGTACCGGGAACCCCTTCTTTTCTCTACTTGCAATTTCATCACCAACATATCGTTTTGCAGATTCCCTGAATAGAATCTTTCCGTATTGTTTATCAGCCTTATATTTTACAGGTAATGATAAAGCAAATTTCTTCAGGTCATCCCGCATATACGGTGTTCTTATATTTATGTTATTAGCTGCGGCAGCTCTATCAATATTTGGAATAATATTTCCATTCATCCACCAGGTAAGATCAAAGGCATTCATTTTAAGAAATCCATCTCCGTCATAGTCGGATAGACCGGAAATTTCCTTTGTCCCTACATCGAAAATCGAATTGATAAAAAGATAAAAGTCCTTCATAGGATTATTTAAATATTTATTGTAACAGTGATATCCGCAAAACATCTCATCAGGACCTTCACCTGAGCAGATTGTATCAGTAATCCTGGCTGCCTCCATGACACCAATATACAGAGCGATGTAGGAAGGATCTCCCGTTGGCAGTTCTCTGCTTTTCAAGGCTTCTGAAACAACTCCAAAAAAATCCGCAGATCCAACCTTAACCTCATGATGTCTGCTACCTATCATTTCCGCTGTCTTTCGTGCATAAGGTGACTCATCGAATTCCACATCATCATATATTACAGAGAAAGTATCCTTCGCCTTAATCCCACATGCCAACAAAGAGGAATCAACACCTGATGATAAAAATGCAGCTTCACTGTACTGTCTTTCTTTTGTAAGAATATCATCAAGTATACTGTTTAGTTCTTTTAGATATTCATCCCTTTCCTTCTCTTTACCTATAGAAAAATCTACGTAATCACAACCCTTTGAAGTTGGATCAAAATAGGACATACCTGTTCCAAAATAGGAAAATCTTAAATAGGAATCAATTGATTTCCGATCCAGCAATTCTTTTTTAAACATATTTTCCCCCATCACCTGTATAGCTTCTTTATATTTTTACATAAAAATAATTACACTTTTTAGTCTATCATGATTAACCCGATAATCATAATTAAAACAATCTAAAATACTTCGATAAGTTAGTTCTCTACATAATATAAAAAAGATGTTACTAAAGGCGAAATCTCACCTTTTAGTAACATCTTTTTTAATAATTTGTCGGTTAAAAATATATTTAAGGTATTTTAAATGGCATGAATAAATAAGCCGCTAAGGAGCTTTGGTTCAAACCAGGTGGATTTGGGAGGCATAAGCCTTCCTGCATCAGCAACTGCAAAAAGCTCATGAATATCAGTAGGATACATTGAAAAAGCTAATACACAGTCATTTTTGCATCTCTTCTCAAGCTCACCCAGACCTCTGATTCCGCCAACGAAGTCAATCCTGGGATCATTTTTAGGATCACTTATGTTGAGAAGAGGTGTAAGTACATGGTTCTGAAGAACGCTTACATCAAGCCCTTCTACAGCATCATCACTCTTAATATCATCGTGTGCATTTAATCTGTACCATTTATTTCCCAGATACATTCCGATCTCGCATTTTTGTGAAGGCTTAACCTGTCCGGCTTCCTCCTGAACATCAAACTTCTCGGATATTTTCTGAAGAAAATCTTCCTTAGACATTCCATTTAAATCCTTGATCACACGATTATAATCCATGATCATCAGCTCGCTATCAGGAAACAGTACAGATAAAAAGAAATCATATTCCTTATTTCCATTAGCGTCAGGATCCTCAGCCCTTCTTTTCTTTGCAACTTTAACCGCAGAAGCGCATCTGTGATGACCATCTGCTATATAGATGCTGTCCATACCCTTAAAAGCTTCAGCTATGGTTTCTATCTCATTATCCTTATCAATAATGAAAACTCTGCTTTTTATTCCATCTTTGGTCACAAAGTCATAAAGGGGTTCATCCTCAGCCTTGACTCTGTTTATCACCTTTCTTATGGAATCATTTTCTCTATAGCATAAAAAGATTGGTCCTGTCTGAGCATCACATGAATCTACATGATGTATTCTGTCAGCTTCTTTTTTTGCAAGAGTATTCTCATGCTTTTTAATAACATTATTATCATAGTCATCTACAGAGCTGCATGCCACGATACCTGTCTGAACTCTGCCGTTCATGGTCTGCTCATACAGATAATAGCAAGGCTTTTCATCATGTATGAAAATTCCATTTTCAATCTTTTCCCAAAGCATATCATGTGCCTTCTGATAAACATCTTCAGCATACATATCATGATCTTCCGGAAATTGTGTTTCAGGTCTGTCTATTGCAAGAAATGACATTGGTTCACGCTCAACCTCAGCTCTCGCTTCCTCTCTGTTGTAAACATCATAAGGAAGTGCTGCAACTCTATCAGCTATGTCTTTTCTTGGTCTATATGCAGCAAAAGCTCTTACGTCAGCCATTTTTATACATCCTTTCTTACTACACGAACACGTATTACATCATCAATGTCCTGGATTTCCTTAACAAGGTCATCAGAAATACTACTTTCAACATCAATAATAGTATAAGCGAAATCACCTCTGGATTTATTTGTCATATTTGAAATATTGTAATTCGCATTTGCAAGTACCTGAGTAAACTTACCGATCATACCTGCAACATTCTTATGGATAATAGCAAGTCTGGGACCTGTGCAAATGCCCTGCTCACAGCGCGGCATATTAACAGAATTCACGATATTACCATTTTCAAGGTAATCCTTCATCTGTAACACTGCCTTAATAGCGCAGTTATCTTCTGACTCCTCTGTAGAAGCTCCAAGGTGAGGAATAACGATACAATCATCATGACCTGCAGTTACTGTGTTCGGGAAATCAGTTACATATTTTCTGATCTTACCTGAGTTGATTCCAGAAAGGACATCTGTTTCATTGCATAAGATATCTCTTGCAAGATTGAGAATAATAACGCCCTTCTTCATCTTTGCAATTGCTTCTGCATTGATCATTCCCTTAGTATTATCAAGTGCAGGAACATGAATTGTGATTATGTCACATTTCGAATAGATATCATCAACGTTGGTAACGTGCTTTACATCTGATGAAAGGCTCCATGCTGCATCTACGGAAAGATAAGGATCATAACCGTATACTTCCATGCCCAGATTTCTTGCTGCATTTGCAACTCTTACTCCGATAGCACCAAGACCTATGATACCGAGCTTCTTACCAGCAATCTCTGTTCCAGCAAATTTCTTCTTTGTCTTCTCAGTAAGCTTTGCAATTTCAGGATCTCCGGCATTTGCTCTTACCCATTCAACACCACCGATGATATCACGGGAAGCAATAAGCATTGCTGCTATTACCATCTCCTTAACACCGTTTGCATTAGCTCCGGGAGTATTAAATACTACTATACCTTCCTCTGCACATCTGTCTACTGGAATATTATTAACACCGGCGCCGGCTCTTGCAATTGCAAGAAGATTATCAGAGAACTCCATCTCATTCATATTAGCGCTACGGACAAGAATTCCGTCTGCATCATCCACATTATCTACTGCCGAGTACTGATCTGTGAAATTATTTAAACCTACTTTTGCGATAGGATTTAAGCATTTATATTTAAACATTTTGTTTTCCTTTCAATAATTTATTAAGTCATATTTCTGAAAAATTATGAATTTGCTTTTTCAAATGTTTCCATAAAGTCTACAAGTTTCTGTACACCTTCCTTAGGCATAGCGTTATAAATGCTTGCACGCATACCACCAACTGTTCTGTGTCCCTTAAGACTTACAAGACCATTTGCAGTTGCCTCTGCGATGAATTTTGCGTTAAGGTCATCATTACCTGTAACAAACGGTACATTCATCAGAGATCTGTCCTCAGGTCTTACTGTTCCTTTGAACATCTTGCTGTTATCAAGGAAATCATAAAGAAGCGCTGCTTTCTCTTCATTTCTCTTTTTCATCTCCTCAAGACCCCCCTGAGCTTTGAGCCATTTAAACACAAGACCACACATATAAATAGCCCAGCAGTTAGGTGTATTGTAAAGAGATCCGTTGTCAGCCTGAGTCTTCCATTTAAGCATTGTAGGAACAAAATCAGGAACATCATCTCTGATAAGATCTTCTCTTATGATACTGATTACCAGTCCTGCAGGTCCTACATTCTTCTGAACGCCGCCGTAAATAACACCGTAATCATTTACATTTACAGGCTCAGATAAGAAGCATGAAGATACATCGGATACAAGTATGTGTCCTTTAGTATTAGGAAGCTTCTTGAACTTTGTTCCATAAATTGTATTATTCTCGCAAATATATACATAATCAGCGTCTTCCGGAATATCCAGATCAGAGCAATCAGGAATATATGAGAAAGTCTTATCTGCACTTGAAGCAACTTCGACCACTTCTCCATACTTCTTTGCTTCTGCCATTGCCTTTTTAGCCCACTGTCCGGTAACTATATATGCTGCCTTTTTATTCTGCATAAGGTTCATTGGTACCGCTGCAAACTGCTGACTTGCACCGCCCTGAAGAAATAGAACTTTATAATTATCAGGAATATTCATAAGATCGCGGATATCCTGTTCAGCTGTCTGAATAACCTGATCAAAGGCCTTGGATCTGTGGCTCATCTCATTAATTGACATTCCACTTCCGTTATAATCAAGCATCTCTGCTGCAGCCTGTTTTAAAACCTCTTCCGGAAGTACTGCCGGACCTGCACTAAAATTGTAAACTCTGGACACTGTTTTTTCCTCCTGTGATAAAAAATATTTGGCAAACACAAATTTATTTTTTTATTTTTTTAGAACTCGAATCTTTGATTTAAAAATAATTTAAATCACAAATATTTTTTTGTCAACTGCATATTCCATAATTAATGTTATTTAATATTTTAAAAAGAAAAAGCTCCTAAATTTCATTAGAAATTCAGGAGCTTTAATTTAGTAATAAAGCAATACAGGTACGCCAACTTCAACCTGATTATACAGTTTTTCCATGAGATCAAGTGGTGAATTTATGCATCCATGAGAACCGGAACGTTTGTAAATTTCGCCACCAAATTCCTTTCTCCAGGTGGCATCATGTATCCCTATTCCCTTATTAACACCAAGCCAATAATTTACAAATGAAGCATAGTCAGCACCTCGTAAAATTGTGTGATATCGCTTATTGTAAATGTGGTAAAGTCCTACAGGAGTACCTCTTCCGAGGCCGATATTACCGGTTACAATGTCATACTCAATACAGATTTTTCCATTCTTGTAATATCTAAGATGCTGATTACCCATATCAACAAGAATATATTCCTTACCAAGCTCAGCACCATCCAAAACTAATGATTTATTGGGAAGAGCTATTTCAGACACAGCAGGTCCGGCACCATCAATAGAATTTACGAAATTCTCATATTCCTTATTCTCATCATATAGCTTTCCGTTCTTGTTGCCGCTGACATAAATGAGGCCTTTGCCATCTTTCTGATATCTTTCTATACATTGATTTGTATCTATCTCAGCCAGCTTGTCACAGATAAAATCGTATACATTGGAGCAGCTTAAAAGAATATTACCATCTTTATCAGTTACAATATTCTCTTCAACACGATAATCTCTTGGAAACTCTATTACCTTATCACCTGCAATAAAGTAACCATTTCCCGGATTTTCCTCGCTCTTTTCTTCATCAATAGCCTTATCCAACTCATCAAGAGTGATCATCCATTCAGTGATATCAGACGGAGCGGCACTTATTTTATTTTCGGCTATCCTAATCGAAGCATCGTTATTTTGAACTTTATCTATTCTCTCAAACAGATCATAGACCTTCATGTCGTCCTCTGTCGCTTTTATATCATCATAAAAGTCAGATAACGAGCTCACATCAGCTTCATACTTTTTCTGATAAACAGCATCTTTTACAAAATCATAAACTTTACGGAAATTAGCCGTCTTTTCAGAGGATGTTTCCAAATAATATCCGCCATCATTTTTCTTTAACTGATAATATGGCTTATCTGCTACATCAAACAGATTCCATTCGAGCAATATTTTTTCAAGCTTTTCCTCATCAAAAGAAGGACTGCCCGGGATTTCACGATTCTTTGATATAAATAAGTTTTCTCCCCAAATAAATGGATTTTGGGAATCCATTATATTTTTAAGCTCATCATAGTAATCGATACTAAAATCAATAGAATCTGAATTGATGAAGTACTTTTCCCCATCGGCAGCTGAAACAACAATACCATTGTAAAAGGTATTGTTCTTCAGCTCATTATTGGCCTCATTCACTGTCTTACCGGTACAATAAACATGATTGATCCATGTACCGTAAGCAAAGCTTCCACTGTAGTAAAAGCCCAACAGTAAATATATTGTTATAAAAGAACCCAAAGATAATGCCAGAACTAAATATAAAATTCCCCTCTTCTTCATACCTTATCCGGACAGTTATGCCCTGTCCTTTCCCTCTAAATCTTTCTCATCAAAAGCTTCACTTATTGATCCGCCGGGAGATACCATAGGAAATACCTTCTCATCCGGATCAACTGCAATATCGAGAAGTACAGGACCTTTCGCATCCAGAGCTTTCTTAAGGGCAGGAAGAACCTCATCCTTCTTTGTAACTCTGATTGCCATACATCCAAGTGCTTCAGCAACTTTACAATAGTCCACTTTGTCGGTAAGAATGGTATTTGAATAGTGCTGATTATAATACAAGTTTTGCCACTGCCTTACCATACCAAGAACCTGATTGTTTATAACTACCTCAATCACATGAATATTATATCTGCTGGCAGTTGCCAGTTCGTTCATATTCATTCTGAAGCATCCGTCACCTGCAATATTTACTACAGTCTTTTCAGGCATGCCAACTTTTGCACCAATGGCTGCGCCAAGTCCATATCCCATAGTTCCAAGGCCGCCGGAGGTGAGGAAAGTTCTGGGATGCTTGAATTTGTAGAATTGCGCAGTCCACATCTGATGCTGTCCTACATCAGTTGAAATGATAGCTTCACCATCAGTTAATTTATCCAAAGTCTCAATTACATAAGGACATGTAAGAGATTCTTTGTCATAATTAAGCGGGAACTTCTTCTCATATTCTTTAATATGAGCAATCCATTCAGAATGATTCTGCTGGGTAAGCTTATCATTGATTTTCTCAAGCACTTCCTTAAGGTCACCCACTATATAATAATCAGTGCGTATATTCTTATTGATCTCTGCAGCATCTATATCAATCTGCAGTATCTTTGCTTTCTTGGCAAAAGTCTTGGCATTTCCTATAACACGATCAGAGAATCTCGCTCCAAGAGTAATCAAAAGATCGCATTCGCTGACACCAAAGTTAGAAGTTTTAGTGCCATGCATACCAATCATACCGGTATAGAGGCTGTGATGACCATTAAACGCGCCTTTTCCCATAAGTGTATCACATACAGGTGCCTGAATTCTCTCAGCAAATGTGAGCAGTTCATTATTAGCACCTGAAATAACAGCACCACCACCGACATATATAAATGGTCTTTTAGCGTGCTCAATCATCTTAACTGCTGTAGCAATATCATCTTCAGTATACTTTAACGGTCTGTCCTTATGAACAGGTTCTGAGAATTTATAATCGCATTTTGCGGCTGTTACATCCTTAGTAATATCAACAATTACAGGTCCCGGTCTTCCGCTCCTTGCAATATCAAATGCTTTTCTTATAGTATCTGCAAGCTGTTTTATGTCCTTAACGATATAACCGTGTTTTGTTATAGGCATGGTTATACCTACGATATCTACCTCCTGAAAGGTATCTTTACCAAGCAACGGCAGATTTACATTACAGGTAATTGCAACCATAGGAACTGAGTCCATATATGCAGATGCAATACCTGTCACAAGGTTTGTAGAGCCCGGGCCGCTGGTTGCAAGGCAAACGCCAACTTTTCCTGTTGCTCTTGCATATCCGTCCGCTGCATGTGATGCGCCCTGCTCATGTGACGTTAAAATGTGCTTTATCTGATCCTGTTGCTTATATAATTCATCGTAAACATTTAAAATTGTTCCCCCCGGATAACCAAAAACAGTATCTACTCCCTGTTCTTTAAGGCATTCCAGTACAATCTGTGCTCCTGTAAGCTGCATTTAATATTGCTCCTTTTCTCAACCTGCTTTTTTATTATTTTATTTCAAGAATTGCTCCTCTGTTACCACTTGTAACCATCTTTTCATATCTGGAAAGATATCCTGTTGTGATTTTGGGTTCTCTGGGAGTCCACTCAGCTCTTCTCTTAGCAAGCTCCTCATCAGATACCTTCATATCGAGTTTATTGTTATTAATATCGATAGAAATAATATCTCCCTCTTTTACAAGTGCAATCGGTCCCCCAACAGCTGCTTCAGGTGATACATGGCCTATTGAAGCGCCTCTGCTTGCGCCCGAGAAGCGTCCGTCTGTGATAAGTGCTACAGTTGAACCAAGTCCCATACCTGCAATTGCAGAGGTAGGATTAAGCATTTCCCTCATGCCAGGACCGCCCTTAGGACCTTCGTATCTGATAACTACCACATCACCTTCTACTATCTTTCCACCAAGAATTGCAGCGATAGCATCTTCTTCACAATCAAATACTCTTGCGGGGCCTTCATGTACCATCATTTCAGGAACAACTGCCGATCTCTTTACAATGCCGGTATCAGGAGCAAGATTCCCCTTAAGAACAGCGATACCGCCGTTTGGCATATATGGATTATCTATCGGTCTTATAACTTCCGGATCAAGATTATGAACATTCCTTATATTCTCGCCCACAGTTTTTCCTGTGCAGGTTAGCAGATCAAGATGAAGCAGATCCTTCTTTGCGAGCTCGCTCATTACCGCATAAATACCGCCTGCCTCATTAAGATCTTCCATGTAAGTAGGACCTGCAGGTGCAAGATGACAAAGGTTTGGTGTTCTGTCGGAAATCTCATTTGCCATCTCCATATTGATCTCTATACCTGCCTCATGAGCAATTGCCGGCAGATGAAGCATGGTGTTTGTAGAGCATCCCAGCGCCATATCCATGGCAAGAGCATTCTCAAAAGCTTCCTTAGTCATGATATCTCTGGGACGAATATTATTCTTAACAAGCTCCATGATCTGATATCCTGCCTTTTTAGCAAGTCTTATGCGCGCAGAATATACCGCAGGAATAGTTCCGTTACCTCTAAGGCCCATTCCTATAACCTCTGTAAGGCAGTTCATGGAATTAGCAGTATACATTCCTGAACATGAACCACAGGTAGGACAAACCTTTTCTTCAAATTCAGACAGTTCTTCATCAGTCATTTTTCCAGCTGATACACTGCCTACTGCCTCAAACATTGAACTTAATGAGCGTTTTTTACCGTGCACACGTCCTGCCATCATAGGACCGCCTGAGCAGAAAATAGTGGGAATATTTACTCTGGCAGCAGCCATAAGAAGTCCGGGAACATTTTTATCACAGTTGGGAATCATTACCATTCCATCGAAAGCATGAGCCATTGCCAGACACTCAGTACTATCTGCAACAAGATCTCTTGTTACGAGTGAATACTTCATTCCTACATGTCCCATTGCAATACCGTCACATACAGCTATAGCCGGTACGATTACGGGCATTCCGCCAGCCTCGGCAACACCAAGCTTTACTGCCTGTGCAATTCTGTCCAACTCCATATGTCCCGGAATTATATCACTCTGAGAGCTTACTATACCAATAAGAGGCTTTTTCCTCTCTTCAGCTGTGAAGCCAAGTGCATTAAACAAGCTTCTGTGAGGTGCCTGTTGAAGTCCTTCCATTACGCGATCACTGTTCATAAAAAACCTCCTTAATAATATCTTTAGCGGATCCGCTTAAGATAAATCTCTAACGTTCCACAATTTTCATAATTTATACTATCTCTCTTATCTTTTATATAAAACAAAGTTCTCATTCTCATAAAAGATAAAATAGTTAGAATTTACATAGTCCCAGGGTATTGTTTCATAGGTCTGATAAAATTTCCATAAGTCCGGCCCATTATAGCCTTCATACATCATATTTTTATCGACAAGAATATAATCGCAATCCGTTATATCATAATTTTCGCAATCAATTCCCCATCCGAATTTAAGCAGAAATTGCTGATCACAATCAATGGCACATATCTTTTTAGCACTCGTGGGATGTGCAATATAGAGAGCGTTATAACAATTGGTTTCTCTTTTGCCAAGCTGATTATGATAATCCGGTCTTAAAATCATTACAACTGACATTACGACCATCATTAGAACAGGTAATGAAAATATAATATTCTTCAGCCCCCTGCTCTTCTCCCTTTTCCTGAGTAAGTATCTTAGCTTTACGCTTACATGCTCAAGCACAAAAGCAAATGACATGGCAGAAAGAACTCCTGCATAGGAAAATACACGAAAATATGGTAATTTAGCCTGAATAATAAGCATAATAGGATAGCCGATTATATTAAACACCATAAGCAGATTAAAAATGGTTCTACTGTTTTCAAAATGTCTTATACACTCAAATATCAGAATAATACTTGCGCTTATTATAAAAAAATACGTAACAGCATTTAACCCCGGATAATTATATCCGCATAAGCCTCTTGCCCAATTTAAAAGATTCTGGATATAGCCATTCCTGCTTACACTTTGTATATAAGGCTGAGACAGCATATAATCAATGCCCGTAAAAGAAGCCTTGAACGGATGTGTAAGTATTAGTCTGACATGTGACATACCATAAAATACACTGCTCTCATCCTTAACAAGAAGATTCGATCCAATTGCAAGCCATATAACAAGATAAAGGACAAACACGATCAGCGCGCTGATAAGCCCTGTGATAATACAGTTCTTTAGTATTTTATAATATCTTGAAGTCCAAATCTGACCTCTATTGTCATACGTCCTGTAGCCATTTACAACCAGAAAGAAACCTGCTGCAAGGCATGATGGTATAACCCAGTAAATACTGCTTGGCAATGTGTATAAGCCCAGTACCAATGCAGTTCCAAAAGCAATGTAATCAAAAAGCTTAAACTCACCAGATCTGCATATAATCGTCAGCTGCCTTATAGTAATTAGAAAACAGGTCGTTGCAAGAGTATATCCTCTTCCCTGAACCGACATTTCATTAACAAGCATATTGGAAAAATACAAAAGCATAGCTCCATATGCATACCAATCATCCAAAAAACGTCTGCCCAGCCTATAAACAAGAAAAGGGTTTAAAACAGCACAAAAGAAAGATATTCCCCTCAGCCCCATATATGAATTGCCGAATAAGTCGAGTATAGATGAAAGCACTGAATACCCTACGTGATTATTCGGAAGCGGCCAATGAATAGCCGCATATACAGGTCCTCTGCTTATAAAATAATAATATGAATATAATTCATCATACCAGGGAGTCAGATAAGTGGAGCGCCAGATATAGTAAAAGAACATAGCTATTACTGTAAGCACAACCACCATATCTATAGGTTCCTGGGGCAGATAATCATATAAAGTTAAGTCATCTTCAGATTCTTTCGATTCGCGAAGCAATTATATCTCCCATCTTAGAGCATCCACACTTTTTGCTCTCATCAATGCTCTCATCACCACGAATAAGATCTACAGTTCTATAGCCATCTTCAAGAGCCTTTTTTACTGCATCTTCTATGCTTTGAGCCTCTTTATCAAGCTTGAACGTGAATTTTAGCATCATAGCTGCTGACAAAATTGTGGCAATAGGATTGGCAATATCCATGCCTGCTATATCCGGTGCACTTCCATGACTTGGTTCATATAATCCAAAACTGGTCTCATTTAAAGAAGCGCTTGGAAGCATACCTATTGATCCGGTAATCATACTTGCCTCATCAGAAAGGATATCTCCAAACATATTCTCAGTTAATACAACATCAAACTGAGAAGGATCCTTAACAAGCTGCATTGCACAGTTATCAACAAGCATATGTGAGAGCTTTACTTCCGGATAGTCTGCTGCTACTTCCTCAACTACCTTTCTCCAAAGTCTTGAGGAATCAAGTACATTCGCCTTATCAACACTTATTACGCTTTTGGATCTCTGCATTGCTACTTCGAAGGCTTTGATTGCAATTCTTCTTATCTCGCTCTCTTTATAAACAAGCGTATCGGTTGCAACAAGCTCACCATCGACTTCTTCAGTTTTCCTGTCACCAAAATACAATCCGCCTGTTAATTCTCTCATAATAAGGAGATCAAAGCCCTTATCTGACGTCTCTGCTTTAAGCGGACATGCATCCTGAAGCTGATCATATAAAAAAGCTGGTCTTAAATTTGCAAATAGATTTAAGGATTTTCGAAGCGCAAGAAGTCCGGCTTCGGGTCTAAGAGACGGTTCAAGTTTATACCATGGCGAAGTAGAAGTGTTTCCACCAATTGAACCCATCAAAACGGCATCTGCTTTTCTGCAGGCCTCGATTGTTTCTTCAGTAAGAGGTTTACCATAGGCGTCAATAGAAGCTCCGCCCATAAGAACATCAGTAAATTCTATTTCATGACTGTAAACAGAGCAGACTTTATCAAGAACTTTCTTAGCCTCTGCTACAATTTCCGGTCCTATACCATCACCCGGTATACAGGTTATCCCCATTTTCATATTTTTTCTCCTCTTTAAACTATATGTTTATATTTGACTCATTATGGCCCAATACAAATCCTGCAAGTGTGAAAGGTATGCACGCTGGCGGTAACCAACTCCCCATATAGTTAAAGCCGGCAAAAATAAAGTTCGCCGGCTGTCCACGTTATAATGCAGACTGAAACCAGTCCTCTTTTAAGTTACTTTTTATCGTCTTTTGAGCTGTCCTTTACAGCATCCTCAGGCTTCTCAACTTCAACAATAGCTTCCTTAACCATAGGAATACGACAGTTCTTGTTATTACCAAATTCAACGATTACTGTAGATGATTCATCATCAATATCAATTACTGTTCCGATGAATCCACCGGTAGTTCTGACACTGTCACCAACAGCAAGCTGGGAAAGAATCTGTGCCTTCTGCTTCTGTTCCTTTCTCTGTGGACGAATCATGATAAAATAAAGTACCGCAAAAATCGCAATATAAACCACAATTATCATAATGCTTCCGGTACCATTTACAGCCCCGGCACTTTCAAGGGCCATTCTGTTCACAAAACTCATATCAACCTCCAAATTACCTTTTATTAAACATATGTAGTATCTTACAATTAATAGACTTTTTTAACAAGTAACAATTTAACCCTTTTTCCATCCCTTTGCTATATCATAACGCTCAGTCGGCTCCTCTGAATCGTATTCAAGCATTGCATCCAGGGTATTTTTCTTAAAAGCTTTGTAGCAGCCTGCATCCAGGGCGTTTCTTATATCTTCCATAAGATGATTATAGAAATACAGGTTATGCAGAACACAAAGTCGCATACCAAGCATTTCTCCTGCCTTAAGAAGATGTCTTATATATCCTCTTGAATATCTTCTGCATGCAGGACAATTACAGCCCTCTTCAATCGGTCTGTCATCAAGCTCATACTTGGCATTCATCAGATTAATATGACCTCTCTTTGTATAAAGATGCCCATGTCTGCCGTTTCTGCTGGGATATACACAGTCAAAGAAATCGATTCCTCTGTCAACAGCTTCAAGAATATTGGCAGGTGTACCAACTCCCATAAGATAAGTGGGTTTATTTTCAGGCAGATGCTCAGTAACAATGTCAAGTACGTGATACATCTCCTCATGGGTCTCGCCTACGGCAAGTCCGCCAACAGCATATCCGTCAAGCTCCATTTCTGATATACGCTTTGCATGTTCTATTCGAAGATCTTCAAATATTGCTCCCTGATTGATTCCGAAAAGAAGCTGATTTTTATTAATGGTATCAGGAAGTGAATTAAGTCTGTTCATTTCATCCTGACAACGCTTTAGCCATCTTGTAGTTCTGTCAACAGACATTTTCACATATTCATGATCTGCCCTGGCAGAAGGACATTCATCAAATGCCATAGCGATGGTTGAAGCGATATGAGACTGAATCCTCATACTTTCCTCAGGGCCCATAAAAAGTTTATGTCCGTCAATGTGTGATCTGAAGTACACTCCCTCCTCTTTAATCTTTCTGTTTTCAGAGAGAGAAAAGACCTGAAATCCGCCTGAATCAGTTAAAATAGGCTTGTTGCAGCTCATAAACTTATGTAGTCCGCCCATTTTATAAATAACATCATCACCGGGACGAAGGTGCAAATGGTACGTATTTGAAAGCACAACCTGAGTATCGATCTGTTCAAGATCCTCTGTCGAAACTGCGCCCTTAATTGCTGCAACGGTTGCAACATTCATAAAAACAGGAGTCTGAATGGTTCCATGAACAGTCTCAAATTCTGCCCTTTTCGCCATTCCCTCTTTTTTTAAAAGCTTATACATATAATTCCTTTCGTAAATAAATTTATTATCTTCCAGGGATTTTGAAGGATTATCCTATGCTATAAAAAAGGATTTTGTTTGCAAAATCCTAGCGCGCGAGCGGTATTGCGAAGAAATTAAATACCTTTCCGCGAGCTGTGCATCCCACGGAGTGCTTTTTATCATGTAGGAAATCGAACGGAATTTCCTATATGATAAAAGAAGCTGTCGTATATTATACAACAGCCCCCAAACTAATCATACAAATAATTATCCCAAAATTCTTCCAGACAAAGATTCTCATTATACATAATCGTAGCAGCATCAACACCAACATACCTGAAATGCCATGGTTCATACTCGATACCGGTTATGTTTTCCTTGCCCTTAAGATAACGCACGACAAAACCGTATTTATAGCTGTTATCAGCCAGCCATTTACCTTCTGCCGTATCGCCAAATCCTTCATCAAGATTATAATATGTTCCACATACAATATCAAATGCAAGTCCTATCTGATGCTCAGATGCCCCGGGAACAGTTACTGCCTGGGATGACGCATTATATGCTTCCATATAAGAAAGTCCTGCTTCAAGATAATTGTTTATTTTTCTTGAAAACAGATTCTCCTGCCTTGCACTGTCTCTATAGGGAGAACAAATGGCAAGGTTTATACCGTCTGCTGCAGCTGCCTTGAGCAGAGCCTTAAGTGGTGACAATACTCTCTCATCGCATTTCATAGTATCATCAATTTCACCCAGCGGAAATTCATAATTATCCGGAATAGGATGTTGTTTATTTACAAGTATTATTTTCCAATCATCCTTATCAAATTTCTCGTTCTGCTTTTCTTCATTATCTACGTATTCAGAATCTGAAGAATCTTCAAGATTCTCAATATCTCCTGCAAGCAAAAATCCTTCCTTAAGTTCCTGATCTTCCGAAACATTCGTATCTTCTTCACTTAGAATTTTGTCTTTATCAACAGGACTGATCTGCGCAAGTTCTGCCTCAGACTCCGGTAAAACCTCTTCCAGGGAATCAGCTATAAAATACTCCGTGTCTTCATCTTCAGTAAAATCTATTACAAAGCTGACGTTAAGCCCAATTGCTTCAGGATAAGTAAAACTACTAATAGAAATAAAGAAAAAAAGAATTGACGCTAGACATGTATATCTCTTAGCATTGCTGCAAAAATGAAGTGCTATCCTATACAGTATCAATGCCACTATTGCATAGAACGTACCCAAAAATCTTAAATACTTATGTTTTCTGTTAAAAGTGCGGACATTATCCATGACCTTATCTTTAAAGGTCGGTCCCATCTGTAAATGATTCGCACGCATTCCCTCATAACCTCATAAAATATAATCCAATTACTATTATACCTCTTTATTTCAAATTTTAAATAAAAAATTAAGAATAATTTAAGAAATACCATAATAATTAGAAAAAATCAAGGTTTTTAGTTTGATATAAAGCTTATTCTGTGCCAAAATAGAAAGAACTAATTGACAAAAGGGGAAATGATAATAATGAGCGGTTCAGTTTTCGGTAACAACATAACAATCACAACCTGGGGTGAATCACATGGGAAAGCGTTGGGAGTCGTATTAGATGGCTTTCCTGCAGGAATGCCTTTAAATGAGGCTGATATCCAGGTATTTATGGACAGACGTAAACCCGGATCCTCCGTCGTTACTACTCCCAGGAAAGAGGATGATGAAGTAGAAATCCTCTCCGGAATATTTGAAGGCAAAACCACTGGTACACCTATCTCTCTTATTGTAAAAAACACCTCCCAGAGATCCGGTGATTATTCTGAAATTGCAGAGTATTACAGACCCGGACATGCCGATTATGGTTTTGATGTCAAATATGGCTTTAGAGATTACAGAGGAGGCGGCAGATCATCCGGCCGTGAAACCATAGGTCGTGTCGCTGCAGGCGCAATATGTCAAAAGCTTTTAAAGGAAATTGGAATTGATGTCACTGCCTACACAAAATCAATCGGTGATGTGGAGGCTGATACTTCTAATATAGATAAATCAGTTGTACTTAACACTATTACAGCCATGCCTGATGCCGAGGCTGATAAGAAAGCCGTTGAACTTATAAATAATTGCAGAAAAAAGGGTGATTCAGTTGGTGGCGTTATTGAATGTGTCATAAAAGGAATGCCAGCCGGAATAGGTGAACCTGTTTTTAACAAGCTTGACGCCATGCTTTCTCATGCTGTCATGAGTATCGGTGCTGTCAAAGCGGTAGAAATCGGTGATGGCATCAAGGCATCAGCAGCCTACGGAAGCCAGAATAATGATTCGTTTTCATTTGATCAAAATCATAATGTTATAAAGAAGACAAACCATTCCGGAGGTATTCTTGGCGGTATGAGTGATGGTTCAGACATTATTCTGAGGGCTCATGTAAAACCCACTCCAAGCATATCCTCTACCCAGACAACAATAAATAGAAGCGGCGATGAAATCGAGGTGAACATAAAGGGACGCCATGACCCTGTTGTGGTTCCAAGAGCTGTTGTAGTTGTTGAGTGCATGTGTGCATTTACAATACTTGATCTCCTCATTTCAAATATGCATTCTAAAATGACATACATAACAGATTTTTACGGTAATGACATTTAAGTGTTACAGTGAACTCTTACTTATCCAACAGTCATGTAGGAAATCCAACGGAATTTCCTACATAAAAAAGTGGGCTTTCAACTCAGAAATTCCACTTTTTATTATCCTTATAATATTTTCGAAATCTTTATCTTACCTTAACTCTCTGACCAAGCTTATGGAATATAATACAGTTCGGTCTGTCTACCTCAAGCTCAGGTCCATTCATTACAAGAGTATTGTTGTCAAAATCAACGTTGAAAAATGTCATTGTACTTGATTCCTGATTAAGTGAAACAAGATGCTTATTATCAGGGAACAGGCAAGCGTCCTTAGGATATTCTCCTGAAATAGGAAGTTCAATCTTTTTGGTAAGAAGTCCTGTTTCCTTATCTACCTTGTAAACAACAACATTGTTCTCGCCTGCAACAGAGCTTACAAGATAATTGTAATCATCTGAGAATTTAAGCGCACTGCTGGCTACACCTATTGTGTCCTGCTCATCAGAATTCTGAACTGACTGAATTTCTTCAAAGGAAGGTAATCCCTTTTCCTCAGAATACGTATAAACATTTATGCTGCACTGCTGTTCAAAAACAACATAAAGGAATTTTCCGTCCTTAGAGAACTGCATATGTCTCGGTGATGATTCCTGATCGCAGTGAATCACATCAATATCAGAAATCTTACCATGCTCAGTATCGAATTTGTAAACATTTACTCTGTCCATTCCAAGATCAGCTGCAAGGAGATATTTATTATCCTTGGTCACTTTTATACACTGAACGTGCGGTGTATGATTTCGTCCCGCAATGGTTCCAAGTCCCTTATGGAACTTCTCATCAGTGATCTCGCCTATGCTTCCATCATCATTCAGCTTAAGTATTGTTACTTTACCGTCATGATATCCTGCACAAATAAGGAATCTGTCAAACTGATCCATATTTATATAGCATCCGCGCATACCATTAATTGATGCCTTATTGAGAATCGTAAGACTTCCATCATCCTCAATATGATAAGCTTCAACACCGGCATCTGTAATAGAGTAAAGTGTTTCCTTACTGTGTGACAGAACGATGTAAGAAGAATTTGTGATTTTTACTTTCTCCTTCTCAGTCATTCTTCCGTTTTTTACATCAACATCATAGATTCTGATACCATAGTTATCTTTTGATCCTGAAGTGTAGCTCGCAACATAAGCTACATATTTATCATTTTCATTAGCCATATCTGTCACCTCATGTTTAGTTATTTATAGATCCATGAATTTTTCAGAAATTCATAAATCGTATTGGACTAGATTTTTTGACCGCTATTCCTATTGCGCTCAAGAATTCATAGTTTAATTTTATGTTATTTTACAGAATTTGCAAGGACACTATAATTTTTTCTGTAGTTTCTGTTCATCTTGGAACAATCATACAATGAGATAAATCGTCCTTCACCAAAACGCATTACAGCAATATGAGCAATGCATCCTTTATCCAGAACAATTGCCGCAGCTTTCGCGTCATCTTCAGTATTTCCAAGGCAATACGCACCATCGTTATATGCAAAAACCGCATTTATATTTTTCTTTACACTAAGAGGTGTTCCTTCTGATGTGGGAATCCTCAAGCTGGTTCCGATAATCTGTGCAAAATCATCCAAAAGCGGCCTCATATGATTAACTCTTCTGGAGATAGTCATTACAGCCTCTGATTTATTATGAAAAATGTAGGAAATATCAGGTCTTTTCGAATATATCGTCTGATGAATAAGCTTAATTCGTTCAGGCGTATCGCTTCTTTGGTAAACTATTTTACCATCTTCCAGTTTACTTGAAAATCCTTCTTCTACATCATTTGAAATATCAGTCTTACAAATATTAAAGATATATTTCTTTGCAGCTATCTCAAGCTTAAGGGCCTCTTTATAGGCGTCGTTTGCATTATGACCAAATGCAACAATACCGTGATTAGCCATAATTATACTTCTTGCATCGGCATTTTTACTCGATGCCTCTTTTACATTATCTGCAAGCTTTTTAGTACCGGGCAGCGCATATTGTGCCACAGGAAAAACAACTTTCTTCTCTTTATGTTCTGCCTTTAAACGTTTCTTCCCCAAAGCCCCCACACAGGTAGCATATACCTGATGTGTGTGAATAATAAACTCCGCATCATTTCTTATGCTGTAGATTGCTGCGTGAACAAGACTTTCACTGGAAGGTTTATAATCACCGGTATATGAATTATCCTCTATGGAAACTATAGGTAACATTTCCGGTGTCAGGTCCTCATATTTAATTCCGCTTGGTGTAATGAGATAATGCTTTTCATCAATCCTGGCACTTACATTCCCCCATGTTCTTACTATAAGTCCCTGTTCCAGAAGAGAGAGACAAGTCTCGATTATCTCCTCCCTTAATCTTTGTAATTCTTCTTTTGTCTTCATAAAAATAATCTTCCACTATTTTCTTATTTGTCCATCACCTGTGATGGCGTATTTATATGAGGTGAGCTCTTTAAGCCCCATAGGTCCTCTTGCATGAAGCTTTTGAGTGCTTATTCCAATCTCAGCACCAAAGCCAAACTGAAAACCATCAGTAAATCTTGTTGAAGCATTTACATATACACAGGCAGCATCTATTCCCTTAAGGAACTTCTCAGCAGTTTCCTTATCCTCGGTTATAATGCTTTCAGAATGTCCGGTATTATATTTATTAATATGTTCTATCGCTTCATCTACATTATTAACAGTTTTTACAGAAAGAATGTAGTCAAGATATTCCGTTCCAAAATCTGCCTCTGTAGCAGGCTTTGCATCAGTCAGGATCTTTATGGATTCCTCATCAGCCCTAAGTTCAACATTATTTTTAGCCATTTCTTCCCTGAATTTTGGAAGAAACTCTTCCATGATGTCCTTATGCACTACAAGAGATTCAGCAGCATTGCATACCCCTATTCTCTGAGTTTTAGCATTAATGATTATCGGAATAGCCTTATTTATATCAGCAGCCTTATCAACATAAATGTGACAATTACCGCTTCCTGTCTCAATTACAGGAATCTTACTGTTTTCACAGACTGTTTTTATAAGTCTTGCACTTCCTCTTGGAATAATGACATCTACATATTCACGAAGTGTCAACAGCTCATTAACAGCACTTCTGTCAGTAAAGGGAATGAGCTGAATAAAATCTTTCGAATATCCTTCCTTTTCGATTGCATCACGAATTACATTAGTTATTGCCATATTGGATTCGATAGCATCAGAACCACCCTTCAGTATTACAACATTACCTGCTTTAAATGTCAGACTGAAAGCATCCGCAGTAACATTGGGTCTTGATTCATAGATAATCCCGATAACTCCAAGCGGTACTGAAACCTTTTTAATATTAAGTCCGTTTTCCAATGTCCAGTCATCCATGACCGTCCCTACAGGATCAGGTAGTCCTGCAACCTGTCTTATTCCTTCAGCCATATCATTAATACGGTTGTCAGTTAGTCTTAATCTGTCAAGGAGTCCTTCATGCATGCCATTTGCAATTCCGCGCTCTATATCACGTTCGTTAGCAGTTAAGATATTAGCGGCGTTTTCAACCAGAGCATCAGCAACCTTTAAAAGAACCTTGTTTTTGCTTTCTTCGTCAAGCTTCAAAAGTTCAAACTTTGCATCAAAAGCCTTCTTACCCATGCTGTTTATAGTGTCTTTAATATTAGCTCCTGTACTCATAAACGTATTGTCTCCTTGTCTGTCAGTATAGTGGTCACCTTGACATCGTGTTTATTCATATAACATGATAAGTCTTCCTTTATAAGCTGGAAGTCATATCCTATTGCTGCAATTTTCATCATTCCATTAGTTAATTCATCACTAAAGCGTATCAGGAAATTGTCATAATACCCACCGCCATAACCTATTCTGTTTCCGGATTTATCAAAAACAAGTCCAGGAAGAATAACCAGAGTATTCTCTTTATTTGCGGTAAATATTTCAGAGTTATTATTTAAAGTCGGCTCAGGAATAGAATATTTTCCATCCTTCAATTCTGATCTTGAATTAATTCGCACAAATTCCATAACTCTATTTTTTGTATCTGTTATTTTGGGGCAATAAACCTTTTTTCCATCAGCAATAGCCTTATCAATAATTGAAGTCGTATCCGCTTCGCCTTTGGCACTACAGTAGATAAGAATATTACTGGCATCTTTATACTCATAGGAATTTTGTATATTTAAAGATAATTTATCATCAAGATTCTTCCTGATATCCTTATCCAAATTATCTCTCTTATTTTTGGCCATATCTCTGTAAAAACTTTTGCCGCTTCTATAATGAATTGCGATCTTTTCTGCAGTCCGGATTCCATCCATGGCAGCAGAAGTAATGCCACCTGCGTACCCCGCTCCTTCACCGCAAGGGTATAGACCTTCTATGCCGACTGCCTCGTAATTCTCATCTCTTGTCATTCTGACAGGTGATGAGGTTCTAGCTTCTACACCTGAAAAGATTGCTTCGTCTGAATCAAATCCTTCAATCATTCTGCCAAAATGACCCATTCCTTCAATAATGGATTTGTTGATGTCATCAGGCAGTATCTCATGTACAGGTGCAAATTCCCATAAACCTTTTATACAGGGAAGATTTCTCTTACTTTTATCCGTAGCATTTATTTCAACACCCAAGACACCATTCTTAAAATCATCAAAATATTCTACCGGAACCTTACCTCCTGCGAGTTGATAAGCTTTTTCCTCAAGCTTTCTCTGGAATTCAACACCGGCAAGTATTTCATCTGATCCGAAGTCCTTCGGTTCAACAGTTACTACGATAGCGCTATTGGCATTTTTACCATCTCTACCCGAATAACTCATTCCGTTAACACATAATCTTTTATCTTCAGAAGATGCATTAACTACATATCCTCCCGGACACATGCAAAATGAATATACTCCGCGTCCGTCACTACTCCTTGCGGTTACCTTATATGGTGACGGAGGAAGGCTTGTAGGATTATCTATACCATACTGGGACTTATTGATTAGAGCCTGGGAGTGTTCAACCCTAAGACCGACAGCAAACGCCTTGGGTTCCATAGTAATTCCCTGATCATTCAATGCATAAAAAGTGTCCCTTGCACTGTGTCCTATTGCGAGTACAACTACATTTGATATGAATTCCTGACCATCCTCGCAAACAACTCCACCTATTTTGTTATTCTTTATGATAAGTGAATTCACTTTCTTCTGAAAATAGAATTCACCACCCATTTCAATTATTTTATTTCTTATATTTTTGATTACAGTATGTAATACATCCGTACCAATATGCGGTTTGGATTCATACAATATATCTTCAGAAGCTCCGAAATTATGGAAAATCTTCAGGCACTCATAACCAAGCCCGTTCTTATCCTTGACCATGGTATTAAGTTTACCATCAGAAAAAGTACCTGCTCCGCCCTCGCCAAACTGCACGTTGCCATCAGGTAACAACGCTTCGCCTCTCCAGAAAGCTTCTACAGCTTCATGCCTTTTGTCTATGTCCATTCCACGTTCGATAACTATCGGGCAATAGCCTGAGACAGCAAGCTCATATGCGCAAAATAGTCCCGCAGGACCTGAACCAACAATAATAGGTCTTCCCGGATTATCGCCCGTGTCTCTTTTTAATTCATTATCCTCTTTGCGGTTATTCGGAAAAACATATTTCTTTTCACTTACAATCGCAGCTGATTTACATCCGGATTTCTTTAATACTTTTTCTTCAGTAAAGCCTTTTTTATTTATACAAACGTCAACAACATAAACATCCATTATCTCGGTTTTCTTCCGTGCATCAATTGAATGTTTTCTTATTATAAGTTTACTTATATCCGATATATCGACTTTTAATAATTTTGAAACCTTTTTTGTCAGTTTCCTTTTTAACTGATCGTACTGTTCTTCCCTATTTTGAGGTAAGCGCTCAGTACCACTATTTACTAATTTTACAGAACTAATTCTTATCATAAGCAGCTCGCCGCCTCTCCTGCTATATAACCGCTGGTCCATGCCCACTGCAAATTATAACCGCCACATCTTCCATCAACATCGCAAAGTTCCCCTACAACAAAAACTCCGGGAGCTTTCTTTGCCTGAAGATTATCGTCAAGTTCACCAAGGCTTATTCCGCCTTTGGTAACCTGAGCTTTTTTATATTCTGCAGGTTCCTTTATTTCAATTCTCAGATCCCTGTATTTTTGCAATATACAAATAAGCATCGACTCTCCAATATTTTTTATCTTCATTGAGCCGCTGAACTTCATTCTTTTCAGAATCATCTCGTTAATGTTTGAATTACAGAAACCTTCCAATAATTCAGAAAGTCTCCTCTCTCCTGGAAGACTGATAAGCCCTTTAATAAGGTTACTGAATTCATCGTCACTATATTGCGGAAAAAAGTCGATAGAACAGGTTACCGGTCTGTTCTTGGAAATATGTTCAGCAATGATACCTGATGCCTGCATGACAGGTATCCCGGAAACACCCTTCTCCGTTATCTGTACTTCGCCATACTCAGAACATATAACTTCATCACCTATAAGAAATGTCACGTTAGCCAAGGCTCTTACGCCGCTTTTTGCAGGGAGCGTATCGTCCTCTGAAAGTAGCCCCACAAGAGCAGGGAAAGTCTGTTTCTTCTCCAATCCAAGCTTTTCACATATATAATATCCATCACCTGTAGAACCGGTGGTTTTAGGCCCTGCAAGCCCACCAATCGCCAGGATTACAGCTTTAGCTGAATACTCATTTTTGTCTGACTTTAAGCTGATACTTCCATCACCGTTCTTTGAGATATGTTTTAACTGCTCATTGAAAATAAACCTGACTCCAAGTCTTTTACACTCGTTAACAAGAACATTTACAACCGAAGTCGCCTGACCTGATACCGGATAAAGATAACCATCCTCACTATTAATCACAAGCCCTAACGATGTGAAAAATTCACATGTCTCATGGACTCCGAAAGTTCTTAGCCAATTCTTCATCCTTTTTCTGGCGTTGTAATTATAATCATCTTCGGATATATTCAGGTTGGAAAGGTTGCATCTGCCGTTTCCGGTCATGGAAAGCTTTTTCCCACATGAATCAGTTTTTTCAATTACAGTAACATCCGCTCCATCCCTTGCAGCAGCTATAGCAGCGCAAAGTCCTGAAGCACCTGCCCCACAAACAATTACATGATTATTCAAAGACAATTCTTAATATCCCTTTCACTCTGTATATAATAATCGCCCCATAAACGTTCGTTGACAATAACCAGCTCTTCTCTAAAAACGCCGCTTTATATCAGAAGCTCACAAAAAGATGTACATTAACGATTACTGTCACCATAAATTCTATCGGAGACAATGGCAAAATAGTCACCTAAAGGCATGCGCTCTACCTCGTATCTGTTGACACTCTTTAAAACAATAAGCAAAAGCATGTATAGAACAAATGCCAGTACGATAGCAATTATCAATGTCAGAATCTCTCCTATGAGATTAACAAGTAATCTGTCAATAAGTAAAGCCACAAGACCTGCCAAAGTAGCTGCAACTAAAGGCATCACAATGTTTCTTACCATCATAAAATTGACATCCAGCATCACTTTTATCTCTATCATTCCCAGTATGCCCTGGATTATAAACATTGCAGCAAACGCAGCAATCGACGCATGTATTCCAAAGCCGCCGGCATAACTCATCGCCATCAAAACCACCAGATGAATCACTACTCCTAAAATCAGATTACTCATCATGATCAGATTATTCTTCAGCTGCTTAAGAAGGAATGTCTGGAAAACAATAATAGCCCCTGGAATAATTATCGGTATTGAAAGAATAACCATGTCTATACCGGCTTCATTACTTTTTCCAAAAATAACCGTATTAAAGGTTTTCGCCAAAATCATCATCCATATCACAATAGGGAAAATAAGCATTGCTTCAAAATGAATAAGACTCTGAAGTCTTACTCTTGCTGCTTTGTAGTCTTTCTTCACAATACTTATATGAACGCCGAACCATGATTTTACAAAAGGAATTGATGAAGCAAATACAAAAAATACAACCAAAGCAACACATTGACCAATGTATATGCCCCAATTATCTATATTGCTCTCCTGCGGATGAAGGTGATGAGCGACATTAAGATATATACACTCATCAATGAACAGTAGCAAACCACCTGTAGATGCTATTATTCCACTTATAATAAGATCCTTAACGCATTCATTTTTCTGTTTTAAATTCACAGGAGCACTGCTTTCAGTTAATTCATTTAAATCATTTCTCCTGATCAAAACCATTATTACAACAAATATAAAACTAATTATTGAACTTAATGATATTCCAAGTGCAGCTCCTATTGCTCCATAGGCTGGTGCTATATCATTTACATGCATTAACGCATCGACTTTTTTTCCATAATCATATATAGCGTTTGACAGAAAGAAAATAGTAATGACTGTAATGATCGTCAAAATTGCATCAGAAACAACTGAAACAATGGCAAATCCCGAGCCACTAAGATAACCTCTTAATACCCCCTGAATGCTCAAAAATAAAAATGCAGGTGAAACCAAAAGCAAAACATAGAAGCTTCTTGGTGAGTGAAATACAAACTGAGCAAAAACTATGGCAAACACTGCAACCATTAAAGATAAAACAATGCCAAATACAACGCTTATTATCATTAGCTGCCTTACATTCTTCTTTGCAGATAACATCTGACCTCTGCTTAATCTCTGGCGAACCATCTCTCTGGTTGTTGATTCAAAGGCGCAAATAAAAACGCAATAAGCAATTATGAAAAGTGATATGGGTGCTGCAAGAAAGCCTACCCCGTCTGCACCGGTTATATCAAAAAAAACAACAAGCAGTGCCATAATCGCAAGTATAAAAATCATAGCGGATGCCAAAACGACATCAGGTCTTATCCTCATCTTTTTACTCATACCAAACTCCCACCTTTCACTTAATGAAACTTTAGTCTCTGGTAATATTAAGTGACTGTAAAACTTCTTCCTGCTTTTTCTCCATTACAGCTGCTTCATCTTCCTCCATATGATCATACCCACATAGATGCAGCATGGAATGAGCAACAAGAAATGCAAATTCCCTCAGTTCGCTATGACCGTACTCACTGGCCTGCTCGCGAACTCTTTTTTCGTTTATCACGATATCCCCTAAAACAACAAGCCCGCTCTCAGGATCTATTACATCAATTCTCTGGGCCCCCTCTACCACAGAGAAATCTCCGGGCTCTTCAAAATCAATATTAGGGAAGGATAAAACATCTGTGGCAGAATCTATATTTCTAAATTCTGCATTCATCTCCTTTATTCCTTCATCATCGGTTATAACCAGGCTTATCTGAACATCAAAAGGGCAGCCCTCGGTCTCAAGTACTCTGGCTGCAACTTTTTTCGCCAACTCTTCAATATCAAATGAAAAATTGGCATCCACCTCATTATCAACGAAGAAAATCATAATAAAGCTTCTCCTTCTTCATAAGTGTCTTCATTCGCTCTAATTCATAAAGTGAAATATTATAGTTATATAATTCTTTATTTTCCAGTTTATGACGGAAAATTTTCTCTATAAGATCATCATAATTAATTTTTGTATCTTTGTTCTTTTCAAACAAATACAAAATTGATTCGATAAGAGTTTCGCTCATATATATTATACCCGCTTCTTTTGAAAGTTGCTTACTCCTATCATTTTTTATATATTCCTCAAGATAAATAATAGCTTCCTCAGGGAAATTGTTTTCCAGGTAAAAATGCTTTACATCCTCCCAGGACTTGGAACCATCAATCACACCAATATTGTAATAATAGGACATGGTTTTTACTGCTCTTGCATTAAGCCCCAGATCCAGTGCGATTCTTTCAGCAAGGTATGCAATATGGATAGCTTTAAAGTATGCATCCTTATCTGTTTCCTTAAGCTGTACCAGTAGAGGATACTCTGTATCATTTATATCCATATACCTGTCATTACTCTTTCTAATGACATATACTCCAAACATGTTAAGCAGTATAAACATCAAAATAATGTTTATTAAAATATTTACTATTGGCACGATCAGCATTGCAAAAGACAATGATTTATTTTGAAAAAGTATATCAAAAGCAACGATCAAAGTTAACTGCAATGAAATAGATATAAAAATTGGTATACCGATTTTAGTTGTTTCATTTATATCCCGCAAAAGTACGAGTATAACAGCGCCTGCAAGAAAATACATGAAAAACTCTGCATATGAGCCTTCCTTTTCCAGCATTACCGAAAAGATAACCAGCATCGATCCTGAAAACAGACCTATTTCATTGGTTGAGAAAAGTCCCAGAAAAAGAAAAATAAACAGATATGGCCAAACCCCAACCGTCACAAGCGGCAACACCATGGAAATGATCAGACAGGCAAAGTATGAAATTACAAACCTGTTTCTTTTTTGCCCATTATCGTAGGAAAAAAGTTTTCTCTCTCCGGCATCATTAAGCATGTAAATCAGGATTCCGCCACATAAAAAACCTGTAAATGTATTTCTGATAATCGCTTCCGGCTTCAAATTATATAGAATAGAAAATCCAAACAGCATTAACCCCGTTACTATAAAAATCGAAGCAAAAAGAAGCTTTATTATACCCTCTTTTCTGTTAAGTGACTTTGTTCTTGCAATATTGTCTTTAATTTCTATGCTACTGTCCATGATTTAATGTCTTTCCCGCCTCTTTATTGCTTTTTTCTTATCTTCATTTATTTTAGATTTCTCAAAATCTTCATAAGCCTTAACAATCTGCTGTACCAATGGATGTCTTACTACATCTCTGCTTGTAAGATTGCAAAAAGCAATATCATCAATTTTCTTTAAAACCGCCTGGGCAATATCAAGTCCGGATTTTGTATCAGCAGGAAGATCCTTCTGTGAAGAGTCTCCGGTAATGATGACCTTCGATCCAAAACCAATTCTTGTCAAAAACATCTTCATCTGTGCAGGGGTTGTATTCTGTGCTTCATCCAGAATAATAAAAGCATTATCCAGAGTTCGGCCTCTCATATATGCAAGAGGTGCAACTTCAATCAGTCCCTTCTCCATATTTTTAACAAAATTGTCGGCGCCCATTATCTGATATAACGCATCATATAGCGGCCTTAAATATGGATCTACCTTACTTTGAAGATCTCCAGGTAAAAATCCAAGCTTTTCACCTGCCTCTATTGCAGGTCTTGTCAGGATTATCCTCTCCACGTCTCCCTTCTGAAAAGCCGTAATTGCCATTGCCATTCCCAAATAAGTTTTACCTGTTCCGGCAGGACCAAGTCCAAATACGATCATTTTCTTTCTGATGGCATCTACATACTTCTTCTGACCCAATGTCTTAGGCTTTATAGGCTTTCCGTTAACTGTATGACATATTACATCCCCATCGATCTGAGTAAGTATATTGCCCTGGGATTCTTCTTCATCCTCAGATGGATCCTCTGAAAGCTGAATAGCATAATTAACACTTTGTTCCTCAATCTCTGATCCTGTTTCAGAAAGATCTGCCAGTTCGCTTATTATATCGTAAGCCTTTTTAACGTTATCCAAAGCTCCGATAATATGAAGTTCACCACTTCTGTCTATTATTTCAACTTTAAGATTATCCTCTATTTTTCTAATATACTTGTCATGCTGTCCAAATATACTTTGCATCTCTTCAATCCCAAGATGCATCGTTTTCTCAGTAATATTACTCATTTATGATATGGTTCTCCGTTTATTATTCTGTATGCACGATAAATCTGTTCCAGTAGGATTACACGCATCATCTGATGCGGAAATGTCATATCAGAAAAACTGATTTTCCGATCACATGTCCGTAATACTTCATCAGACAAGCCAAGCGAACCTCCTATAATAAACTGCATTTTGCTGTATCCCATTACGCTTTCTCTATCAATAGTATCTGCAAATCCTGTAGATGAGTACTTTTTCCCATCAATTGCCAGGGCAAACTTTAAAGCTTTGGAATCCATGTTTTTTTGAAGTCTTTCCCCTTCTTTTTCTTTAATCTGTTTCTCTATTGCTTCCGGGGCATTATCAGGAGTCTTTTCATCCTGAACTTCTATAATATTCAATTTGCAGTATCTGGAAAGTCTCTTGGTATATTCCAATATAGCTTCATTCCAATATTTCTCTTTAATCTTTCCAACACAGAGAATATCTATAGCTATCAATTTTCATCTCCAAAAATTTTCTCGTAATAATCATCAACAAAAGCATCTATTAATTCTTCGCTGACGTTTACGTATTGTCTCATTATTCTTTTCTTTATATATTCTGAACGTTTGAAGTATAGATCTTCTTTATCTGTAAGATTCTCATATACTTCGTCGTCATCATACATATGCTCTTCAATATTTTCATAAGTGAGTTCCTGCTCACTCCATTTAGCTATTTTATCAATAACCGTACCTTCCTCAGTTGCCTTATCCTTAAAGATCTTATAGCTTCTAACTGCTAAAATCCCCATAACGAAAAACAGCACAAAAAGTGCTCCCATAACTCCGCAACTGAGATATTTATTAAACATTGGCATGTCAAGTGGATTTTTTATAAGAAAGATGATATCCCCGATTAGACCTATAGCTCCAACAGTAACTAGCATAATGCCTGATGACTGATTGTCCTCAGCTTTTTGCGCACTACTTTGATATACCATATTCCTCCCTCATCCGGCGCAAAGCGCCGCCTCCTCCCATAAAGGGAGAAGGCAAGAATAATTACTTATTACTTAAATATTCATCAATACCTTTAGCTGCAGCTTTACCTGCACCCATGGCAAGAATTACGGTAGCTGCACCTGTAACAGCATCACCGCCGGCAAATACACCTTCTTTTGATGTCTTACCATTCTCTTCTTCAGCTACGATACATCTTCTTCTATTGATCTCAAGTCCCTCAGTTGTGCTTGAAATAAGAGGATTAGGGCTTGTACCAAGTGACATAATTACTGCATCGCACTCAATTTCGAATTCAGAACCGGGAATTTCAACAGGGCTTCTTCTTCCGCTCTCATCAGGCTCGCCAAGTTCCATTCTGATGCACTTGCAGCCTTTTACCCATCCATCTTCGTTTTCAAGAATTTCAACAGGATTGCAGAGAAGGTCAAAAATGATTCCCTCCTGCTTAGCATGCTCAACTTCTTCTTTTCTTGCAGGAAGTTCTTCTTCACTTCTTCTGTAAACAATATGAACTTCTGCTCCAAGTCTTAAAGCTGTACGAGCAGCATCCATTGCAACGTTACCACCACCTACAACAACACATTTCTTAGGTCTCATAATAGGTGTAGTACTATCCTCAGAGAATGCCTTCATCAGATTGCTTCTTGTAAGAAACTCATTTGCTGAGAATACGCCAAGAGCCTGTTCTCCGGGAATATTCATGAATCTGGGAAGACCTGCACCTGAACCTATAAATACAGCTTCAAAGCCTTCATCCTTCATGAGGGAATCAACTGTTACGGACTTACCAATAACAACGTCCTTTTCAATTTTAACGCCGAGTGATTCAACGTTTTCAATTTCCTTCTTAACAACTGCATCCTTGGGAAGACGGAATTCAGGAATACCATAAACCAGAACTCCACCTGCTTCATGAAGTGCCTCGAAAATTGTAACTTCATAACCAAGTCTTGCAAGATCTCCCGCACAGGTAAGACCTGCAGGGCCTGAACCGATAATGGCAACCTTCTTACCCTTCTTTTCCTTAGCACCCTGAGGCTTAATTCCTCTTTCTCTTGCAGTATCAGCAACAAATCTTTCAAGTTTACCGATAGATACGGCTTCACCCTTTATACCTCTGATACACTTTCCCTCACACTGGCTCTCCTGAGGACATACTCGTCCGCATACTGCGGGAAGTGCACTTGATTCACTAATAGTCTGATATGCACTTTCTACATTGCCTTCCTTAAGCTCCTGTATAAACTTAGGAATATTGATTGAAACAGGACATCCTTTTACACACTGGGGATTAGGACAATTAAGGCATCTTGTTGCCTCATCAATTGCCTCCTGTTCATTATATCCCAGGCAAACCTCATCAAAATTGGTAGCGCGAACCTTAGGATCCTGCTCGCGAACCGGAACTCTTGTCCAAACGTCTTGTGCCATCTTTTATCTCCATCCTTTAAAAAGCCTTATTCACAGTTTCCACAACCGCCATGATGAGTATCGCCCTCCTGTTCTTTAAGAGCAAGACGACCCTCTTCGGTCTGATAAAGTCTCATACGTTTCATGGCCTGGTCAAAATCAACCTCATGACCGTCAAATTCAGGTCCATCTACACAGGCGAACTTAACCTTTCCACCAACTGTAAGACGGCATGCACCACACATACCAGTACCATCAACCATGATAGTATTCATGCTGACAACAGTTGGAATTCCAAGTTCCTTAGTCAGTTTGCATACAAATTTCATCATGATCATCGGTCCGATAGCTACACAATGGTCATATCTCTTACCTTCGTCATAAAGGTCCTGAAGACACTTTGTTACCATACCTTCTCTGCCATAAGATCCGTCATCTGTTGTAACATACAGGTTGCAAACAGTCTTAAATCTGTCTTCAAGGATTACGAGATCCTTATTCTTGGCTCCAATGATAACATCACAGTCTACGCCGTGCTCCTTAAGCCATTTAGCCTGAGGATAAACAGGAGCTGTTCCTACACCACCTGCTATGAATACTATTTTTTTCTTTTTAAGTTCTTCAATATCCTCATTACAAAGGTCTGAAGCATTACCTAAAGGTCCTACAACATCAGCAAGGAATTCTCCTGCCTTTTTACGGCAGATTTTTCTTGATTCTGCTCCAAGCGCCTGCACTACCAGCTCAACCGTACCCTTCTCTCTGTCATAATCGCAGATTGTAAGTGGTATACGCTCTCCGTCTTCTTCGGCACGAACAATAAGAAATTGTCCAGGTAAACATGTGCCGGCAACACGGGGAGCTTCTACGATAAGCTGATGGATATTCGCAGCTAGCTCATTAGCCTCTAAAATTTTGAACATTGCTCTCCTCCTGAATTTAAATTTGCTAATTGAATATTATTCTAAATATATATTATATACAACCTATTTTCAAGCTTTGACATATTAAAGCGTTAAATTATCGGTTAGATATGGTAATAAGAGTATATTTTCCGCTTGAATCATAGCCAAGCCTGTTTACTTTTCCATCATGTGTATTAACCGCATACAAAAGACCTGTTTCACTTGTATGACCATCAGGAAAAACATGTGTTTCTACGAATTTATAGTATTGACCTGAGCCTTCTATTTCAATATCACCACCGTAGACATAATCAAAATGTCCTTCCTCACTTCTGACTTTTCCTGTGGAATCAAGCAGAATATCAAGCTTTAACAAAATAGATATTATGCTTTGTCTGGCCTGTTCAACTGAAATAAGTGTTGTATATGTCAGATGATAATTTCTCTCAACAACATCACTGACATTGCCTTCAGAATCTACTGTTATAAATTTATAAGTTGAATTACCAATTGGCATGGAAATAGGTGAAATGTACTCAGTCGATGCCTCGGTGGGGTCACTTCCATCATTAGTGTAATAAATTTTGCAATCCGGATCACATACGGCTACAATCATGGTCGCCTGGGAGTATTCTCCGCTGTCCTCCATTATAACCGGTTCTGAAGGTCCAAGATTTTCAAGATGAAACAGAGCCTTCGAAACACCACTTTTTATTCCGTATTTATTAATTAATACAGCACGGATATTATAATCGCCCTCTTCCTCCAATATAAGCTCATCACCATATTTAATGCTGTTTTCATCAGGATCATTACCATTTACCGTATAGTAAATATCCCCTTTGGAATCATCGGTTATTCTCACATAAACAACTTCATCAAAGTCACCGCCATTTGGAGAAATCAAAGGTTCTTCGGGGAGAAAATCCGAATACTTCTCCCTGATTTCAGTAACGGAAGAATTATTTATAAGCTCATAAATAGCCTCGTAATCTTCTCTGTCTTTATAAATACCTACTACCTGATCGATAGCATTGCTCGCTATATCTTCACCAAATACAGTCTCATCTGTAAGAGTCAGAATTGTCAAAAGCGCATCATCCGTCTTTCCTGCTTCCCTTTGATACTCATACTTTGTGTATAAAAGATTCGCTCTGGTCTCAGGATCCTCGTCTGCTGAATTCTCAATAGCCTTATCAATTAGAGTAATAGCATTATCAAAGTCGCCTTCAACATAATAGTTCTCAGCCTGTTCCTCAAAGCTTGCTGACTCTCTGATTCCTCCAAACATAAATATAACCACAACCAGTAAAGCTATGATTATTCCAATGACCGTAATTGCAGGAATAACATAAGGCCTTAATTCACTTTTGTTTGCCTTCATTCCACTTAGCTTCTTTGTATAGAAGATGCTTTCGTTCTTAAGGGCATCGGCTACGCCGGACAAAGACTCATTTATTCTGTTTTCAACTTCCGGGTCAAATTCCGGGACAAAGTTAATCTCTTTTCCACAAGCTTCACAGTAAAGATGTCCTTCCGGAATTTCCTTCCCACAATTAGGACATTTCATAAAACTATTCTCCTGTTGCTGATTCGAGACAGTTGTTCATAAGCATTGCTATGGTCATCGGTCCAACGCCACCCGGAACTGGAGTTATATAGCTACACTTCTCTGAAACTCCTTCAAAATCCACATCACCGCATAGTTTTCCTGTATCCTGATTTCTGTTAATTCCTACATCAATGACAACAGCACCTTCTTTTACGTAATCTTCAGTGATCATTTTTGCTTTACCAACAGCGGCAATCAGAATATCTGCTCTTTTACAAACTTCTTTAAGATTCTTTGTTTTAGAATGTGCGATGGTAACAGTTGCATTTTCCCTAAGCATAAGAAGTGCCAAGGGTTTACCGACAATATTACTCCTTCCGACAATAACACATTCCTTGCCACTTATATCGATATTGGATCTCTTTAATAACTGTATTATTCCTGCAGGGGTACATGATACAAATCCAGGTTCGCCAATACATAATTCACCGACGTTCATAGGATGAAAACCATCTACATCCTTTCTCGGAGATATAGCATCAATTACAGCTTTCTCATCAATATGTTCAGGTACAGGCATTTGTACCAGTATTCCATGAACAGTTTCATCATTGTTAAGCTTATCGATAAGCTGTAAAAGTTCCTCCTGAGTAGTCTCTTCAGGAAGTTCATAGGATAAGGACTTAAAGCCAACATACTCACAGGCTTTTTTCTTATTTCTTACATATACCTGTGAAGCCGGATCAGAACCAACTAATATAACTGCAAGGCATACTTCAATGCCTTTACTTTCTTTAAGTTTTGCTGCTTTTGCTTTTACTTCATCCTTTACCTGCTGAGAAATCAGTTTTCCATCAATAATATTCATTCTATATCATCCTTTAATCAGAATAATCCTACAATATTGCCTTTATCATCAACGTCAATGTCAAATGCAGCCGGCTTTTTCGGAAGTCCCGGCATAGTCATGATATTTCCCGTAAGAGCAACTATAAAGCCTGCACCTGCAGAAACATAAGCATCTCTTACGTTTATCTCAAAGCCTGAAGGTCTGCCCAATAATGCAGGATCATCAGATAAAGAATACTGTGTTTTTGCCATACATACAGGCAGTTTTCCATATCCCATATCCACGATTTTCTGCAGTTGCTTTTTGGCAGCAGGCGCATAAATTACACCATCTGCTCCATAAATCTTCTTAGCTACAGCTTCGATCTTCTCTTCAGGTGATAAATCATCACTGTATATAGGTTCGTAAGCTGAGCTCTTATTCTCTAATGTATTAAGTACTGCCTTTGCAAGTGCTTCACCACCGGCACCGCCATGTTCCCATACTTCAGAAATAGCGAAATCACAATTTCTTGATTCACAGAATTCCTTAACATAAGATATTTCAGCTTCTGTGTCAGTAAGGAAACTGTTAAGAGTAACAACAACAGGCACCTTATACTGCTGCAAATTCTCAATATGCTTCTCAAGGTTAACAATACCTTTTTTCAAGGCATCAAGGTTCTCTTCAGAAAGGTTACTCTTAGGGATACCTCCATTATATTTGAGAGCTCTTATGGTAGCCACAAGAACAACCGCATCAGGCTTTAATCCATGCATTCTGCACTTGATATCAAGGAATTTTTCAGCCCCCAGATCAGCGCCGAAGCCTGCCTCGGTTATGGTTATTTCTGACATGTGCAGAGCCGCATTGGTTGCTCTTATTGAATTACATCCATGTGCAATATTGGCAAACGGACCACCATGCACAATAACAGGAGTATGCTCAAGAGTCTGTACAAGATTAGGCTTCATTGCATCCTTAAGCAGTGCTGCCATAGCACCAACAGCCTTGAGATCGCCTGCTGTTACCGGTTCGCCTGCATAGTTATAAGCGACAACAATCCTTGAGAGACGTTCCTTAAGATCATTCATATCCTTTGCAAGGCAAAGAATAGCCATAACTTCTGTAGCAACCGTAATTACAAAATGATCTTCCCTGACAACGCCATCCATTTTATTACCAAGTCCAACGACAATGTTTCTAAGAACTCTGTCGTTCATATCCTCACATCTCTTAAAGATGATCTGTCTGGTATCAATCTGAAGTTCATTTCCCTGCTGAATATGGTTATCAAGTAAAGCTGCAAGAAGATTATTGGCAGATGTAATGGCATGAAAGTCTCCTGTAAAATGGAGGTTCATGTCATCCATTGGTACTACCTGCGCATATCCACCACCAGTAGCACCTCCTTTGATTCCAAAGCAAGGTCCAAGTGAAGGCTCACGAAGTGCGATTACAGTCTTCTTACCAAGTCTTGAAAGAGCATCTCCAAGTCCAACGCTTGTTGTAGTCTTACCTTCACCAGCAGGAGTAGGATTAATAGCAGTCACAAGTACAAGTTTGCCCTGCTTATTATTTTTGATTTTCTCAAGATACTCCTCGGATAACTTTGCTTTATATTTTCCGTATAATTCAAGATCATCCTCGTCTATTCCGATATCCTGCGCAATCTTTTTTATTGGCCATATTTCTGCTTCTCTTGCTATTTCAATATCTGATTTAAATGCCATAATAATCTCCTCTCTTATGATGCATTATCTATCATCTGGTCAAATTGTTCTTTATTCATAAGAATTTTTCTGGGCTTTGTGCCCTCTTCAGGTCCCACAACACCGGCATCACTTAATTGATCCATTATTCGAGCAGCTCTGTTAAAGCCAATCTTATAAAGTCTCTGAAGCATGCCTATTGATGCCTTATCCTTTTCTATAATAGCTGCTCCCGCCTGTGCAAACAACGGGTCCAGATCAGAAGAGGTGTCCGCCGGGTCATTTCCTGCGGAGGATTGTGCTGATTTAGAAGAAACCTCTATATTGGAAATCTCATCCGAGACATTTCCTCCATAATTTGTCTCAACACCCTGATTCTTAACAAAATCAGTAACATCCGATACTTCATCATCAGAAACAAAGCATCCCTGTACTCTGGCAGGTTTATTATATCCTCTCGGGAAGAATAACATATCACCCTTACCAATGAGCTTCTCAGCACCATTACTGTCAAGAATCGTTCTTGAATCAACGCCGCTTGAAACCGCAAAAGCAATTCTGCTGGGGATGTTGGCTTTAATTAGTCCTGTTATAACATCAACAGAAGGTCTCTGAGTTGCAATTATCAGATAAATACCTGCGGCACGGGCCAGCTGTGTAAGTCTTACTATTGAATCCTCGACTTCATTTTTAAACTGCATCATCAAATCCGCAAGCTCATCAACAATAACAACTATTTCAGGCATTTTCTGCATTTCAGGATCATCTGCATTTGCACATGCAGCATTATAGCCCTTCAGATCACGTACCTTTGCATTCGCAAACTTTTTATATCTTGTAGTCATCTCAGAAACAGCCCAGTTAAGTGCGGCTGCAGCCTGCTTAGGATCTGTGACAACAGGAATAAGAAGATGCGGAATTCCGTTGTAAACAGATAACTCAACTATCTTAGGGTCTATCATAATGAGCCTTACGTCCTCAGGTGAAGCTTTGTAAATAATACTCATAATGATAGTGTTGATACATACTGATTTACCTGAACCTGTCGCACCTGCTATCAAAAGGTGAGGCATTTTAGCAATATCAGTAATTACAAGTTTTCCGGCAATATCCTTACCTATTGCAACTGAGAGATTTGATTTTGACTTCCGGAAATCTTCACTTTCTATAAGATCCCTTAAAGCCACCATCGTGTTCTCTTTATTCGGAACTTCTATTCCTACCGCAGATTTACCTGGTATAGGCGCTTCAATTCTGATATCTGTTGCCGCCAGATGCATCTTAATATCATCTGCAAGATCAACAATTTTTCTTACTTTAACACCGGCCTCAGGCTGAAGCTCATATCTTGTAACAGAAGGTCCCTGGCTGATATCGGTAACTGTTGCATTAACATGAAACGTCGACAGGGTATCCTGTAAAATCATCGCTGTTTCTTTAAGATGCTTTGCTGAATCCCCCTTGCCTTTTGAACCTTTTTTCAAAAGATTGACAGGCGGGAATTTGTATTCTGCGGCAGGCTTCTTCATAATTTCTTTCTCTTTTTCCTGTCTTTTTATCTCAGCCTCTTTATTTTTGGTTGTTGTTATATAATCTGTGCTGTGAACAGCATACTCTCCGTTATAATCAGGAGCAAGATTCTCCGAATGAATAGGTATATCATCCATAGTGTCAGTACTTTTTTCTTCCCGAAGCCTTGCGACAGGTTTGTAATTCTTCACAGCATGCAAAGCCTCAAGTGCTGCTGAATCATCTTCATCATCAACCTGATCCTGATCATTCTCATCATAAGAAACTTCTTCAGTTTCGCTATCATCTTCGATATACCGGTCACTAATGTCAATAATATGATGTGACGATTCATTTTCATGTTTAACCTCGGTCTTCATTACAAACTGACCGTCAGGTTCTGCTTCAGTTGTCATTCCCGGTCTGAATCTTATTTCATGTATGTCATCATGAATTTCTTCTTCCGGAATATAGAACTGACTATTATCTTCCTCTTCATCGATCTGATTGATTCCATGAATTCTGAATTGCTGCTCTTCGTCATGCTCCGGAGTGTCATTTTCCCGATAAATATCCGTCTCTTCATATTCTTCCTGATCATCTGCGTCAAGAAGAGTATTCATGCTGACACCAGAGACTTTCTTATCCATTCTGAGGATCTTAGCATCCTCTTTTTGTTCAAGAAGGAGCTGTTCCTCTTCCTCAAGTCTCATGCGTTCTTCTTCACGGAGTTTCATGCGCAGATCCATTCGCTCTCTATAATCCAAAGCTCCCTGCCTTGTTCTCTCAAGCACATGCCTTCCGCCGCGCTTTACACCGTTAAGCATAGACTTCTGCGTGAATAGTGAAATTCCTATAAATCCTGCTACAATCATTAAAATAAGAGTTCCTGCAAGAGACAGGTTATGATAGGTGAGGTATGTAAAGCTTCCACCTATAAATCCACCACCATTATGCGCTGAAGCCGCACTGTTATATATCTCACCTGCATTGTATCCGGTCATCCCCTGTACCCTGCCGGTGAACAATTCAAAAAACATTGAGAACACCAGTAATACCAGGTATCCGGAGAATATTTTCCTAAGTGCTGCAGGACTTGGTCCGTTTGACAGCAGTAATGCTCCGGTAGCAAAAAGGATTATCGGCATAATATATGCAATTATGCCAAACAAGCCGAACAAAATACTGCTTACCGCATTTCCAAAAATACCGCAAATACCAAAATTACATAAAAATAAAAAGATCGTTAGCGCTGCAAAAACAATTAGAGCTATCTCGCTCTTAACTGCATAATCCAGTGGTTCATAATTCTGTCTTACTCTGGAATTCCTTCTTGCTGCCGTAGATCTTTTTCTTGTGTTTGTCTTTCTGCCCGTTGTAGAGCGTTTTCTTGAATTACTTGTAGCCATATTTACCCTTAACTTTTTTCAAAACTTTTCCCCGGTATATATCTTGCAAAAAAGGCACATACCTTGAAATAGTATATCATTTTTAAAGTCTTTGTGCTATACTTAACACGCTCAGTGATAACGTAATTCTATTTTTTGGAGGAATTTACATATGGAATTCAGACAGGAACTTGAAACCGGTCTGCTCAGACAGATTGGTAACACTGAAAGCACTCTTAAGATAAAAGAAGTAGCTTCCAAATGTCGCTTATTAAAAACAGAAAACGGACTTAAAGTTGACCTTTCCTATACAGGTCCTAACGCCAGCAAATATCTTCAGTACGTTGAGAAACATCGTGAAGAGCTTACAAATTATCTTCTTCACCCGGATGATGCTGATTTATATGAATGGATGGAGACAAGTCATCAGACACCTCTTACATTAAAAAAGCATGAGAAAGAAAAGCTTATTTTATATGTAAACTTTGATCCCGACACAATGGTTCTCATGACAGGTATTGCTGACGAAAACGTAACCATGAAGTTGGGTACTCCCCTCATGGAAATCTGCTTAAAGAACATGACCAGAGCCGAATTCAAGCTCGCTATTTACGACATGCTTCTTCTTGCTGATGAGATTGCAATTGCAATGGGTAATGTTGAACTTAAGAAGATGGCTAACATTGAAATGGTTAAGACCTATCTTTCAGAGATTTACGATAAGTTTAATGACAGTCCTATAATAGACTGATAATCAGTAAGTTATCCTAAAAACAACACATAAAAGCTCCACCAGGTACAATTCATATGAACCGGTGGAGCTTTTATGTCAGTAAAAACACTTGATGATGTCTCTGCAAACCTGATCAATTTTTCTTACTTATGACTTTTTGAATTCATAAAGTACTCTTCTGCCGAGATTCTCACCATAGTTTCATTATAATATTCTTTTAACATTGAATTGAAAAGATTCTCATTTCTGTGATGGTACATCATCCCACATTTTTCCGTAACTTTTCGTGATTTATCATTGCCGTCAAAAAAACTGCACCATACAGCACTGAGTCCTATGTCAACAAAGCTGTATTTTACAAGTTCAGACAAAGCTTCGACCGCATAGCCATTCCCCCAATAATCATGGCCTATCCAATAACCGATTTCAGCCTCATCCTCTCTGAATATCCCACGCTTTTGATCAGCCCCGATTCTAAGCCCTATGCTTCCAATGGGAATATCAGGATTGTCCCTTAATGTTATGGCAAATTCTCCATCATCCACAAGAATCGTTCTTATTATAGCCTTGGAATAATTCGCATCTTTGTGTGGAAGCCATCCGGCACCCTTCCCGATAAGGGGATCACTTGCCATTCTATATAAAATTTCAGCGTCTTGCTCCTTCCATTTCCGAAGAAGCAGACGCTCTGTTTTAATTATTCCAACCAAGATCAGTTGTTCTCCTTTGCAACGAACAAAGTACCTACATGCTTTTTATTAATAATATCATATAAATTGTCTGTGTTATTACCATTTGTAATAAGCACATCAACACCCCTTGAAGTTGCAAGTTCAGCTGCCTGAAGCTTTGTTACCATTCCGCCGGTTCCTCTGTTAGAACCGCTTCCCTCAGCAAGCTCATATATTGTATCATCAATATTCTCAACTCTGCTGATAAGCTTCGCATCAGGATATTTAGAAGGATTCTTATCATAAAAGCCATCTATATCCGACAGGATAATAAGTTTACATGCTCCGCAAAATACAGCTACTATAGCCGAAAGCATATCATTATCAGAAAAGAGCTTCTGATCTGATTCAATCTCAACATGGCTTACTGAGTCATTTTCATTAACAATAGGAATAATATGATTTTCTAAAAGTGCATCAAATGTATTGGTAAGGTTTTCTTTTCTTATAGGATTCTCAATATCATCATTATCGAGAAGAATCTGCCCTACAAGTCTACCGTATTCACCAAATAATTTATCGTAAAGATGCATAAGTTCACATTGTCCTACTGATGCAGCAGCCTGTTTCAATCTCAAATCCTTTGGTTTTTGAGAAAGTCTCATTTTATTTGCCCCAACTGCGATCGCACCAGAACTTACAAGCACCACATCATAGCCAAGATTCTCTATTCCTGCCAGTGCTCTGCAAAGAAGGTCAATCTGGTGGATATTTAATCCGCCATTCTCGTTGGTTATAGTCGATGTTCCGACTTTTACAACAATTCGCTCTTTTCTAATTTTCTTTCGGCTCATATTTTTTCCCTATATTCCTCAGTTGTCAGTATCCACAATTCTGTTAAAGTAATAGTCCACACAACCGGTTGTGTTACTCTTTACATACTTATAATTAACTCTGATAATCGTCGTGGCAAACATGCTGTTTTCACTGGTATTCTTATTATCATGTACAACTACCTGACGTTCATTACTCAAAACAACCTTTTTATTGTTCTGGATTGTTGTCCAGTACAGAGTAGGCTCTGTGATATCTCCGGTAGTAACATTCTTATACTTACCAACCTGAATAGAAGTCAGTACGTAATTATTTGACATTGTAACATTAAATTTGCCTTTTGCAAGTTCTGTCACATAGTTTGAATTACCAAGAAAACCGGGCTTTGTTGAAAGTTCCTGTCCTTTAAATGTAGCCTTAGCAACAGGAGTTGCTGCATTTATAATTGCAAAATATTCCTGATTATCTACAGAAAACTTGAATTTATAACGTCTGGCAGCTGTGGTATAAAAAGAAAATCTGTATGTGACTCTGTCATTTTGCTCATCAAAGCTTACATAGGTTCTCTTATACTTAAGCTTCTTGTTGCACTTAATGTTCTTAATCTTTGCATCTTCATCATTGATTGTGACAGAAAGAACATTTTTTGCAAAAGAACCTGGAGTAATGGTTACTGTATTATTACCAGTCTCTTTATATACAAGATTGCCCTTTTTATTTAATACCTGTGTTGTCTCACTGACATCTACTTTTGTAGCTGCCTTAACATTAATTGAATTTGCAGGAACACCGCTTACGATGAAAGCTGCTGCAAGAATTGATGCTATTATCCCCCTAATTGTATTCCCCGCTTTTTTCATATATTACCTCCTAATATTATGTTTATATTTTATGCCTAAAGACCATTCTAACCACAAGTAGACATAATTGCAAGAATAAGTTACGGCATAAAAAAAGCGCCAATCGGCGCTTTTTTAGTGGATTAGGCGGGAGTCGAACCCGCGTCCAAAAACCCATCCCCTGTCCTTCTACTGTCATAGCTGGCTATTGTGGCAAAGCCAATTCCCTCTTATAACCGGAAGCCCGCGCCCTAATATAAGAAGTAGCCCCTGATACGCCCATGATTACGGAGCAATCATCACGTCGTTTCCTGCAAAGTTGACGTAGATTGCTAAATGTGCAGGTGCACTTAGGTCTACGCGCCGCACTTAGGCAGCGAGTGCTAAATTATCTTCAGCGTTTATATTTAAGTTTGAGGTTTAACGCACCATCCTGCGGACAGCTTCTCCAGCTTCAGAATCCCTGTCGAAACCTTTACTAACCCTTATTAAATTTTCAGGCATTCAGCATTTGAATAACAAACCACGAATGCCTAATAAGTATATCGGCAATTTCAAATAAAATCAACCGGCTATATAACATTTTTGACGATTATCTAAGGCTTACCTTATAATCTCTCATAGCTTCTCTCTGCTGATCTCTCTTAGCAGTTGATTCTCTCTTGTCATAGAGCTTTTTACCCTTTGCAAGACCAATCTGAACTTTAACCCTACCATGCTTAAAATATACCTCAAGCGGAACAAGAGTATATCCCTGTGCCTGAGACGCCTGATCCAGCTTTCTTATTTCAAGTTTATGCAAAAGAAGTTTTCTCACACGAAGCGGATCTTTATTAAAAATATTTCCCTTTTCATAAGGGCTTATATTCATGCCACAGATAAATGCTTCACCCTTATCAATACTTACCCAGGCTTCCTTAATACTGCATTTTCCCTGCCTGAGAGACTTTACCTCAGTTCCAGCAAGACTGATTCCTGCCTCATATTTTTCTTCAATAAAATAGTCATGGAAAGCTTTTTTATTATTTGCTATCAGTTTAATCTTGTCATCAGCCATGATGAACTCACCTCTATTCTAGTAATATGATATCTTGTTTTGGATAAAAAACAATAAACCACAGGTTTAGTAATTTATTTTTTTCTTCCTTTTTTCTGAGAACTTCTGGCAGCTTTTGATGTAGCTGATTTTTTATATTTGTGAACCTTATAGACCTTTCTACTGCTCACACTGTCTTTACTTTCTGCCTTTTTCTCTGATTTTTTTCCTTTTAATTTGCTTTTCTTCTTCAGTTCAGCAATTTCTTTAAGTATTTCTTTTTCTTTTTTCTTGCTTATCCTACCTAAATCATCGTACTTATTTCCAGACTGCGTTTTAATATCACCGGCGCCCTTTTTCTTAGCCTTATAAGGTGCCTCCTCAAAGGAACTATCAAGAGATAACTTTGAAATTTTAGCAGCTCTTAGCTTAGCCGGGGTCTTCTTTTCCGTTCTGGAAGTTTTCTTGCTCTTTTCAGACTTTCTCAGATGCTTATCTGATTTATGTTTACCATCCTTTTTGCCCGAAACAAGCTTAAGATGTCCGTTTTCATCCTCTTCATAATACTCTTCTTCATAATAATCCTCTTCATAGAGATCATCATAATCTCCACTTCGAGAATCATCTGTAACCACACGAAAATCAATGGTCTTACTAAGTCTGTCAGTATCATGAACCTTAACCTTCACTGTCTGTCCAAGACAGTACATTTTACCGGTGCGCTCACCAACAAGCCTGTAATTATCCTCGTCAAAAACATAAAAGTCATCTTCAATAGTAGAAGCGGGAACCAAGCCCTCACATGTATTTGGAAGCTCGACAAACATTCCCCATCCGGTAACTCCGGAAACCACGCCTTCAAAAACCTCACCGATATGAGATTCCATATATTGTGCCTTCTTCAATTTATCGGTTTCCCTCTCAGCCTCTTCTGCGCGCCTCTCCGTATCAGATGAGTGCTTTGCAACTTCTTCAAGGATTTCATTATAATGCTTTATCTTGTCATCATCCATCCTTCCACGCAGATAATCTTTAATAATTCTATGTATCTGAAGGTCAGGATAACGCCTTATGGGTGAAGTGAAATGGCAATAATATTTGCATGCAAGTCCATAATGTCCCAGACATTCTGTACTATACTTAGCCTGCATCATACTACGCAAAGCGATTCTACTAATTACAGCCTCTTCATCCGTTCCTTCTATTTTATCAAGAAGGCCCTGTATTTCAGAAGGTCTTACCTCATCGTCGCGAATATTCAAATGCAGTCCAAGTCTTGATATGAACGCATTGAGATTTGCAATTTTCTCCAAATCAGGCTGTTCATGTACTCTATAAACAAAAGGAGATTCCATCCAATAGAAATGCTCCGCAACTGTTTCGTTTGCAGCAAGCATAAAGCTCTCAATCATCTTTGTTGCCGTATTAGCCTGTCGCAACTGAATATCTAAGGGATTCCCCTCTCTATCAAGAATTATCTTTGCCTCAGGGAAATCAAAATCTATCGCTCCCCGACTTTGTCTCTTTTTTATTAAAATCTCTGAAAGTCTTGCCATATTCCTGAACATGGGAACAAGTTCATGGTATTTTTCAATTTCTGCTTCATCTTCATCTTCCAAAATAGCAGCAACTGAAGTATAGCTCATTCTCTCATTAACATTAATAACTGTCTCAGCTATCTTATGAGAGATAACGCTACCATTAGAATCAATATCCATCATGCAGCTAAGGGCAAGTCTGTCCTCTCCGTGATTAAGAGAGCAGATTCCATTACTCAATTTATGAGGGAGCATAGGAATAACTCTGTCGACAAGATACACGCTTGTACCCCTTTTTAACGCTTCTCTGTCAAGCGCAGAACCTTCCTGTACATAATTGGTTACATCAGCTATATGCACTCCAAGATGATAAATACCATTCTCTACAGTCAGTGATACCGCATCATCAAGATCCTTCGCATCCTCACCATCTATCGTAACCATATCCACGTTTCTAAGATCAAGCCTTCCCTGATAATCCCCTTCTATCAGATGATCTTTGCATTTTTCAGCCTGATTCATAACCTTCTCAGGAAATGCGTTAGGAAGATCAAAGCCTTCAACTATAGACAGGATATCAACCCCGGGATCATTTATGTTACCAATGATGTCAGTAACTTTCCCTTCCGGTTTTCTGCTTTTATTCGGATCTCCATAATAGGTAATAGATACTACAACCTTATCACCGGATACCGCACCCTTAGAGTGTTCCTTTAGCACAAAAATATCCTGGGTGAACTTTAGATTATCAGGTATAACAAATCCGAAGGTATTACCATCCTGATAAGTGCCTACTATTCTGTCAACAGCTCTCACCAAAATATTGACTACTCTGCCTTCATCGCGCATTCCACCGTTCTGATCTTTATCAGAAGTAATCATTACTTCAACGGTATCTCCTTGAAAAGCTCCGCCTGTATATTCTTCGGGAATAAAAATATCCTCTTCTCTTCCTTCAACCTCTACAAATCCAAAGCCTCTTTGGTTAGAAATAAAGGTTCCTGTTATATTCTGTTTTTTCTTCATTATTTTTTTCTTACTCATATATAAGGTCCCTTCAATCTCCAGAGTATTTATAATGGTGAAATAAGATAATAAAAGGGCACTCATTAAGAGTGCCCTTCAAGCTGCAATTTACAATTAAAATACAGTCATATTCAGTACAACGCTCAAAACGATAAACAGTACTGACAATACGATTGTAATCTTTTTAAGAACTCCCTCTCTGGAACGACCTTTAATCTTCCCCCAGTAAGTAGTCTCTGCAAATCCCTGAATAGCACCAAGTCCCTGTGTCTTACCCTCCTGAGCAAGTACAAGTGTAACAAGTGCAACACAATCGATAACAAAAATAATTGCCAAAACAATTTTCAAAGCTGCCACAAAAACACCCTCCTAAAATTATACAGAAATACTTATTTAAGATAACATACTTTATCTATAAAATCAATAAGTATTGCTCTGAATACAGCTAAGCTAATCTCGTATGATGTTACTGTTCACACCTTACGGTGCTCACAGCAACTGGATTTGCCCATTCCAGTTGCCTTCGGCAAAGGGTCAAATCCTATATTCAAGACGTAGAACATTCTCACGCTCAGCGCAGCAAGTGCGCAGAGCTGTCTGAACAGTAACCGTATGATTACTTCTTAATAAGAAGTGATTTTCCTGTCATCTCAGCAGGCTGCTCATATCCCATGCACTCAATAAGTGTAGGAATGATATCTGCAAGACATCCGTTCTCACGAAGTGTATATGCAGGATCATAATTTACAAGGATGAACGGAACAGGATTTGTTGTATGAGCTGTAAAAGGCTCACCTGTCTCATAATCGATCATCATGTCTGCATTACCGTGATCAGCACAGATGAATAATGTACCGTTCTTAGCTTTAACAGCTTCAACAATCTTACCAACACATGTATCAACTGTCTCAACTGCCTTAACAGCAGCCTCGATAACTCCTGTATGACCTACCATATCAGGATTAGCAAAGTTTGTAACTACAACATCATATTTATCAGAGTTAATAGCTTCAAGAACTCTGTCACAAACTTCAGGCGCACTCATCTGAGGCTTAAGATCATAAGTAGGTACATCCTTAGGTGAATTTACAAGGATTCTGTCCTCACCTTCATTGGGCTCTTCAACACCACCATTGAAGAAGAAAGTAACGTGAGCATATTTCTCAGTCTCAGCAATACGAGCCTGCTTCATGCCCTTGTTTGCAAGCCACTCACCGAATGTGTTGTTAAGAAGTACCTTCTTAAAAGCGATTTCCTTGTTAGGAATAAGCGGATCATAATCTGTGAAGCAGACATAAGTTGTCTTGATCCTATCGCCTCTGTCAAATTTATCAAATTCATTATCGCAGAAGCAATGTGTGATTTCTCTTGCTCTGTCAGGACGGAAGTTAAAGAAAATAATGGAATCATTATCCTTAATTGTAGCAACAGGTGCGCCATCCTTCATGATAACTGTAGGAATTACGAATTCATCTGTCTTGCCATCCTTATATGTCTGAACCATGCACTCATGAGCGCTGTCTGCTTTATTACCCTCGCCCTTGGTCATAGCATCGTAAGCAATCTTAACTCGGTCGTAGTTATTATCTCTGTCCATAGCATAATATCTTCCGGAAATAGTAGCTACTTCACCGATTCCGAGTTCCTTCATCTTGTCCTCAAGCTGCTGTACGAAATCGATACCTGATTCCGGAGGAGTATCACGTCCGTCAAGGAAGCAGTGAACATATACCTTATTAAGACCGTTTCTCTTAGCAAGCTCAAGAAGTCCATAAATATGAGTAATATGGCTATGTACACCACCATCACTTACAAGACCGTACATATGAAGAGCTGAATCATTCTTCTTGCAGTTGTTAATTGCTGCCATAAGTCCTTCATTTGTGAAGAAGTCGCCGTCCTCTATTGATTTTGTAATTCTTGTAAGCTCCTGATACACGATGCGTCCGGCACCCATGTTCATATGTCCTACCTCTGAGTTACCCATCTGACCATCAGGAAGTCCTACTGCAAGTCCGCTTGCATTTCCTTTTACAAAAGGATAATCCTTCATAAGTCCGTCAAGAACAGGTGTATTTGCCATTGCAATAGCATTTCCCTTGGGATTCTCATTAAGACCGAATCCGTCCATGATAAGTAAAACTGTTGGTTTAGAACCCTGCATATTTATGCCTCCATATATAAAAATTATTTATGCCATGCAGATATCTTAAGCCCCGGCATCGCCAATTCGCCATATACCTGCATTATTTATCATTGTCCACAGAGTAGTATACCCATAAATTGTTTGCTTTTCAAGTTCAGCTACTCTGTTATATGCTGATTATCTATTTTTTTAATATATTTAATTATTCTTTTATTAAATACTTCTTTTTCATCATCACTAAGCTGATTTTTCTTTTTATTGATAATTTTATATTCTATAACCTTTATCAGCTGGGAATCCTCTCCATCTGAAAGAGCCTTATCCTTATCAAGAATGTAATTTGCTATTATTGATGCAATCAGCAGCAGAATTTTCTGACTGTAAATTAATTCATCATAGCTTTTCTCCAAAGCCTCATCTGCCAGTTCAAAAATCAGTTTTTCTGCCACATCCTTAGCTTCATCAAAAAAAGCATTACCTTCATCCATAAGAATCGTCATGCAGGAAAACACCAGAATTTCCAGTCCGGATCCGTAAACATCGTAAGCAGTACCATTATCAGAACTCAGCTCCCTGGCTTTATGAATCAGGTCATTGACAATAACCTTATAGCGCTTCTGTCTGCTCATTTTCTGAGGCATTCCGGCCATCATTGAGTGGTCATAAGCATTTTTTATTTCTTTATCTGTCTTTGACAGCTCTGAAAAAGCCCATAACATGGCAAGCTTCTCATTTGTGTCAAGCTGATTCAGATCAGGCTTATTTACAAGAAGATAATGGGCAGCATCCAATCCAGCGTGCATACAATCTCTAGCAAAAATCGCATCAAGATCATCATATACCCGTGATGTTACACACATCATCGCAATAAATATGGAAGTTTTATAAATATCTCCATCAATACTGCCATCTTCATTTTGTTCTTCATACTGTTTTTCTATGACAGGGCTGGTGTTTTCGACCAATTTACGAAAATAATTCTCATCAAATATTACCGCCCCATATTCCTTCAAAAGCTCATGCTCATACATTTTAACGATGGTACATAACTTCATATCGGAATCTTTAATTTTCTCCTGTGCATCACAGAATACACTTTCAATCAATTTATAATCCATCATTTATCCCTCTCCCCTATATAAAAGAAATCACATTTATTATGGTTCTTGAAGCTCAAGAATTCATAGCATGTGATTCCTTGTTACTGTTCACACCTTACGGTGCTCACAGCAACTGGATTTGCCCATTCCAGTTGCCTTCGGCAAAGGGGCAAATCCTATATTCAAGACGTAGAACATTCTCACGCTCAGCGCAGCAAGTGCGCAGAGCTGTCTGAACAGTAACGATTCCTTCTATTATATACTATTTATTTATCTTTTCTCACACCGAGTTTCTCAGTTCTTGGTCTTGCATTTCTTCTGAATTTATCCGCGGATGCCTTCTTATGCATTCCTGCTGAATCGCGCATATTCCTGCTGTCCTTACCGAACTTGCCATCGCGGCCACGACCATAACCTGATCCCTTACCGTCTCTTCTTCCTTTGGAATCATGTGATCCGTGTGCGTCAGATCTTCCTCTGCCGTCTCTTCCATATCTTCTTTCACGGCTTCGCTCGCCCCTGTATAGATCACGCTTTCTGGGTTTAATATCAAGTTCTTCAGGAGCTTTACCCATATTAAGTCTCATAAGGCCTGCAGCAAGCTGTTCAATTGAATACTCATCCTCAGCAACCTTATCATTGAGGAACTCTATGTAATCAGTTATTTCACCTGACTCAATAAGATCGATTACCTCTGAGAAAAGCTTTCTTGCCTTTGCTCTTGTTATTTCCTTGGCAGAAGGAACTTCGCCCTCTTCGATTTTTGTATGACAGATTCTCTCAATGTCTCTGAGTTTATACATTTCTCTGGGAGAAACAAGTGAGAATGACTGACCGCTTTTTCCTGCTCTTCCTGTACGTCCTATTCTATGTACATAGTATTCTATATCCTCAGGAATATCATAGTTAAATACAGCAGTAACACCACTTACATCTATTCCTCTTGCAGCAACGTCTGTAGCTATCAAAAAGTCAGCCTGTCCAAAGCGGAAGAGGTTCATAACAGTATCACGCTGATACTGGGACAAATCACCGTGAAGACCCTCTGCTTTGTATCCCTTGCTCTTCAAATTAGAAGTGAGTTCATCAACTTTTCTTTTTGTATTACAGAAAATAAGACTTCTCTTTGGCTGATGATACTCAATGAGTCTTGTAAGGACCTCTTCTTTAAAGTTTGATGGAATCACATAGTAATACTGTTCTATTGCTTTTACAGTGATTTCCTTGGGAGTCATCTTTATATATTCTGCATCCTGCTGATATTTTCTTGTAATCTGTAAAATAGGCTCAGGCATTGTAGCAGAAAACAATGCAGTCTGTCTCTCCTTAGGCATGCCTTCAAGGATAGTCTCAATATCATCTCTGAATCCCATATCCAGCATTTCATCTGCTTCGTCGAGAACCAGCACTCTGACATCACTCATCTTCATAGTATGACGTCTCATATGGTCCATAACTCTTCCGGGAGTTCCGACAACAATCTGAACGCCTGATGAAAGTGCTCGTATCTGTCTTGATATATCCTGACCACCATATACAGGAAGCACTTTTATTCCGTGCATATATTTTCCAAAGCTTCTTAAATCATCAGCAGCCTGCATGGCAAGCTCTCTTGTAGGGCACAAAACAACTGCCTGAAGATGCTTGTTGGAGGGATCAACCTTCTGAAGAAGCGGAATTCCAAAAGCAGCCGTTTTTCCTGTTCCTGTCTGAGCCTGTCCGATAATATCAACACCCTTCATCATAACGGGAATAGCAGCCTTCTGGATAGGAGACATATACTCAAACCCCATCTCTGTGATGGCCCTGAGAATCTTCTCATCAATTCCTTCAGCCTCATCATAACGAACTCTTACTTCTTCTTTTGATGCAGACTTTTCATTTTCTTTGTCTTTATGATTCTTCTTAGTTTCTTTGTCTTTATTTCCGGAAACAGCTTCTGAGATTCCTTCGATGTTTTTCTTAATTTCTTCTAGTATGTTTGCCATATTACCTCTTTCTTGATATCAGATTCTTCATTTTATCTGATAAGTTTCATGGAGCAGAATATTTAGCTCCATCAGGCTTAATACTATGCCACTTGGCTCCCAATGGTTAATCCCAGGCTCGAAGAAACTTTGCCCGGCGTTCTGCTCAAAAAAAATGAGGACGCACATCAAATGTCGTCCCCAAATAAAACATTTAAATTACACAATTGAAAACTATATCATTGTTTTCAATATTATACAACAATTTTTTGATAAAACTTTTAACGAATCATCTCCCAAATATAATCTGGTTGAAAATACGATGATACATTACATATCACCACTCATAACATCTTTATTCTTGATAATATAATCGCAAAGAGAAATTATGGTTAGTGCAAGTGCTATATACATTATGATATTGGTAACAAGCTGAAGCTGAGGTATGTTAACAATCATAAGTATAACCATTATCATCTGAAATGTTGTCTTGAATTTGCCCCAATAGCTGGCAGCTATAACTCGTCCATTCTCAACAGCAATCAGTCTGAATCCGCTGATGATAAACTCTCTTGCAATAATGATCACAACTATCCAGGATGGAATTCTGCCAAGTTCTATAAGACAAATCATCGCACTGCAAACAAGAAGTTTATCAGCAAGAGGATCCATAAATTTACCAAAATCAGTTACAAGGTTATATTTTCTGGCAATTTTACCGTCGGCCAGATCTGTGAGGGATGCTACGATAAATATGCCTACAGCAATCCACTTATCAGCTTCTCCAAAAATATTCGCCAGTAAAAATACAACAAAGAACGGAATCAAAATAACTCTAAATACAGTAAGCTTATTCGGTAAATTCATTTTCATCTTCATTCCCCTCCATTAACTCCCCAATCAGGTCATAATCATTAGAACCGGTGATAAGTACGTCAACGAATTGTCCGCTCATCAAATCATAAGGGACATTCATTATAAATAAATATCCATCCACATCCGGTGCATCCATATAAGTTCTGGCTACGTACGTGCTTCCGTCATATTCATCATCGTCGTCATCAGTTATTCTGCCTTCTATTACAGCGCTGACAACCTGACCAATTCTGCCTCTTGCTGCATCAAAAGCAATAGTCTGCTGAAGTGACATGATCTCATCTCTTCGCTTTTCTTTTACTTCTTCAGGAATCTGATCAGTCATCTCACCAGCGACTGTATTTTCTTCCTGTGAGTAAGTAAAGCAACCAAGTCTGTCAAAACGCATCTCTTTAACAAAAGACATGGTCTCCTGATGATCTTCCTCAGTTTCCCCAGGGAAGCCTGCAATCAATGTGGTTCTGATACAAATATCAGGTATCTTTGCCCTGATATTTTTAACTCTCTCGGTTATTTCTGCTCTGTTAGTGCGGCGTCCCATCTGTTTTAAGATGTGATTGGATCCGCTTTGAATAGGAATATCAAGGTAATTGCAAACCTTCGGCTCATTCTTGATTGCATCAATCAGCTCGTCGGTTATTTCTTCCGGATAACAATACATTATTCTTATCCATTTGATATCCTCAATTTCAGCAAGTTTATGTAAGAGCTCCGGAAGCTTCTTTTCCCCATAAAGATCTGTTCCATAAAGAGTTGTCTCCTGCGCAACAAGAATAAGTTCTGTTACTCCCTTTGCCGCAAGCTCCTTAGCCTCAGCTACAAGCTCCTCCATAGGTACACTTCGATATTTTCCTCTTACCTTTGGAATAACACAATATGTACAATTTTTATTACAACCTTCAGCAATCTTCAGATAATTAAACTGTCCGCCGGTTGTCTGTATACGAGCCCTGTTACCAACCGGTTTCTTATCTAGGCTGTCAATATATATTCTTTTAATACTGCTGACATCTGAATTAACTATTTCAGATGTTTCACCAAGAACAGAATCAAGTGCTTCCACAATATGCTCAACAGATGCTGTTCCCAATATTCTGTCAACTTCAGGGATTTCTTTTAATACCTCTTCCCTGTACCTTTCAGCAAGACAACCGGTTACAATAAGGGCTTTATACTTGCCGCTCTTTCTGTACTTGCCAAGTTCTATAATTGTGTTTATACTCTCTTCTTTAGCATCACCAATAAAGCAGCATGTGTTAACCACAGCTGCTTCTGCTATTTCTTCATCGTCTGTAAATTCATGCCCCCGCTGTGACAGCATGCCAAGCATAACCTCTGAGTCAACGCGGTTTTTGTCACAGCCGAGAGATACAAATAAAATCTTCATAAATTATTCCCAATTAATTATTCTTCAGAAGACTTTTCTTCGTTTGTTTCAATAAGAGCCTGCTTTTCCTCGTCAGAAAGAATTCTAAGCTTATCTTCATTAAGCTCATCTACTGCTATTGATAAGAATTTCTCCTTATCCTTTACTCTTACCATAGGCTCATCACCGGCAATAAGCTGTCTTGCTCTCTTTGCTGTTGCCATAACGATGGAATATCTTGAGCTTATAATAGGCTCATTTCCTTCCTCTACGTCCTTATTAACTACCTTCATAAGATCAACATATGACGGATGTATCATGTTAGTCCTCCATTATATAAAAAAATTATTTAAGCTCTGACAGCTGCTTCTTAATATCCTCAATGAATTCTTTATTCCTGTCAGGTGTATAATGTGCAGCTTGAATTATCTCATGCATCTCTTTAACACATGCATCAAGATTGTCATTGATTACTATATTATCATACTCGTCAATACCCTGTCCCTCTTCTTTTGCACGAAGAAGTCTTCCGTGTATGACATCTTCAGTTTCTGTTCCTCTTCCGCGAAGTCTTTTTTCAAGTTCTTCAACAGATGGAGGCATCACAAACAATAATAGTGCCTGGGGGAATTTCTTTTTTATCTGAAGAGCACCCTGGATTTCTATCTCAAGGATTACATCCTTACCACTATCAAGCTTTTCCTGTACAAATTTTTTAGGCGTTCCATAGTAATTGCCCACATAATTTGCATGCTCAATAAGGCCATCTTCCTCTATAAGCTTTTCAAATTCTTCTTTACTTATAAAGAAATATTCTCTTCCATTTTCTTCACCCGGCCTTGGATTTCTTGTTGTAGCTGATATTGAAAGAGCATAATTATCATATGTTCTTAAAAGCTCCTTCATCAGTGTACCTTTACCGGCTCCGGAAAAACCTGAAACAACAACAATAATTCCTTTTTTGTTCATAAAACATCATCCTATCTTTATTCTATATTCTGAATTTGTTCACGAACCTTTTCAACGTCAGTTTTAAGACTTATACCCTTATCGGATATTTCAAGGTCTGTGGACTTTGACAAGATAGTATTAGATTCTCTGTTCATCTCCTGTGCAAGGAAGTCAAGCTTTCTGCCAATTCCTTCCTTATCATCACCCTTATTCAGGATATCCCTCATAGCTGTTATGTGACTCCTAAGCCTTACAAGCTCTTCGTCAACACTTACCTTATCGGCATAAAGCGTGACCTCCATGATAAGTCTGTTTTCATCAACAGCCTTATCTTCAAGAAGCTCCTTCACCTTATCCCTTAGTTTATTTCTGTATTCATCTATAATTACAGGTGAACGCTCTGTAATAAACTCCACACTTTCAAGCATACCAGCAAGTTTATCATCAAGATCCCTGTGAAGGAACTCGCCTTCTTTTTGTCTTGCAGCTGAAAACTCCTCGCCTGCTCCATCGATAGCCTTCTTAAGAGATCCCCACAACTCCTCCTCATCGATTTCAGCATCTTCCATGCTGAAAACATCAGGATATTTTGAAAGTGAAGAAACACGGATATCATTATCGATTCCGAAATCTGCAGACATCTGCTTTAAATATTCCAGATACTCAGCGGCAATCTCCTTATTATACCTCACTCTGGTATCAGTTTCGGAAAAGTCTTCATAGGTAATAAAAACATCAACCTTTCCTCTTTTTACAAAGTTCTTAAGTTCATTTCTTATCTTTGACTCTAACGCATTGAACTTTTTAGGCATCTTGATATTTATATCAAGATAACGGTTATTAACGGATTTCATTTCAACCGTAAACTTATGTTTCTCATCGGCAGTTTCGCATCTGCCATAACCCGTCATACTGCAGACCATACTTCCTCACATTCTAGCTGCAAATGCAGCATTTTGTTTTCTCAGTTTCCTAATTAATTATTCTAACACAAAAAAACAAATCCTGTATCAGAATTTCGATTATCAAAGCATTTTAGCACTATTTTAATAGTATTTTAATTATTCAACTTCCTTAAGACCTGATATATCCGTGCTTATCACCATTGAATAATTCGTGTAATAGACCACAAAGCCGGGCTTTGCACCTCCGGGCTTTTTGACATCTTTTCTCTTTAGATAATCAATCTCAACCTTGTCCTGATCCTTGCCTTTAGAGTAATATGCGGCCAGAGATGCGGCTTCTTCAAAGGTTCTGTCCGGAACCTCTTTCCCTTCTGTTATGAGGACCACATGTGAACCGGGAATTCCTTTTGCATGGAACCACCAGTCTCCGCCGTTAGCCATTTTGAAGGTAAGCTCGTCGTTCTGATAGTTATTCTTCCCCACATAAATATGAAAACCATCACTACTTATATAATGAAAAGGTTTACTCTTTGTTTTTTGATTTCTGTTACTCTTTTGTCCCTTTCCTTTTCCGTTTATCCTGTCAGCTGCACTGCCTTTTATGTAACCGCCTTCAACAAGCTCCCGTCTGATATCCGTAAGGTCCTCTTCCTGCCTTGCTATGTCAAGGGAAGCGGCAATTGACTCAAGATGAGAGACAGTCTGTGATACCTCCTGCATTTGTGAATTCAATGCCTCAGCCGTTCTTTTCAGCTTAGTATATCTGTCAAAATATTTCTTGGCATTCTGCGCAATTGTATGGGTGTTATCAAGTGGAATTGTAACATCTTTACCTGTATTATAATCATTGACCGTAATTGATTTTGCATCTGCCTCTGCACTATATCCATAGACAGTCAGAAGCTCTCCGTAAATGCGATACTTATCCTTTTTCTCAGTGTCTTTTAGCTGATTTGTCTGAAGGTCAAGTGTTCTGATATTTCTTTCAAGAGCTGTGGCAACAAGTTTTCTCAGATCTGAGGATTTCTGTCTTATTCTGGTTATCGTATTCTTTTCAGAATAAAAATCCAGAAGAAGTGCTGATATCTCCTCATACTCCCTGTATGACGCAGTCTCACTGCCATGATACATGGTGAGAGGAAGTGAAGCATATTCCTTGGGCTTGTCATTGACATAAACAAGTTCGGGAGAAAAATCCCCTGCTTTAATACTATTCACCATTCCACCAAAAGCATTCCAAAGTCTGTTCAACTCGTCAGCATCAAGAGCAATTGCGGACTTATCTGCATCAATATCAGCCCTGTAACATATTTCCTGAGAAATAATCGGCGATAATCCGGTAAAGCTTCCATAAAGTGCCTTGAATACTGCCTGTCCCTTTGTCGGCACAACGCTTAAGAAATCATCCCTTGAAGCCTCTAGCGGATCAAGCTTATCCTGAGTCATGGGAACAAAATAATCTCTTCCGGGAAGCACCTCTCTTACTGAACTTACAGAAGACGGAATATGCTTTATGGCATCTATTATCCTGTTGTCCTCATCCACAAAAATTATGTTACTGTATTTGCCCATCAGTTCCATAAGCAGTATCTTATGCCTTAAATCTCCCATCTCATCGAGATGTTCAACTTCAATTCGGATAATACGCTCAAGTCCGGGCTGTTCAACATTGATAATCTTACCATTCTGGATATGCTTCCTTAAAAGCATGCAAAAATTTGGTGCAACCATAGGACTTTGCTTATTCTCATCCGTCATATATACAAGCGGAAGAGATGCGTCAGAGGACATAAAAAGTCTCCTCTGACCACCGCCATTTTCCACTGCCCGTCTTACGGTTATAAGAAGCTCGTCCTTTTCTGTCTGGGCTATTTTATATATTCGCCCACCTAATAATTCTTTTTTTAAATCTCTAACTATATTTGCTACAGTAATTCCATCGAAAGCCATTTTGTACCTTCCTTTACTTCATCAATATCTTCGGCATTCCTTATCAAGAAGATCAAAATCAGCATAGTCAACAACTCTGCCATTTGAATTTTTCACAACAGCAAAATGCAATCCCTTACGTTCCATCATTACATTATTACCATTGATTTCAAGAGCAAAATCTCTGTCATCAAAGCTGTCCCAGCTTCCTTTAAGGTGATAGGAAAGATTATCAGAAACCGTTCCTTCTATATCGGCACTCTGCTTGGACACAATAATATCCTTAAGATTGTTGTTTATTGCCGCTGTTATTGTAATGTCTTCACCTTTACTGATCTCATCCTCAATACCAAGTGCATGCAGATCAGCTATGTTTTCATCTGTCAATCTCATAGCTGCACTTTTTCTTGTAGTTATAAATACGGTATAATCCTCAGATTCTGCATACTTCTTAAGAGCCTTAAGATAATCGCCTATGTCAGTCTGTTTAAGATTAATATCTCCCCTCTGAGAGAAGAGGCATATTCTTGATCCAAGAGAACCATCCATATATATTCTGAAATCAGTATCAGTTTCATCAATTTTATCAGCAGGAATATCTGCGCTGTAACTGCCATCAGCATTTTTATCCATTTTAACTGTAAAGTTACGCTCCTGATCCCCTTCAGGCTGAACTTCCAGTTCCATCTTTTCAACCTGTTCAATATTATTGGATATGCTGTTTACTATGATCTTAATATTCTCTTTGTCACTCTTATCTATTGTCACATCTGCAGTAGGTTCTGCATAATTCTGACTTGCAATTGACTCGTCACTGATACCTGCAAGCTCATTCATAAATTTTGATTTCTTGTCGAGCTCGCTTTTTTCATAATCCATTCCATATGTTTCAAGAAGTGTTTCTTTAGTCGAAAACAGATTTGCTCCAAGCCCAAGTCTGTTACCGTCAATAGTTGCTCCAAGAGCAGCTATTGTAGTAGGAAACATATCGAAAGTAGTATATTTTCTTTTTAATCTGTCATGCACACCGCAGTCAGCGTTTATAAAACAGGTATAGACAGTTCTTGTGTAATCACCTGGAATCTCAAGACAATAATCTGCATCCATAGTTGGATGATCGCCGACAAGCACTATAGTTGTATTTTCGTAAAAATCCTGCTGCTGTATCCACTTGACAAAGCTTGTAGCCTGTCTGCTTGAACAAGCAAAAACATTGGAGTACTGATCATCAAATTCATTCTCACAGAGCTTACATACATAGCCATCTTCAAAATGCGTATCCACGGTAAGAAGTGTCATATTAAAAGGCTCATCGATTTTAGAGAGCTCCAGCAGTCGCTCCTTTGCATAATCAAAAAGCTTCTGGTCTTCAAAGCCCCACCAGACACCATAATCCTTAGGAATCCATCCCTGTTCCTTGGCATAGGGATAATCGATTATGTCAAAATCCCCATGAGTCCTAAAGAAAAGTTCTCTTCCGCCAAAGGTCGCATTAGAGCCGCAAAGATACTCCTGATGATATCCCTCATCTTTTAAAATATCTCCAAGCGCTTTAACTGTAGGGAAAAAGGTTTCCTGGTCAGACATACTGTTAGCATCAATACTTATCTGAAGCGGAAGTCCGGTGGACTGGGCGAAAATTGCTCCCATAGTCCAGTCTGTACCGGGCATTGAGAAACCGCCATTTAACTCACCGGAATTATCACCAAAAAATTCATTTTCAAGAGCAAGATCCGTAAGCTCCGGTATTCTGTTTTTGTCAAAGCCGCCCCCATGCTCCTTGTCAGCATCCGTAACTTCCATGGATTCAAGATAAATATACACAAGATTCCTCTTCCTGGTAGGAAACTGTATATCTACAGTATTAGGATCCACATAATTATCCTTGATAAAGGTAGATGCATGTATCTGCTGATTGATATAAGTTGTCATATCAAGCTGTATCCATGTATAGCCAATTGCTGCGACTAATGCCAGTATTCCCGACATAGCTGCTATGAGATTTCTCTTTCCTTTAAAAGCTTCCTTCTTAAAAACTGTCAGGAAAAGAAAGACCAGCAGTGCCGCTATGCAGGCAGGTAAAAATGCCTTCATGACAAACAGCTTTATCATGGCGTGAGATGCACCTGATAATGACATTTTCACATTAAAAACAAGCTCATTAACCGTCATCGTATTCCAGGTATGGAAAAACCACCAGGAAGTAAAGAACAGCAAAAACGGAACTGCAATTATTATAGTAGCTATGATATTTTTTAATATATTTCTCTTTTTCACGAAAACTCCATAAATGATATAATATTTTTGTTTCAAACCAAATTATTTTAGCATATAAGAAGTTTAAATAGCAAAATTTTGAGGACCGGAATTACATGAAATATTCAAAGACCAATAAAGCAGACATATTAACTGACAAAGGCTACAGAAAATGCCAATTTAAAATAGTAAAAAAATCTACATTTATCCGTTTATGTTTTTCATTTTTTTGTATTTTAGTATTATCAGTAACAGTGCTTACCGGTTGCTCCCGGAAAGAGCCATCTGCAGATGTTATTGCCATGCGTGAACTTTTTGCACAAAATAAATACATAATCCATGCCTGCGGTATGATCTCAGATTCCGACGGGATTCAGTACGATTATACGAATTCAAAAGAGGCATTGGAAAACAGTTATAATAAAGGTAATCGCATTATTGAAATAGATTTCCATTACACTAACGACAATGTCCTTGTATGCGGTCACGCATGGGGTGATCTTTATCTTGATGGAAAACAGATGACTCCCGGAGAAGCTCCTTCCTTTTCTGATTTCTTAAAATGCAAGGTACAGGATAAGTTCACTGTCATGACCTTTGATGATGTTGCTGCATTCATGACGCAGCATGAAGATATGATAGTTGTCACAGATACAAAAGAAACAGATATTGAGACCTATAAAATGATAGCATCAAAATATCCCAATCTTATAAACAGATTTGTTGTTCAGATATATCATGCAAATGAGTATGACGATATTAATAAAGTGGGGTTCCCCTACATAATTTATACGCTTTATGAAACTGAGGACTCAGAACGAACAAAATCAGCGCTCCTTAAAGCTTCAAAAAAGCCTCTTATTGGATTTACATTTCATACAGAACTTGCAGATAGCAGGGAATTTATGGAAATAATAAAAGAAACCGATACTCCGCTCTTTGTGCATACCGTAAACAAAGATACAGAAATAGAGAAATACCTTAGTGACGGTATTTCGGCAGTTTATACAGACAGATATGATTTGATTAATTGAGCCAAAAAGATTTCACGACTTCCTGAATGCTAAGATAAATATGCATTCAGAAATCTTGCGCTTAAAGCCATGCCCACCCGGAAATATTCAGGCCATCCCGTTAAAGCAAGTGCTACTGTCATCAAATAATTCAAGTATTTGATGACAGTAGCACTAGGAAATACTATGTATTTAAATAATATCTTTCATTTCGTCCCATTTGAAATTTCTAAGTAGCTTATCAAGCTGAGAAATTTTATTAAAGTCCTCAGCTGAAAGCCTGTATTTTTTTAGCTCATCCAAAATCATTTCAACTGAGTCATAGTCCATCACAGGAATAACTTCACGCAAAGCACTATATGCTTCTTCAAGTTTTTCAGGAGATATTTCCTGTTTACTCTCGTTATCATTTTGCCTTATATTATCAAGAATAGCTAATTTATCCTTATAACTTCTAAAAAGCTCCAATAATTTGCAGGTATTATCATCAATACATTTTTCATCTCCGGATCTCCCTGCTTCCTCAAGCATAAGAGCAAGCTCCGAAAGTTCAAATGCCCCAATTATCCTGGCTGTACTTTTTAATGCATGTACTTTTGTCGTATAAAAGCCAAGATCTCCTTTATTATATGCATCTTCTATTTCATCTGATTTTGTATCAATATTACCGTAAAAAGTATTCAAAAACTTCAAAAATGCCTTCTGAGTTCCACAAAAGTTTAACCCATCAGACACTGAAATTCCTTCTATTTCATTTAAATAATCAAATTCTGTCTCGCACATATCCTGTCAAATATCTAAAATATAATCATAATTTTTATTTCAACATACAACATATAAATCCTAGCACAACGATAATTGTAAAACAACAAAAGTTAATAATTTCACTTATAAGGTTACATAAGAAATCCAACGGAATTTCTTATAAGATAAAAAGAACAGCCGGAATACAGGCCGTTCTCTTCTAAATCATATGTAAACAATCACTCAACTACTGTAAACTTGATAACCTGTCCCTGACTAAATTCTTCATACATTTCCATCATTTCTGAATCATCAACAAGGACTTTTTTCTCACCGTCATCAATCTCATAATATGTGGCATTACCAGCGGTGTCATATTCAACGTAATTCTCATCCTCTAAATCCAGCGCATTGCCGTCTATATCATAGGAGCTTGTAAAATGATTGCCGCAAACATATATATCGCCATCATATATCGTGAGCGGATAAGCAGTACCGCCTGCTTCCACATATCCGATGTAAACAACATCATCATTATCTTTTTTATATACCTCAGCGTCGATAGAGGCCATTGTTCCATTACCATCGCAGTCATATGCACCACTTGAAACAAGCAGTACATCAGTGTGATCTATTCTTGTCTTTGCATAAGCCATGCCCTTATCAAGCTTTGCAATGATATCATCAAAATCATAACAGCCGGTAATATCAATGGGCTCATGCTTGTTTTCTTCAATGATTTTTGCTGCTTTTGCAACTTCATCGTCAGATATTACTTTTACCTGAGGATTACTTTTTGAATCTTCATTCTCATTTTGAGTTATAGACTCAACATTAGGTGTGATCACAGTATCATTCTGTTGTCCACAACCTAAAAAGCATAGCACTATTGTACACATGACAAATATTGACAATTTATTATTCATAACTATCCCCTCAAATAGATCTCAGGAACTACAAAATCATGTAGTTTCCAAGAATTGCCAACTATTTACATTTATAACTTTCACTTATGAATTACAGTAAGATTAAAAATCTTCATCTAAAAGAGATGCTTCAGTAAGGCTTGCCCAATAGTAAGAGTTCATGTAGACTCCACGGAAGGATTTAATGGCCGCTTCATCACCGTCAAGATAATGATACAGATCACAGTCGATAAGTTCCGGACAAATACGCATGCCTCCACTCTTAACCTCTAATATTTCGCTGATATTGTAGTCTTTAAGAGTGTCTTTAAGGCTTCTTACTATAACATCCATCTGCTTCTGCATAGCCCTGTCATACATTCCGTCTTCCCAGAGTGCCGCAAAAGCTTCAGCTCTTGTGACGGTTCCGCCTCTGTTATCAATAAGATATGCCAATAGCTCTTTTGACTTTGAACGTTTGAAAACAACGCTTTCGCCCTTTACAAATAAATCAAAATTACCAAAAGTCTTAGCATTGGCAAGATATGCGGATTCCTCTTCCTTATTATCTATTACATACTGAACTTCCTGGAAAAGTTTGTCTCTTGCAATAGGCTTTAAAAGATATCCATCAGCGTGGATAGAGAAAGCCTCTACTGCATAATCAGAATATCCGGTAAGAAAAATAATTGATGTTCCCGGACTTTTCTCCTTGATAATACCGGCAAGAGTCATCCCATCCATTTCAGGCATGTCTATGTCCAAAAGCGCCAGTCCCACATTATTCTCTTCCATATATGAAAGGGCTTCCTGCCCCGAGGTAAATCCTTTCACTTCCTCAAACAACCCAAAATCATCCAGCAGTGATACTGTAAGATCTAAAATCAGATTTTCATCATCAACACAAATAGCTTTCACAATTTTACCCCCCTGCGGGCACTTTAATTATTACTGTTGTTCCTTTATCTATCTCGCTTTCGATAATAAGCTTTCCATTGCAAAGACTTTCAAGTCTTTCCCGGATAGTTTTAAGACCGTAATGAGTTTCGTCCTTCTTCTCATAGTCTTCCAGGTCAAATCCCTTACCGTTATCCCGCACATTGATAACATGATAATTATCCTCGAGCTTGGTTGTTATCCAGATACTTCCGTTTTTCCTGATCCTGACACCATGTCTTATCGCATTCTCAACAATCGGCTGAAGAGTTAAAGCAGGCAGAAGGAAATCTTCATCATCGATATCATAGTCAACCTTGATATTCGGGAATCTTATGGTCTCGATTTCTGTATAAACCCTTGTATGCTCAAATTCCTTGTCAAAAGGTACAAGATCCGTTTTATCCAAAGAGCCTATGTTATTCCTTAGATAAGTACCGAATTTCTCGGCAGTAGTGAAGGCTTTCTTTGGATCAGTCAGGCATAAAGCCTGAATTGTTGATAGCGTATTATACATAAAATGAGGCTGAATCTGAGACATCATGATCTCAATTCTCTTCTCATTTTCTATTGCCCTGTCATGCTCTCTGACAAAGCGCAGATGCAGCCAGATGTAATAGAACAACGCACCTGTAACAACGGCAACTGTAAGAAATGATATCCTGGCATCAATATTAAAACTACTATCAGCGATTACCCCAAGAACTATTATCGCAGTAATTGCTATCGGAATGATATTAATTCTTTTTTTCTCACTCCGCAATTTATTAAGTGCCAAAATAATGTGCCATACAAGTAATATACCACAAATTATATGGCTTGAGTAACCTAATGGTCCCCTTACAAATTCATTATCTTTTGTAATTGTAAATGTTATATCAGTGAAAAATGCTGAAAGATATACCGCAGTATTTACTGCAATCAGTATCCATGGCTTCTTTTCATCACTCAAAAGCCGAATAAACAATACAATGATTACAGGCCTTGCAATATAGCAGTAAATACTGGTGATAAGCCTTAAAAACACCAGTGAATTATGATGCTGAGAAAAACTCTCAACCTGACTAACTACTATGACAGAAAAAATAAGAATGACATTTTGAATCAATATCATTCTATTCTTCTTTTTTATATATCTATCTGCAAGAACAACCGCTAAAAGTCCCAGCAGTTGAAGCACCAAAGAAACATTCAGTGCTATAAGACTCTGTGATTCAATAGTCATAACAATAATCCCCAGGATGAGTACAGATCATCAGACCTGTGAACTCATCACTTTATTTCGTAGCTTTTTCTGGTTTTCCTTTCCCAGGATAAAGCTTTTCTTCACTTCATCAAATTTTGGATAAATACTATCCGCATCATCCTGCTTTTTTATTTCTTCCTCAATTTCAATAATTTTATTCTCAATAGATTTTACATACGAATTTTTCATTATCTGTTTACTTAGAAGTTCGATATTATTATTGGTAATTTCAATCTGTTCAAACAAATTATCATCTGTAACTTCTTCGCTACTTATCATTTCTTCAATGGGTTCCTCATCGAAAGAACAATTATCCTGTACATTGTCATCTATCTCATCATCAAAAAGGCGTTTGATTTTACTTATAACCCCCTTCACAATAATTCTGTACCTCCTTAAATGCAACACGTTAAAAATATAAATCGTTTCCACGTGTATTACTTAGATAGGCACATTATATCTGATTCTGTCCAACAAATGTCCAACATACAAAACCATGAAATTACCCTTTGTAGTAGAATGCCATCATAGTAATATCATCAAACTGATCTGCATCCCCTACAAAATTATTTATCTCTTCTCGTACAGTACTTATCTGCTTCTGCGGATCATCTTCCTTGCATTTATTAAGAGCTTTAACGGTATTATCCATTCCAAAAAGTTCGTGCCTCTTATTCTCTGCTTCAGTTACTCCGTCAGTGTATTCAAACAAAGCATCTCCCGCATCGAGTTTAAACTCATGCTCAATGTATTTGATACCTTCGATCATTCCCAGAGGACTTGAGTGCTTATATATTACAGGCTCAAACTCACAATTTTTACGACGAAGTATAGGATGTTCATGGCCTGCATTGGCAGCGACACCCTTACCTGTGGAAATCTCTATGATAGAGAGCCACACAGTTACAAAGAATTCCTCATCATTTCCCTCACAGAGCTGATTATTGACATCATAAAGAATCTCTGAAGGCGTTCCACCTGCCAGTGTTCTTGTTTTTATAAGTGTTTTTGCGATGACCATAAACAATGCCGCAGGAACTCCCTTGCCTGAAACATCTGCCATCACAAGGGCAAGATGGTCATCATCCACCAAAAAGAAATCGTAAAAATCGCCTCCTACCTCCTTTGCAGGATTCATGGTTGCGAAAATATCAAACTCATTTCTATCCGGAAATGGAGGAAATTCCCTGGGAAGCATATCCTTTTGAATTTTGGTTGCTACACCAAGCTCTACACTGATTCTTTCCTTCTCGGCTGTAATTTTTTGTACTTCATCAATATACTGATCTACTGTGAGTACCATCTTTGAGAAGCTGTCAGCCAGATGCCCGATTTCGTTTCCAAGACTTATTTCAGAAAGCTTATTTACTACGTAATTGCTATCCTTATTTTTGTCATAGGATTCAACACTTTTTTGCACCTTTTTAAGAGGCTTTAGGACATTTTTCCTGATGAGGAAAAGGCAGATTGCAGCAAATATCATTTGCAAAACAACAAATCTCAAAGTACTCCTTATTGTCTCTACCCTTATCTCTTCCTTTACATCTGATGTCTGATATGCAATTCCCAAAAAAACATGATATCCGGGTATGTCTATATAAGTCTCATATGAATCTGCATAGCCCTCTGATTCTGCAACTTTACGTGTTTTCTTTAATGTTTCTTTTAAAGAAGTAACCTGTTCATCCGTAAGCGTAACTGTAGTACCCAGAGTATATGCATCTCCAAACTTGCTGCTCCTTGGTCTTGAGCCATCATTACCGCTGGCGAGAAAAATACCACTGTTGAATTTGTCATCCGTAGCCATAACATACACATAGTCAATATCATACGCAGTCTTAATATGATTCGTATGCATAAGAACTCTGTTGAAAACTATCTCAGCAAACAATTTCTGATCTTCCGGACTTAGTGCTTTTATATCAGCTTCTGTCGAATCCATTACCGACAGATTCTTTTTTCTTGCCAAAAGTTCATGCATCTTTCTACGGGTCTCATCATCAGCCTCATATTCAACATCCATATTGTCGCCGTTTTCGATCCAGTACTCAAGAATATAGGCTATTCCTTCAAACTGATCCAAATAAGCATTCAAATCCTTAAAAATGCTGCTCGCATGCTTTTCCTTCTGATCAAGAATAGTCCTTGCAGATGAATTGGTTATCGTAACATATGAAACGGCACCGATTATCAATGTACCAAAGATGAAATATATTAGAATTTCAGTAAATACACTTATTTTCAGTCTGTCATTATATGATTTATGTTCTGTCATAGAAATCCCCCAACATACTTCGTTTTGTATCCGGCAAGCTACAAATAAGCCGTATAACGCCAGAAATATTTTAATAAAAATTCCCGGCATTTAAATTTATTATTTAAGCCATCTGTCTCTTTACAAGCTCAGTGAAGAACCCATTCTTTTCTACAAGCTCCTCATAGGTTCCCTCTTCGGCTATATTACCTTCTTTAAGCACCAGAATTCTGTCACAGTTCCTTATTGTACTTAGCCTGTGCGCGATTACGATTCTTGTACAATTAAGTCCATCCAGTGCGTCTGATATCTTCTTCTGTGTAATATTATCAAGCGCACTTGTAGCTTCATCAAAAATCAGAATCTTGGGCTTTGGAGCTATAGCTCTTGCTATCATGATTCTCTGCTTTTGTCCGCCTGATATTCCGCCCTGTCCTTCACTTATTATTGTATGCATTCCCATAGGCATCTCTCTTATGGTATCAGCCATTCCCGCAATTTCAGCAGCTTCCCAGGCTTCATCTACACTTAGCCAGGGCGCAGAAATTGTGATATTTGAGTAAATATCTCCCTGTATAAGAGAACTATTTTGGAGAACAACACCTATCTTTTTACGTAGTGATTTTAAATCCACGCTGTTCATTGCCTTTTTATCATAGTAAATAGCACCCTTATCAGGCTTCTCAAACCCCAGCAGAAGCCTTATTAAAGTACTTTTACCACAACCTGTTTCTCCAACTATAGCCACGTATTCTCCTGCCCTGATCTTAAGTGAGAGATTATTTAATATATATGGCATTGAAGAGTCATACCTGAAGCTTACATTATTTAGTTCGATACTTCCGGAAATTCTCTCAACAACTTCATTATTGTTATAAACCTCAGGCTCGGTCTTAAGAATAGGCTCAGCCAACTCCAATGCAGGTGCAATCTGGGCAATTGAAGTTGCTATATTTGCAAGAGCAACAAATGCTGCAAGAACCTGTCCAAATGCAACATTAAATGCATAGAAATCAGACTGAGTAAGTCTGTTCCTGACTGCAAGATCATATAAAAATGCATTTCCAAGCAGAAGGAGTCCTGTTACAATAGCCGAATTGACCTTTAAAAACACAGGCGGATTATATCGGCACTCAGCCTCCTTTGAAAAATGCTCTGTCCATTTTGCAAATGCTCTCTTTTCGGCGCCTGCAAGCTTAATCTTCTGTATTCCGGTGATAAGACCATAAGATAATCCCATTCCTTCTGCAGAAAGCTTCATAAGCCTCTTATTTATTCTTGACTGCCAGAAGGATGCCAAAAGGATTACCAGGAATACTAAAAGAATAATGGTTATAGCCGGCCAGAATAATACAGGAGTTATTGTATTTACCTGATAAATGTACAAAAGCGACATAAATGCAGCCAGCATGGTGGAAAAAACATTGCTTATAAGCAGAGAACAAACGATGTTTATACTCTGTTCTCTCTTGGCAAGTTCACCTGAACTAAAATTTCTGAAAAAAGATGCAGGAAGAGACATTATTCGCATCATTACCGCAGCTTCAACCTGCGTAGACATTTTAGACTCTATCCTTGTAAGATAGAGTATTTTTACTGCATCTATAAGATGCGTTGTAATGGCTGTTGTACCGATAACCAGAGCTGTACTCATCAAAAATCTCATATCATTTGATGCAAGTACAACGCCTGTCAAAAGTCTTGTAAAAAGAGGCAAAAGCATTCCCAGGAATACCACAAGAAATGAAGCCATAACAGCACAAATAAGATCACCTGAGGTGACACATTTTCTCATATAAGACACAAGGTCAGATAGTTCAAGCTTTCGAAGCGGAAGCGGTTTATAAAATACCACAGCTTTCCTGGAAAACAGCTTTTCATTTTTTCTGGTTATTCTGACCTTTTTCCCTGTAGTCCTGTCCTTATAGTAATAGCCCGTTGTATTTCTTGGAATCAGCAAAACCGCAGAATTGTCGTCCTCAAAAAATCCAAGCATAAGTCCTGTTCCGTCAAAGCTCCATCCCTCATCAAGGTCCACATTCCTGCGCATTATGCCATTGGGCCAAAGAGCATATTCCAGCTTCTCCTCAAGACTATCGATATTGATCGGAACATCAGTATTTTTGCAGCCAAAATAGGACAAAATGTCCCTGATAACTTCTGATGTATGATATCGTTCATTATCAGCGATACTCCCTCTTTGTCCAAGAACGGCTTCGGCAAGACGTTCCATAGAGTATTCGAAAGCTTCCTGATCTCTTTTACTTCTCTCTCTTATCTGATCTTCAAACCAGCTCATAAGCCCTCATTCTACAGTTACCAAATCTTTATAAAAGCCATTTAGCTTCATCAGTTCTTCATGCGTTCCACGTTCAACAACGACTCCGTTGTCCATAACCAGAATGTCATCACAATCCCTTATGGTTGACAATCTATGTGCAACAACAATGCATGTTAATCCTCTGTTTTTTATAGCTTTGACTACTTCATACTCGGTCTTTGCATCAAGCGCACTGGTGGCTTCATCCAGAATTATTATCGAAGGATCTCTGGCTAAGACTCTGGCTATTTCAAGCCTTTGCTTCTCACCGCCGGACATATCCTTACCCCCCTCTAAAAGTCTTGATCTGTAACTGGAGGGACGGGAAATAATTTTCTCATGAATTCCGGCATCCCTTGCTGCCAGTATCATCTCAAAATCTTCAATTGATTCATCCCACATTTTTATATTGTTCTCTATTGTATCTTCAAAAAGCCCAATATCCTGAGCAGCTACAGCCACAGATCCCTTAAAAACACTAGTCTGTATTTCGTTTATGTTTTTACCATCAAAACGTATATCTCCACTCCAAGGCTTATACAGACCGGAAATAAGGCCTGCTATTGTAGACTTACCGCAGCCGCTTTTTCCAACCAGAGCAATTCTCTGCCCGGGTTTTACACTTAATGAAAAATCTTTTATCAAAGGCTCTTTTAGCCTCGAATAGCCAAAGGATAAATTTTTTATCTCAATAGCTCCTGTTAGTTTTGAAAAAGTACCATCCTCAATATCTTCTATAGTTTCCTCTTTAAAAACATCATCCTCAGGATACTCCATAACATCGCTGACTCTTTCCATATCAGTCCGCATTTCCAGAATTGCCTGCCCCGATGTGATCAGCATATTAGCCGGTTGCATAAACAATGATAAAAAGCCTTGAAATGCAATGATCATTCCGACTGTAAAATCGCCTCTCATAGTCAGGAAAACACCTAAGGTCAGAACCAGGTAATTAGCAATGTCAGCCAGAAGTGGCGGAATCACTCCGAGATATGCATCTAAAGTACTGTATTTAACATTCTGAGCCTGAACTGAAGCCTGATATCCTGCCCATTTCTGGAAGAATCCATTCTCGGCTCCGGATGATTTTATAGTCTCTGCCATTTCAATACCGGATATAGTGGCAGACAGGAGCTTCCCTTCATCTCTCATCTGAACTCTTGTCAGATTGATTCGCTTTTGAGATATATAACTTGCAACCAGAAGATTAATAACAATGGTCAAAATACCTATGAAAGTAAGTCCAACACTAAATCTTAGCATCACAACCAGATACACCAGCATCATTATTGTATTTAGAAAAAGAGGTGCCACAGTATCTACCAGGGTCGCTGCTATATATTCGTTAACTTCTTCTCTCATGATGATATCTCCTGCCATTCTCTGAGAGAAGAATTCTATAGGAAGTCTCAAAACCTTCCACATATATGTAGTCGCGCCTATCGATGCCAGTTTGCCATTAATCTTGAGAAAATAAATCTTTGATATAAATTCACTTATAATCTGCAGAACTGCAAGCACTACCATGATTGCTATAAATGGATTAAGCCAGGATCTGTTTATTCCGGTTAAGAGTCTGTCCATAAACACTCTTGTCATCACAGGATTAATCACCTCTATCATGTAGGAAATAATTCCTGTTAAAGCAACAAGTAAAATGGCCTTTTTAGCCCCCTTAAGCCTTTTGGCAGCATAGGCAATAATGCTCTTTTTATTCCCTCCCGGAACGAAGTTCTCACCGGGAATGATTCTTAGACAGACACCGGTGAATGAGTTATCAAACTCATCCATGGTAATCTTCACTTCGCCTCTTGCAGGATCATTAATGTAAGCAAAACCATTCCTGAATCCGTTAAGTACAACAAAATGATCAAAATTCCAATGGATGATACACGGGAATAGTCCGGCTTCTTTTATTTCGTCTATTTCATATCTGAATCCTTTTGCTTCAAAACCATATTTCCGCGCAGCAGTCAGGATATATTTTGCATTTGATCCATCCCTCGAAACACCACAATCAACCCTCATCTGTTCAAGAGGGATCCACATATTGTAGTAGGCCATAACCATACAAAGGCATGCTGCACCACATTCAAGTGCTTCCATTTGCATGATTACCGGTACCCTGGCTACTCCGTTTTTTATTGGTTTTCGTATTTTCTTCTTCATCTTCAGTCGCTCAAAAGAAAAGAGATTGGTTTAATTTGTTCAACAATTATGTCTGCTTCGTAAACCCCATCGGGAATATTCATATCACATTCGACTGTTGTTCTTCCATAGGAATCCTTGTCTACATAATCTATAGTTGCACTCAAATCGCCAATAGTCAGCTTGAGACCTGCCTTTAGATTATCCTGTGGCATATTATTGATTACCATGGTTACTTTCCCGTTAGTAACATAAGCTTCACCTTTTACGGTTGTACTTACATTTCCTACAGAAGCCCAAATAAAAAAACCTGCAAGCATAACAACGACCGCCATAAGTATCAGCCATATGGCGGGTGTTGTTACATGCAGATAATCATTTAAAGCTTCAGGAGAAGATATCCTTTCCAAACTCTTTTTCCTGAAAATATTCTCATCCATTGACGCTCCCTGGTTATACCCACATTCCACCACCGGATGTATTGTTGCTACCAGTCGTATTTTTAACCTTTACATTGTTAACTTTTACTGCGTTTTTAAGAGGTCCGGCAATGCGGTTTGTATCTCCACTCATCAATAGATCATTAGAAGCAATTTCAGTATCAGAAGTCATTATTGTATTTGAAAGTCTGATCCCTCCGACACCAACTCCGGCATTGGCAAAAATACCTGCACCGCCATTGATTTCCTCAAGCTCCTCATCATTGAGTTCTTTCATCAAATCTTTATCACTCATAGAATACTCCTTTCCAAAGCAATCGCTTCAACTAAATAAGCAACTTAGCCTGCAAAGTAATTCATACCGCCGCAAATAGGACATTCACATTTTGATTCCTGAATATTTATCCTAATTATCTTTTGACATTTCTGGCAGCTGACTTCCATTAGCTGTACTCTCTTATGCTTGTAGAAAGATCGGAATTGCTTTGCTCCGCCAACAACATCCTCCAGACTGTCATCATCCAGAGGTGTTCCTCCAGTAACTTCAATCATTACTATCTCCTCCTTGTAATCACTCCTTACAAGACGATAATATCAAAAACTGTCCAACAAATGTCCAACATTGAGATAAATTTATATTTATTTTATAATACGAACCTTTTTTAAAATATTTACCAATTTGGAGCCCTTTGGGAATTGAAGTAATTCTCTTTCAGTAACTCCTTTTGTCCTTACCATTCCGACAGCATATACAATTACTGCCACGAAAATTGCTACGGCAACTGAAATGAGATTAACAAAATAATCATTCTCCAACGTTCTACCTATCAATAGCTTCATAAGTCTGTATACGCCAAAAGAAACGATTCCCATAACTGCCGAAACTGAAAAAGGTATAATATAAAGCTTCTTAATATCCTGTCTGATTTCGATAGTTTTGGATATTGAATATTCATTGAGTACGCACATAAGAAGTGAGTACAGAATTGTCACGATTGCCAGAGCTTTGTTGCCAAGATTCGTGAAAAACAAAAGAATTACCAGTACCACCGTCTGAACAACCAATGCAATAGCTGCATTAATTACAGGAGCATTGACCTTTCCAATTCCCTGCAGGATAGCATTACTTACAGTGGAAAGAGAATAAAATACCACCGTAATTGCCAGTATCTGCATTAAAACTCCTGCCTCATGCAAAGTGGCTTTTTGAGGAAACAGAAGCATGATGATCGGCTCTGATAAAGCAAACAATCCCACAGCAGAAGGAATAGCAATCATATTGATCAATCTGTATACTCTCTCTATCATTTGTGCAGTTCTGTCATAGTTTTTCTGCGCAAAGTATGTAGAAATACTTGGCATAATCGTGGCAGCAGCTGCTGATGATATCGCTATAGGGAAATTAGTTATATTCATAGCCTTTCTTGAGAATACACCAAACCTTGTAACAACTTCGTTATGAGGTATTCCTCTGTTGTAAGTCATTATCTTTGAGAATAAAGTCGAATTAAGTGTAGTCGATAAATTATAAATAAATGTACTTAAAATAAAAGGTGTTACAATCATAAGGATAAGAATAAATATTTCTCTATATCCCATATCTTCATGATGATCGTGAATAACCTTTCTTCTTACGGCATCTCTGTTCATCCTATAGACAAAAAACATAAAAATCAGAGCAATAACCACTCCTGAGCCTGTGCCCAGGGCACCTCCGATTGCTCCATACATCGCCCTTGTGGATGCATCTCCGCCTTTAGAGATTGCCAGATTAACCAGAAAGAATGCCCCTCCAACAGATACGAAAGCATTCAAAAATTGCTCTACCAGCTGGGAAATACTCGTTGGTATCATGGTCCTCTGTGCCTGAAAATATCCTCTGAGTACTCCTAACGGTCCAAAAATAAATATGAATGGTGAGAAAACCTTTAGTACCGGGATGGAATATCCATCCACAAACAAAGGTGCTCCAAAAAATGCAACAAGACTTCCTATAGCTCCTACAACACAAACATAAATAAGCGCACAGTGAAAAATTCGCTGTGCGTTTCTATATTCATGTACAGCAAGTCTCTGCGAGATTATTTTACTCATCGCAGAAGGTATGCTGTATGAAGAAATAAGAAGTACTATTGAATAAATATAATAAGCCGTACTGTAATATCCGTTTCCCTCATCACCGACAATTCCGGTGAAGGGAGCCTGATATAAAAGGCCTATGATTTTTGATATGATACCGGCGGTAGCTAAAATACCGCCCTGAACTAAAATACTTTTCTTTTTACTCATTTCCTTATGGTCTAAGCCAATCGTACATCTCCTGATATTTAGCTGCTGAAACTTCCCATGAGAAATTAGCTGCCATTGCACGATCTATCATCTTGTTCCATTCGCGCTTATTATCATAATAAACTCTTTCAGCTTCACGAACGGTATTCATCATCTCATGTGCATTATAATTCAAAAATCCGAAGCCGGTGCCTGTACTCTCATACTGATTATAAGGCTCAACAGTATCCTTAAGTCCTCCGGTCTGTCTGACGATCGGAATTGAACCATATCTAAGAGCCATCAGCTGTGAAAGACCACAGGGCTCAAAGAGAGAAGGCATAAGGAATGCATCAGATGCTGCATAAATCTTATGTGACAAAGGATTTGAATAATAAATGTTTGCTGAAACCTTATCAGGATATTTCCATGCAAAATGCCTGAACATGTTCTCGTACTGTTCTTCACCTGTACCAAGCACAACAACCTGTATTGCATCCTGACACAGTTCGTCAAGCACATATGCAATAAGGTCAAATCCCTTCTGATCTGTAAGTCTTGAAATGATACCGATCATCATTGTCTTATCATCTTCTGGTAGTCCTAACTCTCTCTGCAGTGCTCGCTTATTCTTGGATTTTTCCTTGCGGAAATTGATTGCATTAAATGGATAATCCAGGAATTTATCAGTTTCAGGATTAAAATCTGTATAGTCAATACCGTTAACTATACCTCTCAAATCATGAGCCCTTGCTCTGAGAAGTCCATCAAGTCCTTCTCCGTAAAATTCTGTCTTGATCTCATCGGCATATGTGCTGCTGACAGTAGTTATGGCATCAGCATATACAATGCCGCCCTTTAAAAGATTTGCATCTTTATAATATCCAAGCTTGTCAGGTGTAAAGTAATAATCAGGAAGTCCTGTAATATCCTGTACATCCTTAGCATCCCACTTACCTTGGAACTTAAGGTTATGAATAGTCATTATTGACTTGATACCGCGGAAGAACTCATTCCCCTGGAATCTCTCTTTTAAGTAAACAGGAATAAGACCAGTCTGCCAGTCATGACAATGAATAATATCCGGTCTGAATCCAATTACAGGAAGAATTGAAAGAGCTGCCTTACTAAAGAATGTAAACTTCTCAATCTCCCAGATAACATCTCCGCCATATGGTGCCATACCACCAAAAAAGTATTCATTGTCGATAAAATAATAATGTACACCGTCTATCTCAGAATGGAATATTCCAACATATTCACTTTTCCAGTGGAAATCCATATAAAAATTGGATACATACTCCAATTTATCCTTCATCTCCTGAGCCATGCAGGTATATTTAGGAAGGATTACCCTTACATCAAAATATCTCTTATCGATATCCTTTGGCAGTGATCCGACAACATCTGCCAATCCACCTGTTTTAATAAATGGTACTCCTTCTGATGCTACAAATAGAATGTTCTTCATGTAGTGCCTCCAGTTTAATCTTCTGTAACCTTATATTTTGCAGACTGCATAGCTATAAGCTCTTCATCAGAGAAATAGTCAATTCTCATAGCCTTCTTGACATCACTAAGGGTCTTGGCTGCAACCTGCTCAGCTACCTCTGAACCCTTTTTAATAACATCATATACATACGGAATATCCTTCTGGAATTCCTCTCTGCGCTTTCTTATCGGCTCAAGTTCAGCCTGAAGTACATTGTTAAGGAACTTCTTAACCTTAACATCACCAAGACCGCCTCTCTTATAGTGAGCCTTCATCTCATCAAGATTAGCATAATCCGGTGCAAATTCAGCAAAATGTTCATCTCTTGCAAATGCATCAAGATAAATAAATACGGGATTGTTTTCAACTTCTCCGGGATCCTCAACCCTTAAATGATTGGGATCAGTAAACATACCCATAACCTTTTTCTTTATCATATCCGGTGACTCTGAAAGATAAATACAGTTCCCTAATGACTTACTCATCTTCGCAGTTCCATCCGTTCCGGGTAATCTTAAGCATGCTGCATTATCCGGAAGAAGAATATTGGGCTCCACAAGTGCCTCACCGTATACAGAATTAAATTTACGTACAATCTCTCTGCACTGCTCAATCATAGGTTCCTGATCCTCACCAACAGGAACGGTAGTAGCCTTAAACGCAGTGATATCAGCAGCCTGGCTTATAGGATATGTGAAAAATCCAACAGGTATACTGGTCTCAAAGTTCCTCATCTGAATCTCAGACTTAACAGTAGGATTTCTCTGAAGTCTTGACACAGTAACAAGATTCATATAATAAAATGAAAGCTCTGTGAGCTCCGGGATTTGTGATTGAACAAACAATGTGCTCTTTGCAGGATCAAGACCTACTGCAAGATAGTCAAGAGCAACCTCGATTACGTTTTCACGTACTTTGTCAGGATTCTCAGCATTATCAGTAAGAGCCTGAGCATCTGCTATCATGATAAAAATATCGTCAAACTCACCTGAGTTCTGTAGTTCAACTCGCCTTCTAAGTGAACCGACATAATGTCCAACGTGAAGTTTACCAGTTGGTCTGTCGCCGGTCAGTATTACCTTTCGCATAACTTTTTCCATCTCCTTAATACATCAAAATTATTCTAGCTTATTATATCAAATTCCATTATTTTTTAACAGATAATAAGAAGAACAAATCAAGTAATGTACAAAATCTCGTTTGTGCTTATATTTAATTTCGAATTATTTTATATTTAGTTTATGAATTGTCCATATTCTGTACAAATTTAATCTATATTATAAATTTAACAGGAGTTAGAACTTCTGACTCCCCCAACAAAACTTTTTTCATACCGGGTTGTCAGGTTCCCCACCTGACAACCCCTCCTCCCAAAATATACACGCAAAAGCGTGTTTTTTTATTTCATAGCGAAATTTCTATTTTATTTTGTAAAAAAATATTTTCAAATTTTCTTGTATAAATGATAAAAAGGACATAACCATTTCGGCTATGTCCTTAACTTTTTAATATCTTGCAACCTGTTTTTCCACCATTCGAACAAATTCAGCATTGTTTCTGGTTTTAGCAAACATGTTGATACACTGATCTACAGCTTCGTCAGCTTTCATTCCGTTAAAGCCTTTGCGAAGTGCATTAACTGCAGCAAGCTCATCAGGCTTAAGGAGAAGATCCTCTCTTCTGGTACTTGACTTAGGAATATTGATGGCAGGGAATATACGTTTCTCCTGCATCTTTCTGTCGAGAACCATTTCCATGTTACCGGTTCCCTTGAATTCCTCATATATAACATCATCCATCTTGGATCCTGTCTCAACAAGTGCTGTAGCGAGAATTGTAAGACTTCCACCCTGTCTCATTTTTCTGGCTGCACCAAAGAATCTCTTTGGCATATGAAGCGCTGCAGGATCAAGACCACCTGAAAGCGTTCTTCCTGAAGGAGGAACAACAATATTATATGCTCTTGTGAGTCGTGTGATTGAATCAAGGAGAATCATTACATCTTTGTTGTGCTCAACGAGACGCTTGGCTCTCTCGATTACCATCTCAGAAACTCTCTTGTGATGTTCAGGAAGTTCATCAAATGTAGAATAAATAACTTCCGCATTAGGACCTTCGATGCTTTCCTTTATATCGGTAACTTCTTCAGGTCTTTCATCAATCAGAAGAACAATAAGATGAATATCAGGATTATTCTTCTTAACAGAAAGTGCTACATCTTTAAGAAGTGTAGTCTTACCAGCCTTAGGAGGTGATACTATCATACCACGCTGTCCCTTACCAATAGGTGAAATCATATCCATAATTCTCATTGCTATTGTGCAGCCGGGATGCTCAAGTACTATCTGCTCTTTAGGAAAAATAGGTGTCATGTTCTCGAAATTCCATCTTCCCATAGCAACTTCCGGCTTATATCCATTTATGGAATTAAGCTGAAGCAATGCTCCGAACTTATCATTTTCTTTTTTCTGTCTTGCAACACCACTAAGGATGTCACCTGTCTTAAGGTTATATTTTCTGATCATACCCGGAGCTACATATACGTCATTCTCACCGGGAAGATAATTTTCACATCTGATAAAGCCAAAACCATCCTGCATTACTTCAAGTATACCATGAGCATCAATTCCGTTTGCAATTTCAGAATCTTCCGCAGGTATTTCTTTCTTGGCGTATGGCTCAGGCGCTGCTTCCTGTGCAGGTTTTGCTTCAGCCTGTGGCTGGGCATTCTGATTGCTATTAGTATTCTGATTATTTGCAGAAGCCTGATTAGCATGCGTATTCTGTGAATTCTGAGTATTATCTGCTACAATTATTTTTTTCTTTGAAGTCTTCTTTGGTGCTGATTTTTCTTTATCGTCTGCAGATCTCTTCTGCTCTCTCTTTGCACCATTTTCACGCTTTGCAGAATCTTTTCTATGCTCCTCTGCATTAGGAGTATCCTGCTTTTGTACTTCTTTCTTAGGTTCTTCAGCTTTTACAACTTCTTGCTGCGCCTTTTGTTTCTCATCCAATTCCAAAAGTGCATCAATAAGCTCTGACTTTTTCATTGTAGTAACGCTCTTAATGCCATTCTGCTTTGCGAGGTCACGAAGTGAAGCCAGTGTAAGTGTTTCAAGTTTTTCTCTCAAAATAAAATTCCTTTCTAAAATTTCACATATAATCAAAATAATAATTAATCATTTGGAAAAAATGTAATCGATAACTTAAATATTAAGCCTGATTGTCGATAAGCTATTGCTCAAAGATGAAAATATCTTCGACAATGTACACATTACATCAATGAATAAAAAATATCAATAGTAATATTTTTAAGATTTTATTAAATAATAATGAGGGAAGTTTTTATAGTATGAAAAATTTTTTCATGTAAAAGTATGGGAAACATTCAGTTTCCCATACCTTTAAAACATTTCTGATTTAATAATGATGATTCAGAGCAAGTAAATATATCTGATTTAAATTATTTACTTACGACTTCTTTAATAGACTCTGCCAGACCGGCAACCCCTGCTATACTGCTGGGAACAATGATTTTTGTAGCCTGCCCGTTTGCGGCTTTTTCGAAAGCTTCAAGACTCTTGATTGTAAGAACTGACTCATCAGCTCCGGCTTCCTTAAGCATTGTAATACCATCTGCATTAGCCTTCTGAACGCTTCTGATAGCCTCAGCCTGACCTTCTGCCTCACGGATACGGCGCTCTTTTTCAGCCTCAGCCTTAAGAATTGTAGCCTGCTTATCAGCTTCAGCCTGTAATATCTTACTCTGCTTTTCACCTTCTGCAACAGTGATTGCTGACTGCTTCTCACCTTCTGCGAAAAGGATTTTTTCTCTCTTTTCACGCTCTGCCTTCATCTGTTTTTCCATGGCATCACGTATCTGTTCAGGAGGATTGATATTTTTAAGTTCAACTCTGGTAATCTTTATACCCCATGGATCTGTAGCAATATCAAGCGCATCCTGCATCTGTGCATTTATCTGGTCACGACTTGTAAGTGTTTCATCAAGTGTCATAGAACCAATGACATTACGAAGTGTTGTGGCAGTCAGATTCTCAATAGCACCAATAGGATTGCGAACTCCATATGTATAAGCCTTAGGATCTGAAATTCTAAAGAACACAATGGAATCAATCTGCATGGTTACGTTATCCTGCGTAATAACAGGCTGAGGCGGAAAATCGCAATACTGCTCCTTTAAGTCAACTTTCCTTGCAACTCTGTCAAGAAACGGAATCATAAAATGAAGCCCTACATCCCATGTTTCCTTGTATGCACCAAGTCTCTCAACAATAAATGAGTGAGCCTGCGGCACAATCTTAATGTTTGCAGCAATCAGAACCAGAATCAAAACGATAATAACAAAAAATGGCATAGCGTCCCTCCTTTAAGCTTTTTCTACTATAAGCTTATTCCCCTCAACTTTTACTATAACAACAGTTTCTCCCACAGGAATAATACTGTCATCATCGCTACTTCTCACATTCCAGGTTGTGCCATCCAGAACTACACCGCCTGTCTCTTTAATATTATCTACTTCTTTACTAACAGTTACTTTTCTACCAATAAGAGCATCTATATTGGTTTTTACTATTTTACCCTTTAAGAGCTTGACAGACAGAGGCCTCACCAATAAGAGCATAAATACTGAAACCAATATAAAAATTACAATCTGCAAAGGCAGGCTTGCTCCTATTATTGCCGCTAAAAAAGCGGCAAGAGAACCCAGCGCAAACCAGATTGTGGATAGGCCCATAGTAAGGAGCTCAAACACAGCCAAAACTATTGTCAGTATCAACCAAAACATCATAGGCGAAACTAATAGCAAATCATACATACCAGTCACCTCCATTTTGAATCCGGCAAATAAGGGTTACCTGAATCAGCTTATTTCATTAACATAAATTTGCACACGGCTCTGGATGATATCGGCAACCTCTGCAGCAGTCTTCTGTCCGCTAAAGAATGCAGCAGCTTCTTCGTAGATGATATTAACTACTTCTTCGTTAGCAACACCAACCTGATCTACACTGTTAATAAAATCTAAAACTCCATTAACTTCTTCATCTGTCATAGGTGAAATGATTATCTCAGTCTCGCCGATATATGTAGTATCCTCGTACTCTACTTCTTTACCGTTCTCATCAATATAAGTAGGCTTCTTCTTAGCTGCAGCAATCATTTCATCCATCTTTGTCATGCTTACAGGAAGAGCACCATCAATGGTTTTCTGATATTCATCTGTAAGGAAATATCTCATAAATTCCCAACAGCCATCCTTAACCTTGGAAGATGAACTCATTGTCAGCTGAAGGTTAGGATAAAGAGCTGAACCGCTTCCATTATCTGAAGGGAAGCCAACCAGTGAAATCTTGTCTCCGAATGTTCCCTTAGCTTCATAGTTATAGTCAGACAATCCATACAGATATAATCTTTCAGCTATTGAATTTCCTTCTCTCCAATATGCTGATACATCATTGTAAATGTCTTCCTCTTCAAGTTCCTCAGGGAATTCATTTACAAATTCAAGAAGATGTATAAATGCATCGGAATCATAGTTGCAGGTAAGAGTTGACCAGTCTATATACTGAGAACCTGAAAGGCTAAGTGCCATCTCAAAAACATCTTCTCTTGAAAGATTACCAAATACGTTCTTGTACTGTATATTTTTGTCCTTAATAATCTTTTCAAGCTCATCAATTGTCCAGGTATTTTTATCTCCTACATCCTTTGTATAAGCTGCAACTGTTTCAATTGAGTAACTTGGGATCAACTTGTACATCTTACCATCAGTCTTGAAGGTCTCCATTACATGATCCATGAACTTAAGCTTACTAAGCTCTTCATCATTTTTAAAATAATCAGAAAGATCTTCAAATAATCCCTTAGAGATGTAACTGTCAACAGGCATATCTGAATCAAGAACAAGAATATCCGGTGTATTACCTGAAACAATATCCGTATTTAATCTGTTTGCTCCGCCGGAATAATCGCTTTCAGAATCAAATTTTGAATAATCACTTATGACAATACGATAATTATCATTTGTTTTATTGAATTTGATTATCTGAGAACGAACATCATAATCAATATAGTTACAGCCAAGAGTAATCTGCTGTCTTTCGCTTACAGACTTAGGATCTACTTTTGTAAGAATTGAAAGAGTGTATCCTGCATCATCTGAAGGAATAAGTGCAGCAATCTGTGTATCTGACAAAGCTACCATCTGTGAAAGACCATAGGTGTTAATGTCAGAATCCACGAAATTAAGAATCATTGTAGCATTCTGATCCCCAAGATTATATGTGTAAACACCTTCTGTACTTACTCCAAAAAGATCATAATCTCCTGCTCCGGGATAAAACACTAACTCATAGAAAGGATTATCTGCCCCCTCTACAGGTGAAAGTGTTCCTTCATCGAGATTAAGTCTGTAAAAAGACTGCTCGTTTCCGGGAATCATTCCCACTACTTCGCCTTTACCGGTTTTATATATCATTACTGAAATGCCATAATCGCTGTCGGCATAATCAGCAAGATCAAAATCTGATGTCTTGGTTCCGTCAGCTGTATTGTATTTATGAACTCCTAATGTGTCAGAAATAAGAATTGTACTGTCATCAACAAGTAAAAAGCCACTGACATAATAGTAAGAATCAGTCTTAGTCTCAAGCTCCTGTTTCCAAATCTCTGCACCGGAAGCATCGTGCTTAACAAGATAATAAACATCTGTATCTGCATTAGCCTGAGCAGGATCATCTGAAATTATCATATTCTCAGTATCAGATGAAATACCATCAACTGTCTCAGTAGTTTCTGCAGCTTCAGAAGTACCACCAAGTGAATCAGACTGTGCTTCAGATATCTGATTTAAATTATCTTCAAAAGTATCTTTTTCAGTATTCTCATCAGCTTCGCTGCTTTCAGCATCAGCGCTGTTATCTTCATCTGAATTGTCAGTTGCTTCCACACTATCTGCTTCTGCAGCATCTTCACTTTCTTCTGCAGAATACTGATCAATATCATCTGTAACATTATCCTCAGAAGCAGGCTCTTCTATTACCTCAAAGCTGTCTTCACCTCCACCAAGCAGATCCTCAATACTAGCATCACTAATACCGCCATCAATCATTCCGGCATACTTTGTTTCAATAGTATAAATAGAGCCGTCTGATGCAACAGCAGAATTTGTTACAGAACAATCAGCGGTAGTATCTATATTTACAGTTGCCACATTACTGCCATCCTTATCAAAGGTATACATGGTAGTAACATTGTTACCGTCATCACCAACATTATTAGCAACAGCATAAACTTTGTCACCAAAGCTGCCCATGGAATTGATACTGGAAAGGTCAACACCTTCTCCAAGGTCAATGGGTGACTCCTTAAAAACATACGCAGTTGCGTCGTGCTTAGCTTCTTCATCGGACACAGCATTATCAGTATTTTTCTTACCGCATCCGCAAGCTGCAAGATTTAAAGTCATAACAGTCGCTAGCGAAATGCTGAGAATCCTCTTAAGATAGAATTTTTTCATTAATTACCCTCCTTATTATATAGCAAACATAATCAAAAATATTTCCATTTCTGGTTATGATATTTCATGTTAGATTCAAGATCATATTTCCAATCAGCCAGCTTCTGAACAAGCTGCCCTACCGTCCACTTTCTGTGTCTGTATGCCTGAACAACTATTATCGCTATCATAATAAAGATTATGACAGCACAGACTATCTGGATCAAAAGGAGAACCGCAAAAATATTTTCATACGCTCTTGCATTATTCTCCCAGTATGGATATATAACCGGCTTAATCTGCATCCCTCTTGTATTGAATTTACCAATTAAATTAAATAGATTTCTATTATCAAATCTTGCAGAATTATCAACTACATCAACCTGTGTAGTATTTAAACTCAATTTGTCGATAACAAAATTTTTGGCATAATTGTTTACCATGTTGGGCATTACAACTTCCATACAGATAACACCCTTAGCATTTGTATCTACATCTGATGTACCATTACCATTTTCATCATCACTCTTCTTTGCTACTGAAGATACACCCAATGTTCCATTAGTTGAGAGAACTGATGCATCGATCTTCCCATATGTAGCAAGTGATTCAAATGACATGAATATAGTGGGGTAAACCATGCCGGCAGCCTTCACATATTTCCCGCTGTCTCTTTTTACAACACCGGCAATATAATGCGGAACGCCACCAATAAGTATATCCATTCCGACAATATTATCGGAACCAAACAGCTGCCATGCAAGATCCTCATCCAATATTACATAGTCTTTCATGACAGTATCAGCAGGGAAATAGTTTCCGCTTACAAGTCTCATAGGGTGAAACTGGAAATAATTCCCACCTACTCCTATAGCTACAGCTGTGACTGTCTTAAGATCCTTTACGGTATCAACACTGCCTACTGAACTAAAGCAGTAATCCCAGACCGCATTACCTGCCTGAGTACTTGCATCAGCTTCCTGCAGACCATCTGCTATAAGACCTTTGTTGATATTGTAAACATATTCATTGATCTTATCTACGTTAACACCTTCGTTCTCAGAAAAGAACATGCTTACCTGTCCGCATCTCGTATCATCAGACCATCTTCTGCCTTCCAGCTGATCATACTGTTTGTCAACAGTACGATCATGGTAGACATCTATACCAAATATAATCAGTCCCAAAACAACCATAACCAGGAGATATATGATCTGTCTCAATTTCAGATTTTTTATAAAGTTAAGAATATTCGTGCCTATTTTTCTCATTGATCGTTAGCCAATCTTACCTGATCACCCGGATTAATAAGAGTTGTACTCGTAGTGATCACATATTCATCTCCCTCAAGACTTCCACTTACTGCAGCAGTCGTATCGTCAGATCCCAGAACCTCTACATCAACTTTTGATGCAATATATCTGTTACCAAGAGGACTTGACTTAGACTTTACTATCAAAATATATTTTCCGTTATTATCCTGTCTTATTGCACCTGCAGGCAAAGTCAGATCATATGTATCCGATTTCTGACCGATCTGCAGACTTACAGACTGTCCGTTCTGTACTTCAGGACTCTCAATTGAGAATGTAAGTACTTTCTTGGTATTAGGATTCTGCTGGTCAGCGGTAATTGATTTAAGTGTTGCCTTAAAGTCTGTATAGTACCATGCGTTCTGAGGCTCAGCGATATCACCAACCTTAAGTCTCTTAGCCTGATCCATTGTTACAGAGAAGCTTGTCTGCATTCCCTTACCTTCAACCTGGATAATAGCAACAGGATTCTCTGCATTAGTTGACTCACCGGCTTTAAGTGTAAGCTCGGATATTGTTCCGTCAACGGGAGCCGTAATAGTTGCACCTACAGCCTCTTTTTCAAGCTTTGCTACTATTTCCTTCTGTTCCTCGATGGTATCTCTCTGAGAATCAAGCTCGATTTCCTTAGCAATCTCAGTAAGTAACTCTGTTCTTTCTGTTGTAGCTTTATCAAGCTCCTGAGCTGTCTTATTTTTGGTATCCTGAAGTGAAGCGGCTTTTCTCTGGTAGTCATTATCTACCTGACCTGCCTGAGTTGTAATCTGTGAAACATCCTTTGTTCCATTTGCCTGCTCAAGGAGAAGACGATTTTTCTCAGCTTCAAGTGCTGCTATAAGTTCTTCATTAACAGATTTCTTTGTCACATTGCCTTCAGCAGCTTTATACTTCTTCTCAGCTTCCTTTAACTTATCCTTGGCATCCTTTGTTTCCTGAACCTTCTGATTATATGCATTTTCTAAAGATGCCACAGACTCAGCTGTGTTCTTACTGCCTTCTTTCTTGGAATCAGCAAGAGCTTCCTGCCACTTATCATAGTAGCTTGACTCTTCCTTTTGCGCAGTTGAGTAATCATCTTTAGCCCTTTCATATTTATCCTTAAGCACAGTTTCAGAATTTGTGTCAGAGCTTGAATCTGAACTGTCTGCCTTAGCAGCTTCAATCTGCTGATCAAGTTCAGTTATCTTGTAAGTGATATCTGCATCTCTGTACTGAGGAGTAGCTTCATCATAGTTATACTGAGCTGACGTATATGCCTGCTGCTGTGATTGAGCATCAATAGCTGCCTGAGCCTGTTCATCAGCCAGCTTGGCAGCATCATATCTGTCAGTTGCAGCCTTGAGCTTTGCCTGGAACTGATCCATTGTAAGAGTCTGTCCGCCTCTTACTCTGTTGATTGCTTCATTTGAGAGATCTCCTGAAAACAAAGCTGTCTCAAAGGTCTGATGCAGATCGTCCAGCTTAGATTTTGCTTCTGTAAGTTCAGTTGATTCCTTATCCTCAAGGTAATAAATGATATCACCTTTCTTAACCTTTGCTCCTTCAGAAACAGCTACACTCTTGATCACACGTTCCTGAGAAACCTTAACATTATAAGGATCCTTTGCTTCTACAGTTCCCGTTCCTCTGATGATAGGAGAAATTGTTCCTTCCTGAATCTGCTGGATATAAACTTCCGGCAATGAATAGTTCATGATTGTGTTAGAAAAGAAGGTCAATAATAAAAGAATTGTCAGAAATGCAATTGCAATATCTTTTATAATATCCTTCCTGCTTTTCTTAGGTCTTACATTTTTTACTTCAGACATACCGTAATTTCCTCTTCCCTTAAAAACTAAATTTATCCCTTTAAACCACCCTGGTATGAAATACCTTCAATCAGGTACTCTTCTCCATACAGGAAAATCAAAAGCGGCGGCACAAGATAAATAACTGCTACCGCAAACGCCAGGCTTATCTCGCCTGCGTTTATCTTTGACAAAAATACCGAGAGCGGATGAAGTTCATCATTGCTTAGCAAAATCAGCGGTTGCTCAACCATATTCCAATAGTCAATGAAAACCAGAATGGCTATGGATATAAGTCCGCTTTTGCAAAGTGGAACACATATATGAGAAAAAATCTGCCATTCGCTGGCACCATCTATTGATGCAGCCTCCATTACCTCAGCCGGAATTCTTCTGATAAATTTTGTAAGCAAAAATACCGCAAATGGAGAAAAGAATCCAGGAAGCCATATAGCCCATCTGGTATCAAGTATTCCCAGCCACGATGAAACAAGGTAGTTAGGAACCAAAGTAACCTGATAAGGCATCAGCATCATTATTATGTACAGGAAAAAGATTATCTCTCTCACTCTTCCCTTATATCTTGCAAAGCCATAGGATGCCAGCATGGCAACTATTAGCTGAACAACCAGGATTGGACCAACATATATCACACTGTTCCAGAATTTAACCAGATATTCCGGTGATTTGAACAATACGGTATAGTACTGATTGAAAGTAACTATATCCGGAATGAATTTAAGGTTTACTGTTTTGGAGATGAAAACCTTTCCTCCGGTATCCGTGGTTTTAAATACCGCTCCATAGTTAGCATTAATTTCAGAAGAACTCATAAATGAGTTCGTTATTGTAAGGATGGTCGGAAGCAGAAACAACACTGCAAATATTGCACATATTACGGTTCCGACAATAATCCCGTACTTGTATATTTTTCTTTTTCGTCTTGCCTTCCGAATTGCTTTTTCATAAAATGCAGCTTCCCCGGTAGGCAATTTAATCCCCGCCATTTAACCTTCTATATCCTTTCCATACCGGTTTTCTGTAATAAACATAATCAGCATCAATACAACAATTACAAGAGCCATGAGAATCGCGGACGCAGAAAGCTTCTGGTAATCAACTGATGCAAATGTATTATTCATAAAGTGCTGCATCATGTACAGCGTCTTGTACGGATAATCTCCGGTCATAAGATATATCTCTCTAAATACCTTAAACGAATTTATAAGAGACATTATTGTTACAAAAAGAATCGTTGATGACAAATATCTCATTTTTATATTCCAGAAAATCTGTCCATCTGTGGCACTTTCAAGCCTTGCCACTTCAATAAGATCCTTGGGAACACTTGAAAGCGCTGCCATAAACAGAATCATATTATATCCAAGGTTTTTCCATAAAAACAGAACAACGATAACTATCTGAGCTTTATCAGACTTGAGCCAGTCTATCTTGGGGCCTCCAAAATACATGCCGACAACATTGACAATTCCGTTAAAGTGGAATAGAACCTGCCAGATCAGTACTATGGAAGCGATCGGCACCATCATCGGACTTAAAAAAAAGCTTCTGAACTGACTCTTAAATGGTATCCCTGATTCCATAACTACTGCCAGAAACAGTGATAACACCACCGCCAGTGGAACCGCGATAATTGAAAATTTAAAGGTATTATATGCAGCCTGCCTGAAAGCGTTATTCGTAAATACTCTTTCAAAATTAAATAATCCAACAAATTCCTTCTGAATCGGATTATTAACAAGTGCATAGAACACCACAACACAGAACGGAAGGACAAAGAATGTCATTACTCCCATTAAGCTTGGTAAAAGAAAGCCCCATGAAACCAATGTTTCTCTCAGGTTCTTTTTAGAATTTTTATTGAATTTCAGATTATGCGGTTTGGATGGTCCGCCCACAGTCTGTCCTGCAGCATTTCTTCGTAATGCTCTATTTAGTTTTTCCGTCATTTCCGAGATGTTCCCGGAAATCTTCTTAAGCTTTTCCATAAATAGTCTATTGTTTCCGTCTTTTAGTTTTTGAAGCTGTGTATAGGTGCAGGTATTCTTCCGCCCCTGTTTACAAACTCATCACATGAAAATTTGTTGACACTCATGATCGGTCCAAATCCAAGAAGACCGCCAAAGTCCACGGTATCGCCTTCCTTTTTCCCAATTACGGGAATAAGTCTTACAGCTGTGGTCTTCTGATTTATCATGCCAATAGCCATCTCATCGGCAATTATACCAGCTATGGTTGTACTCTTTGTATCACCGGGAATAGCGATCATATCAAGTCCAACTGAACATACACAGGTCATGGCCTCAAGCTTTTCAAGAGTAAGTGCTCCTGCATTAACGGCATTTATCATTCCCTGATCTTCACTTACAGGAATAAAAGCACCTGAAAGTCCGCCTACATAAGATGATGCCATCGCTCCACCCTTTTTAACCTGATCATTCAAAAGAGCAAGCGCAGCTGTTGTGCCGGGTGCTCCGGCATGCTCAACGCCAATCTCATGTAAAATATCAGCAACACTGTCACCAATAGCAGGTGTAGGTGCTAAGGAAAGATCTACAATGCCGAATGGAACACCTAATCTGTCAGAAGCCTCTTTCGCAACAAGCTGTCCGACTCTTGTAACCTTAAACGCAGTCTTCTTAATGGTTTCACAGAGAACTTCAAAATTCTCTCCGCGAACCTTCTCCAGTGCAGTCTTAACAACTCCGGGGCCACTTACTCCGACATTGATTATTCTGTCTGCCTCAGTTACTCCGTGGAATGCTCCTGCCATAAAAGGATTATCATCCGGTGCATTACAGAACACTACAAGCTTGGTACATCCTGCGCTGTCGTTATCCTTAGTAGCCTTGGCAGTCTCAACTATAACATCGCCAAGAAGTCTCACCGCATCCATGTTGATTCCGGTCTTGGTAGAACCTACATTAACAGATGAGCAGACAACGTCTGTTTCTGAGAGAGCTTTCGGTATGGATTCAATAAGAAGTCTGTCTGCTTCAGTCATTCCCTTACTTACAAGAGCACTGTAGCCGCCAAGGAAATTGATTCCAACATCTTTCGCAACCTTATCAAGAGTCTTGGCTATGGTAACAAAATCATCTGAGGTTTTACAAGCTGCACTTCCGATAAGTGCAATCGGAGTAACAGAAATTCTCTTATTAACAATCGGAATTCCAAACTCTTTAGCTATATCCTCACCTGTCTGGACAAGATTCTTTGCGGAATTATATATTTTCTCATAAATATTTTTGTTAAGAGTATCCAGGTCTGAGCTGATACAATCAAAAAGGCTGATACCCATTGTGATGGTTCTGACATCAAGGTTCTCCTTTTCAATCATCTCATTTGTTTCAGAAACTTCATTTATGTTGATCATTAATGCTCCCTTTCTCAATTCATCTCAGTGATAATTTAACTATTTAATCAGATTCTGTGCATTGAATCAAATATCTCTTCTCTCTGACATTTGATCACTACGCCAATTTCTTCACCAAGCTTTTCAAGAGAGTCCGATACATTCATAAAGTCCGCAGAGCTTTTAGACATATCAACAATCATCATCATATTGAAATAACCTGAAACGATTGTCTGGGAAATATCAAGAATATTGATACTGTTATCTGCAAGATAAGAACATACCTTTGCAATAATTCCTACAGTATCCTTACCAACAACTGTGATTATAATTTTATTCATACTCATACTCCTCATCTATTACTTTTCTTACACTTCAATTACAGGGGAAAGTGTATTCCTCTCAGCTACAATAATAGGAAAATCATTGCCGTGATAAGGATTTTCACCCATTTCTATTTCAACCCTTACTGTCTCATAGGCAAGTTCGGGCAGATTGTTTTCTTTACTCAGGTGTCCAAGAAGAATTCCTTTAAGATTATCATGCAGGATCCTGCAAAGAAGCTCCCCACTTTTTTCATTGGACAAATGTCCTTTATCCCCAAGTATTCTTTTTTTGAGCATATAAGGATATGGACCTGTCTGAAGCATCCTGACATCATGATTGGCTTCAATAAGTATTGCATCCATATTCCTTAAATTGTCAACAGTATAATCGTTATAGCAGCCAAGGTCAGTCGCAATTCCGACCTTTTTGTCTCCGCATGATATCCTGTAAGCTACCGGTTCCAATGCATCATGCATAATTGTAATTGGATTGATCGTAAGATCTTTAACCGTCAATCTTTCATCAGCACGAATCTCGTGAAACTCTGATGAAACCATCTCGCCTTTTTTATCGCTTATACGAATTCCCTGTATTGTTCCTTTTGTGGCAAAAACAGGTATATCATACTTCTTCAATATAGTATGCAGGCTCGCAATATGATCTGAATGCTCATGTGTGACAAAAATGGCATCAATATCATCAAGGGAAAGATCCAGCTTCGATAAACCTTCTACAATCCTTTTTCTACTGCATCCCGCATCTACAAGAATGTGTGTAGTGTCAGAACCCACATAAATACTGTTCCCACTACTACCACTTGAGAGGCTCGCAAGTCTCATTATTAAATCTCCATTTCAATACTAAATATAAACTGTGAAAAAAATGTGTCTATTCGGAAAAAAGTTTATTATTTCCAATAAACCTCTATTCTATCGCCTTCATGGATTGCCTGCATGTAATCAGGAGTACCGCCATTTAGCGTAGTAACTATTGATCTTCCGTTAGGTTTACTAAGATCAAAGTCAATTACATCAAATATATCTACAAAAATATAATCCGATTTTCCATGAAGCACAATAGGCTCATTGTTAACTGTTACATGAAGATCTCGTGTAATCACCCTTCTGGTGGGGCTTGCATGCCTTAAAGAAGGTGCAACAGTTGTTGTGCCTCCTGAAAAGCTCATGCTTCCATCTTCATTTTCTTCAAGATCAATATCAGCATCTGCTTCATAAGCAGACTCTTCATTTTCCTGTTCTATTGCAACTTCATCGGCATTAGGAAAGTTTGCATAGTATTCCATTATAGCATCTGCACCGCTCTTAAATTCAACCTTAAAGTTTTCATAAACCGGTGTATCGCCATTTGCAACTTCATTATTAACCGTTATTACAGTATCCTCATCGATATCGATATCAAGAAGCTGAGCAATCTGTGCCGCTGTCTCATAATCAAGTATCTTTATATCATCTCCGGTCTTGATATCATACAGGCCTGTCTGTTTCTGACCATTGACTTCTGCCATTCTCGGCACGTCAATACTCTTGCCGTCTACGGTAATATTGAAAGTAGTCTTGAATTCAGGTATGTCATTGATCTCACTGCTTCCCTGCTTACCTACAGTTGAGCTGGTAACTTCAATGATATCGTTGGCATGGATCTTGGTATGTATATCAGCAGGTGAGCCATTAAGTGTAATAACGGCAGCCTCACCCGGTTCACCTCTTACCATTCTCTCCTGTCCGTTTACTGTGAATCTGAGTTCCTCGCCTCTCTTGGGGAACAGATCCTCATTAGGAAAATCAGCCTGCATGGCTGCATCCACAATGGCAAGTTTACCATTATCATAAATCTTGGTCTGTTGACCATTAAAGGATACAAAAACAAAATTGTTGGACTGTTCATAGAAGCTTACACAAATACCAAGAGGTGTAACCATCAGTGAATCACGCTCGATTGAGGTATCCTCTGAAAGGAAGCGGATACTCTTCATTACCTCTTCCCCTCTTAAAGCGACACGCTCCTCCGGTATTTTCATTTCCTTGGCAAGTGCTTTTGTATATCCGGGAACACAACCGCCTCCACCAACTACAAATACAGCACTTACAGGCTTATTTCCGTTTAGCTGTTTAATCTGTTGAGTAACCATCTTGGACATTTTCTCAACAAGAGGCTTTATCATCTTTGAAATTTCTTTTGCGGAAATTGTCTTCTCAAGCCCCATAATATCAACGTATTTAACCTGATCCATGTGACTGGCATCGATTTTAATCTGATCTGCAGTATTAAAATCAACAAGACAGTGCTGGGCTATTATCTCTGTAATAGAGTCACCGGCAATAGGCAGCATACCATAGGATGTGATTGTACCATCATCTGTTATGCAAATATCAGAGGTTCCTGCACCTACATCCACAAGTGCCAGATTGAGCATTCTGAACTGAGGAGGTATTGCAACCATCATAGCAGCAATAGGCTCCAGTGTCATATTTGCAACCTTAAGATCTGCTCTCTCACATGCTTTATACAATCCGTCCACACAATCATCCGGAAGGAATGTAGCTATGAGATCAAGAGCAACTCTTCCCGCATTATGTCCCTCCAGATTGGCAATCTGATAATCATCAAGATAATAGTGCATAACAGAATAACCAACCAGATAAAATTTCATATCAGACTGGTTCTGTGTCAGAAATTCCTGATAAGCCTTTTCAACAGCCTTGGACTCCAGGTTGTAGATCTCTTCCTCAGTCATCTCTCTGTTGTCAGTGAATTCCTCTTCAAAATTAGTCTTTACTGTTCTAAGGACACGACCTGCGGCAGCGATACAAACATCTGTAAGATGTATCTGTGTCTGCTCCTCAAGATTTTCTTTTACTTTCCTTATCGTAGCGCCGACTTTTCCGATATCATGGATCTGACCATCAAGCATGGCTCTTGTTTCATGCTTGGCCACACACTGAGCCATAACATTAAAAATGTCATCCTCCATGTATCCAACTGTACCCACAACACTTCTCGTTCCGATATCAAGACCGAAAACTACATTTTTTTCTGATTGTTCTGCCATAGTCGCCATTAATTTACCCCCAGCTTTAAATCAATTTGACGTTTCATGCTATCTTCATTTTGGCTATTATCTATTACAAAGTCAGCATATTTTCTAAATTCCCCGTCGCTCAGCTGACCTTTAAAAATATCATCGATTTTCTCATCAGAATATCCTCTGGATTCCTTAAGTCTTTTCCTTCGGACATCCTCAGAGGCATATATATACCATAATTCATCAACTATTTTATCGTAGCCATTCTCGATTAGCAGCGCAGCTTCAATGAAAAGATAATCCAGCTCATCTCTTTTCTTTTCATTCTCAATCTCATCAAAAATAAATCTGTTAACTGCAGGATGAATGATATCATTTACCTTCTTAAGCAATTTTTTATCAGAAAATATTTTGGCAGCCATTTTCTTTTTATCTATCTCACCGTTATCAGAAAGAATATCCGTCGATAACAGCTCAACTATAGGCTCATAACAGGGCTGCCCCTTTAATTTAATATCATTGGCCACCTGATCGGAAAATATGATCCTGCACTTGCAACACTTTTCTATGTAATTTAAAACCGTACTCTTGCCGGCACCAACACCACCGGTAACCCCAATAATCTTTACCACTTATTTAGCCTCAAACCAATCTGTACCAGTGTGACACTCTGCCTCCAGCGGAACAAGGAGGCTGGCTGCACTTGTCATCTCTTCCTCAAGTATCTTTTTGATCTTAGCCTCTTCTTCTATAGCAGTTTCAATAAGGAGCTCGTCATGAATCTGAAGTATCATTCTGGATTTCAGTTCTTCCTTTTTGATTCTTCTATAGACTCTGATCATTGCAATCTTAATTATATCTGCAGCAGTACCCTGGATAGGTGCATTCATCGCAACCCTCTCTCCAAACTGTCTCTGCATAAAATTACCTGACTTAAGCTCAGGCATCGGACGTCTGCGATTATACAAAGTGACAGCATATCCGTTTTCCTTTGCATCTTCAATTGCCCTGTCCTGATATTCCTTCACTCCCGGATATGTAGCAAGGTAATCCTCCATATACTTTTTGGCATCTGCTCTGGATATATTCAAGTCTTCACTCAATCCAAAAGCGCTTATGCCATATACAATACCAAAATTAACAGCTTTAGCGTTTCTCCTCTGAATATCCGTCACATCGTCAAAAGGAATTCCAAATACTTTAGAGGCGGTAATTCTGTGTATATCCCTGCCCTCATGATAAGCATCAATAAGTCCCTTGTCTCCTGACATATGGGCAAGTATCCTAAGCTCTATCTGAGAATAGTCAGCATCAGAGAAAATATAGCCTTCCTTTGGTACAAATACCTTTCTTATAGCTCTGCCAAGCTCAGTCCTCATAGGTATATTCTGAAGATTGGGTTCTGTGGAGCTGATTCTTCCTGTTGCAGTTATAGTCTGATTAAAGCTTGTATGGATTCTCTCATCATCACCTATAAATGCAGCAAGCCCGTCAGCATATGTGCTCTTTAGCTTGGTAAGTCCTCTGTATTCAAGTATGTCCTTTATTATCGGATTTTCAGGAGCAAGCTTTTCGAGTACATCCGCTGCTGTAGAATATCCGGTCTTTGTCTTTTTGCCGCCCTTTAAGCCGAGCTTTTCAAAAAGAACCTCTCCAAGCTGTTTTGGTGAATTGATATTAAAATCAATACCTGCCTGTTCATGTATACCTTTTTCAAGTTCATCAATTCTTCCGGTGAGTCTTTCACCATAAAGCTTAAGCTCATCGCGTTTAACAAGGATTCCCTCTTTTTCCATATCATACAGGATATAGCTAAGAGGCATCTCTATATCATTCATAAGATCTGTCATTCCTGTATCTGACAATCTTTTTTCGATGACAGGTGCTGCTTTGAAATTCACAAATGCAAGGTATCCTGCATACTCTTTTCTAAGGTCAGCAGATGATTCCCAGGGGTCGTTTTTACCAAAAATCTGTTCCCTGGATCTGATTGTCATCTGTAAATATTCTGTTGCTATGTCTTCCGGCAGATAGTCATTTTTAAGAGGATTGATAAGGTACGCGCCTATAAGTGTATCAAAGGATGCACACTTTTTTGTTTCATAATTGTCAACCTCGAATGGCTTAAAATATCTATAGGCACTCTTAATATCAAAAAAAGTCAGTCTGCAGTCTACAGAGAGCTTCTCCAGTTTCCCGGTTATATACTCTTCTTTAAAAGTATCACCTGTCTCAAAATACCAGCATTTGCCATCATCAAAGCAAAGTGCGATACCTATCTGTGATTCACGTTTGTTATCCTCTTCAAAAAGTGATAACTGCCCAAGCTTTGTTGAAGCTTTAGAGCCTGCCTTGAGATTATCGGAAATAATACCAACTCCGATAAATCTGTCATTATTATCAGCGGCATACTCATGAGCTTCTTCAAAAATCTTCTCAGCTTCGTCCATGGAAGCAATATCTTTAAGCTCAAGATTTGTCTCTGTTTTTGTCACATTACCTTCAAATTTGGAAAGCAGATTCCTGAAATTGAGCCTCTTAAACATCTCATAGGCATCTCTGTTAAAAATATCATCGATCCCGGCATCTTCAAATGTATAGTCAAATTCAGCATTTACATTGATTGTAGCAAGAACCTTACTAAGATCACACAGATCCCTGTTTGCAGCAAGAGACTCACGGATTGATTTCTTGCTTATATTATCAAGGTTATTATAAATATTTTCGATAGAGCCATAGGTTGTCATAAGTTCTATGGCTGTCTTCTCACCAACCTTCGGAACTCCCGGTATGTTATCGGAAGAATCCCCCATGAGAGCCTTAAGTTCAATAAACTGAACAGGATTAACCTTATAGAGTTCTTCCACATCTTTTGCAAAATAATTCTCTATTTCGGTTTTCCCTGCCTTAGTCTTGGGTATTCTTACGCATATGTGCTCAGAAGCAATCTGGAGAAGATCTCTGTCTCCGGAAACCAGCCTTACTTCCATGCCCTCTTTCTCGCCTCTCTTGGCAATAGTTCCAAGAATATCGTCAGCTTCAAGTCCTGCCTTTTCCATGCGGCATACCTTCATACTGTCCAGTACCTCCTTCATAAGAGGCACCTGCTCTCTGAGTTCAGCTGGCATGGGCTTTCTGGTGCCCTTGTATTCAGCATATATTTTGTGTCTGAAAGTCGGCTCATGTACATCAAAAGCAACAGTCAGATAATCAGGCTGTTCCTCGTCAATGAGTCTGAATAGAATATTCAGAAATCCATAGACAGCACCTGTATGCAGACCCTCTGAGTTAGTAAGATCAGGGAGTCCGTAAAACGCTCTGTTTAATATACTGTGTCCGTCTATAAGTAATAATTTTTTCCCCATTAAATATGTCCCCAACTAAATATAATAATATAATCGCATTATTTTAAAGCCACTGACAATGCAAATGCAGCAATCAGTTCGGCAAAAACAATAACCTGCAGAAAATATGCTGTTTTAAGCAGCCTTTTTCTCATGCGAAGTCTCTGCCACGCATCACCAATCGTCAATTGCAGCTCATCTGAAAGATTAAAAGTACTACCATCTTCAAGTCTCTGGATACCGGCATCTATAAGAAACTGTATTGTCAGTTCTTCCTTGCAATTTTTGCATTTTTCAATATGATTCAAAAAGTCCTCAAGAGAATAGTTATCCAGCTCATCCTCTAAGAAGTCCGGAATCATCCTCTGAAATTCTTTACAATCCATAGTATTCCCTAACCCCAATATCTTGTATGAACAGAATATCGCTAAGCATACTACTAAACAATATATAGCATACACCAAAATGTCTAATCTCACAACCTCAAATACACCTTTGCAGATAGGTGAAAAAGTCAATAAAACCCTGCGATAATCCGCAGGGTTTTAACATTTTTTCTATGAGTAAAACACTTTGCCAGGTTCTTTCGAGCCTGATAAGTCTTTCTATAAACAGAGTTTTTATGCGACTTTCTTCTTCCTGTTCTCTATCTGTCTTTCGATTTCTTCAATCTTTTCATCTGTAAGAATGTATTTATGCTTGAACCAGAAGATTGCAAATACGAGACCGATTATCGGAACAACTGTCATAGTCATTCTTAGTCCCATTTTCTGCATAACGCTTACTCCAAGAGAATAATCAATTGCAGAAGCTGTCTCTGCAGTGTCATTGCTAAGAGCAAGCACCTGAAGTGATAAAGCTGCAATAAAAGCAGAAACACCGGATGCAAGCTTTACTACAAAGGTCTGCATTGAGAAAATTACTGACTCGTCTCGTCTGTTGTTTTTAAGTTCACCATAATCAACGGTATTTGCAAGGAATACTGTAGTAATAACTGCCAGCATTCCGTTTGCAGCAAAGATAAAGAATCCGGGCACAAACAAAGCATATACGCTGCTCATAGATGTTGATGCAAGTGTGAGCAGAGAGATATAACCCGCAATTGCCATTCCCATGCTGATGAAATAAATTCTAATGGATGTAAAGAATCTTCTAAGAAATGGATAAAGAATCATCATGGCAAGTATCTGGATTCCACCACCAAATGTTGAAAACAGAGTATATGCACCTCTCCATCCTTCTCCACCAAAATCATACTTAAAGAAATAAATTACAAGATTGGATGTAATATAAATTGAGCAGTTAACGATGACTATTGAAACAACAACTGCCATTGCCTGATCATTCTGAATAAGAGCCTTGAACATTTCACCTATGGAAGGCGTTTCCATGTGAGCTGTTGATTTTTCTTTTACATTAAGGCAGCAGATTACCGTAAAAATCACAAATAACACTGCCACAATGATCGTAAAATAAGAAAAACCTATTCTCTCAATTTCTCTGTCAGCAATTCCTTCTCCGCCAAACATATGTCCAAGTGCTGACACAGCCATAACTGTCACTATTGTAATAAGTGCAGAACCAACGCCAGCGCAGGATCTTGCAAGAGTTGTAAGCCCCTCTCTTTCCTTGCCACCCTCAGTAAAAGCAGGGATCATTGACCAGTAAGGTATATCCATCATTGTATAAGTAACACCCCAGAGAATATAAGTTATTGCAGCATACGCAACAAGGCCACTTCCTGATAATGCAGGCGGTGCTGAGAACATCATGATAAGAACCACTGCATTGGTTAAGGTTCCAATCAAAAGCCAGGGTCTGAATTTGCCAAATCTCGTCTTGGTCTTTGCAACAACAGCACCCATAATCGGATCATTAAATGCATCAAACACACGTGCCACCATGAGAATAACACCCATCGCAGCTGCACTCACCCCAAGAATATCCTGAAAATAATATAAGATATATGATGCGGAAAGCATATATACCATATCCTTTCCAACTGCCCCAAGTCCATAGGAAGCCTTAGCGGCTCCTGAAAGTTTACCATTTTCGTTCATTTTAAATACACTCCTCCACTAATAAATAAGTCCTTTAAGACCTTTTTTCCTTTAACCCCATGGCAAGCTCAACAACCTTATATCCTCCATCGTAGAGGCCTGCCTTTTTATTATTTATGATATTCTCGCACATTTCATCAAGAAGCGGCGTTTCCAAAAACTGATCGATCATCTGTATTGTGTGCGGTATATCACGGCACTCCAGTGTACCATCACCAACTTCAGCAGAATGAATTGCTCCCCACATTTCATGTTTACCGACACGCTTTATGAAAAGCTTTGGTACGGGATAGAAAGCAAGCTCACTAGGCTTGGTGACAAGTATATCACAACTCCTCATAAGAAGATTAGTGCAATATACAGCCTCAAAAATGTTTTCATGATAAAATCCATGAATACCTTCAACTTCTGTTTCAGGTTTAAGTGCATCTGCCGCAAAGCTTTCCGTTTCCTTAAAATCTCCCATATGCTCGTGAACGTACGGTGCCATTTCCCTGATTTCTTTTTTCAGATCTTCCCAAACCTGCCTGTAATCCCCGACATTCACATAAAGAGCTGCTTCCTTTTTCTGAATTTTAGGAAGAAGATAGCTTATTATTGCAGCAAAGATTTCCTTCTGAGCACCTGCACCACCTATCGTAAGAAGGAAACGCATAGGCTTTTTGTTCTTCCTTCTCTGTATTCTCGCCTCACAATCAGCTTCAATGTTAGATGTCAGCTCATGATCAATATAATGACCTGTGTAAACAAGATCATCCTGTGGCATCGGCTTACATACTGTTTTCTTATTCATGCCATTAAGTATTCTATACCCCATATATGCATTTCTACACTGGATTGTATGAACTGAACCTTCTGAAAAATGAAGCGCCATTGGCCAGTTGTCGGGAATTGCATTAACCACATATTTCATTCCGGCATGAACGGCTGCCTGAGCAGGCCATACATGTGTACCGACAACAGGTATATTTTTAGGCACATTTTTATATACAGGTGCCATAAGCTCTGCATTTTTCTGATCTGCAGCATTATATGCCAATGCCCTGAATCCCTCATAATTGACGGGTTCCCATACAAGCTTGTTGAATATGGGGTTCTTGGAAAGTCTTGATCCAAGTGAATAAAGATTATTCTGGGCACTTATAACCTTGGTACATGTTGTGTGCGGATATGAATTAAGATCCATCCAGTAAGGAGTATAGCCAAGATATTTTGCACATGAAGCTATCGCCATACTTATTCTGTAATGTCCAAATCCCATTCGGATATTCCCTACGATGAGTCCCTTTTCAGAGTCAAAGGGGAGTGTTCCGTTTGTCAGAGCACCTTCCGGCAGAACCTCTATATTCTGCACACCAAGACTCTCACCGATGTATGGATTGACGCTGATTTTCACAGGATAATTAGCCTTTGAGTCATCTCCAAACTTCTTTATATTCTTTTCTTTTGTCTTAACAGCCTTCTTATAAACTGCTTCAGGCATAATATTTCCAAAAATTACCTTGGATTTATCAGACATTTATACTACCTCTTCCTCAATTTTAAAATTAATCTCTTTTCTTATTTTCTCACCGCCTGCTTCCAGCTTAATGATCAGTTTACCTGTAGATCCCTGTTTTCTCTTTGACCTGATATAAGTTCCTGCCATGCCGCCCCTTATCGGTACGATCTTTGGTCCTATAACATCAATTGCTCCTTCTGTTTTCAGCTTCACAGGCTCAGCAAAGAAAGGAAGAACATTGCCGTTCTGGTCGACCACTCTCATTCTTACCGATGCAACATCATAGGATTTACCCTCCAGCAGGTCTGCATGACTCACAACAGTCTCAAGTGAAATCCTGTTTACAGTCTCCTTTATAAGCGTTTTCACAACCTTACCGTTTTTGATAGCCTCGAATTTGAAGGATGTGGCCTCACCGCCCCAGTCTCCAATATATTTTTGATAAAGATCGACTATATCCTTCACTGACATATGGTGGATCAGCATCATCCTACCGCCGGTTATCTTATCTCCAATGCTTAGTTTGTTCATTCCGTATCTGGCTGCGGTGTTGAGAGCATGCTTTACTTTTTCAGAAAAACCTCTTGAGAAATTCTCATTGTCAGCAAGCAGATCTCCAATAAAATCATCCACAAGTATCGGTCCATGTGCAATGTTCTTAAATGGTGAATTTTTGGGATAAAACTCCTTTATAAAAACATCATTCTTATACATTTTAACGGAGTCAGCATTTGTGTAGAGCCATATGTCTCCTCTTATACATTCAGGATGTTCTCCAATATCCATGGATGATGAAAGCTCCAGAACATTTTTTTCATCTCCCTGCATTTCATAGGCTTTTGCGGCAAGTTTAGGATTCCTGAACATATCCATGACGCCGTGATAGCATATTCTGTCTCCGGATCCAAAATCTTTGTGAGTGTTATAATCGAACATACACCAGCCAAATCCTCCGGCAATATCGGATTCTCCGGCAATTGCATCCATAACCCTGATATGTCTCATTGTATGTTCAACCCGTATATCCTCAGCATCAAAGGTCTTGGTCGGATACATATGGCCGTTATATTCTGTGACCATATAGGCTTTTGCCATATCAGGAGTTGCATCCTTTTTCTTTATGCATCCGGGTGTCTTACCATTATGTGAAAAGTCATTCAGTGTATAAACATCCTCCAAGAGATTCATCTTCGCAGAAGCTCTGACTCCTCCTGTCGATCTCGAAGGATCAAGTTCATGGGCTACAGCATTAGTCTCTGTATAAAACTCATCATCATCTGCTGATTCATTTATACGAACCCCCCAGATAAATATAGAGGGGTGATTCCTGTACTGACAGATCATTTCCTTTTCATTGATAACTGCCTGTTTCTTCCAATCCGAATCGCCTATGTGCTGCCATCCCGGAAACTCCATAAACACCAGTATTCCAAGTCTGTCACACTCATCAACAAAGTCCTGTGACTGGGGATAGTGCGAGGTTCTTACAGCATTTAAACAGAGTTCCTCTTTTATTATCCTGGCATCATATTTTTGCATGGAGGCAGGCATTGCATACCCCACATAAGGATAGGACTGATGTCTGTTTAATCCCCTGATTTTAAGTTTTCTTCCGTTTAAATAAAATCCACCACTCTTAAAGGATGCACTTCTAAAGCCAAATGGCACCACATATTCATCAATCAGCACTTCATCCTTGCAGATTCTGACTATAAACTCATACATTGCAGGATTCTTCACATCCCACAAAACAACCGGAAGTGTATGATACGAAAGGCGGATCTCGTTATTTGCGCTCACACAATTAAGGAGAATCTCATCCTTATACTCATCGGTTACTCCTACAGGAAGCTCGCCCCCGATTCTCTTAAGGGATTCCGTAACCATGTATCCGTCCGCATCACCTTCAAGCTTAATTACTCCATGAATAAAAGCCCCTATCGCTACAGGTTTCACTTCACTTTCATTCATGTTTTCATCAAAAACTTCAGGTACATCGGAATATACAAACACATCAGATATATGAGTTTTCTCTGCAACTTCAAGATAAACATCCCTATATATTCCGCCATAGGTCATATAATCTATAACAAACCCAAAAGGCGGTACGTTAAGACTCTCTCTGCTATCAAGCTTAACAGCAATAATGTTTGGTCTGTCAAATAACAGCTTATCCGAAATATCAATTGCAAATCCTGTATATCCGCAGGAATGCTTACACACAAAATCTCCATTTATAAACACGAATGCTTCATGAGCTGCACCTTCGAAATGAAGAATGACACTTTTATCCTTCCATGAAGTATCAGCATTAAACACTCTTCTATATCCGCTGACCATCTGGTAGGTTTTATCGTCAAAATAATTAAACGGTGTTTCTTTTACCGTGTGCGGAATACGCACATTTTCCATTTCTTCATCATGATAATCGGCTTTTATCATTTCATCATCAAATTCAGGCTTAAATTTCCAATTATCATTTATGTATATTCTTTTTCTCATTTCATATTTCCTTAGGCTATTCAAGAAACGTCAATATATTCCAGCGTTTCCATAGTTATATATTAACATTATGTCAATCCACAAAACAAGAAACGTATTGCTCAAATTTCGTTTCCTGATTTTGTGCAAAAATACAATAACGATATTTTTTTTGTGTTGATTGAGAAAAATTTTCAAAATACATACAAAAAAGCCGATAATCAAACGATTTCATATCGTTTAATTACCAGCTTCATAATTATCGTGCCGGTGGTGGGACTTGAACCCACACGCCCGTGAGGACAACAGATTTTGAGTCTGCATCGTCTGCCATTCCGACACACCGGCCTATCGCAAATTTTTGCGACTCAAATATGTTACCACATCAAAAATGGATATTCAAGCATCAAATAAATAAAAGTATTACTCTGCAAAAGTTTAGCTATCCCATTCATCAAATTCAAGATCTCCGGCTTCTCTCCTGCCTGCGCGTTTTCCCAAAAGATAGAATACCCCTGCAACAATAAGTACGCATGCAAAGACAGACACTCCTACAATGATCATTTTTTTCTTATCTTCATCGAGTTCGTCGATTTTATCTTTAATAAAGCTAACCGTATCCTTTGCCTTGGTTCCGGTGAGCTCTATAATATTCTGAGCACTCTTTCTGATCTCCTCTGTATTAAAATCCTTTAATTTATCTTCGAAGAAAAAGCTCATCCTTATATCCCCCTCGTAAAATATTTATTGGCACGATTACGCTGAGGTCCTGCCTTCCGGTCGGAACTATTAAAGATCATGAATTCGTCACGACGGTTTCTTCCTTTGCAAGACCTTTCAGTCAATATTCTCATGTATAAATGATATCATTTCTTTGCCTGCTTTTACAGCCTCTTTACCATAAAAAACATGTCCTGCATCAGTTATTTGTATCATTTTGGCTGCCGGAAATTTTTTACGGGCATTGATGCTATATGACATGGGAACAACCTGATCCACATTCCCATGAAGAATAAGCACATTCCCGTTATATTTTTCCATACAGTCATTTATATCAAGTGAAAATGCATCCTCATAATACTTTCTGCCAACCGGAAGTCCAAATACCATGGAAGTTTCCTCTATCATTTCTTTTTGAGGATATTTTCTTTTGGCATCATCAAAAAGAACATATGCAGGATACAAAAGTACCATAGCCCTTATTTCTTTACCGGCCTGCGCCGCTGCAATTGTTGACGCAACCCCACCATGGCTTTCACCCATCAAAAAAATATTTTTCCTGTCGGCAAAGGGTGCTTTTCTGATATTTTCAATAACTGCCTCAATATCTTCACTCTCAGTAACAACAGACATTTCAGTCATTTTTCCGTCACTTTTAGAAGAGAGACCGCCTCCGCAAAAATCAAAAATATAGCAGCCAATCCCTTCTTTTACCAGCATTTCGGCATATGGTCTTGTTCCCTCTCGGCTTCCCCCAAAGCCATGGGCCATGATGACAATGGGATATCTTCCCTTTGAATCATCCGGCAAATATATTTCCCCAGAAATGTGATACCCGTCTCGCTCCACAATATATGTACTTTGCATATATATCTGCCTCACATATAATATAGAACCACATTATTCCGATAACAATTTTATCAAAATAGCATACTTTTAACAAGTTTTGGGCTATGCCTAAACGATAAAAAAAACATAAAAATAATATTCATTTTTTCGAAAGAAACCTGTTGCATTAATCCGAATATGTAATACAATATATAGTAGTTGCGGAAGTAAAGTCTCAACTATATGTATTTAATTGTGTAGAGTTTTAGCTATTGGGGGTTAATATGTCAACTTCTTTAGTGCAGGAATGCGAAACAAATATTCAGAATGATAATGTCGTTGATTACACTTTGATCAGACACATGCTTCGTTCTATTGGTAATCATCATTGGTCAGTATCTAAGGCTATGGATGAGTATGATGTTCCTACAGAACAGAGAGAAATTTATATGGAGACTATTGCAGATAAATTCTTTGTCAGCTGATAATTAGTTCCCACTTCAAAAAATGGACATATGCCACAGGCATTTGTCCATTTTTATCGTACAACTAATCATGTTCTCTATTTCACGGTAACCTTACAGGTTACTTTCTTTTTACCATCTTTTGTCATAACAGTAATCTTACACTTACCCTTACCCTTTGCCTTGACTACTCCTTTCTTGGAAATCTTAGCAACTTTTGCATTGCTGCTCTTCCACACCAATTCTGTATTCTTTGCAGCTGATGGTTCTATGGTAACTTTTAATGTATACTTTTTCCCTTTTTCAAGTTTTAGTTTCTTTTTATTTAATTTTAATGCCTTAACTTCAGCTGCTTTCCCGGAAACGGTAATATAGCAGCTGTCCTTAACTTCACCATCAGGTGATGAAGCTGAAATTTCACAGGTTCCAGCAGCCAGAGCCTTAACTTCACCATCAGAATTCACCTTTGCAATACTGGTATTACTGCTTTTCCATATAATCTTTGATTTTCCTTTGGTTGGATTGACCTTAACCTCAAGGGTATCGATTTCACCGGTTTTTAATGAGATCTTGCTTTTATTAAGTGTAATAGACTTTATCGCAACATACGAACCTACAGTTCCTGTCTCATAATTGCTGCTGCTCATCGGGTACTGAGAGTTAAAAGTGCTGTCAGCATACTGCGCCCATCTTGCATGATCGGTAAAATCACTATTACACTTCATAAAATAGGTATACTTTTCCGATGGCTTTCCGGCATCCCAGGTCGAATCAATATTGTAGTAAACACTTCCAACGCGGACAATATTCCAGCCATGACCACCCTGACTTGTATTACCGGCAACAAGTCTGCAGGACACTCCATTATCATTAAGAAGCCTGTATATCAGAAGTGAATACCCCTGACATACAGCACTATTATTTATAGCTGCCGCATAACAGGAATATTTAAGTAAAGATTTCCCATAATCATATTTGATATTCTGGCATACATAATTATACACTGCCAGAATCTTGTCATACTCGCCTTTCTGGGCAAGTCCAAGACTTGATGCAATCTGATTCACCTTCGCACTTACTGCCTGCTCCTGCTCAGATGTAGTGTAGTAAGTCATATAAAAGATAAAAGAACCGATAGTTTTACCGTTCTTTTTACTATAGGCGACCTGCATACCTGATGAACTATAGGCCCATTTTAAATAGTCCCCCTCACTACCGTTTCCGGTGTGATTCATGGCGGCATCAAACGCTCTGCTTTGCATTGCAACAAGAGATGAGCCGTCATACCCTGTACCGTCAAACTCATAGTTTATACGTATATTAAGGTCTCTTCTTTTAAGCGCATCTCTTAAGTCATTAATTATCTGAGCCTCTGTTGTCGCCCTTCCGGAATCCGCAAGGACAGAACTCTGGGTTATCTTAGACTCCGGTACGCGGTTTATGTCATCCTCACTGATAACACCTGCGTATAGAGGATTTATACGATATATAACCCCTGTAGAAGGCATATACGATCCATTATTTTCCGCATTGGAAATAAGCACTCTGGAACCGGAAAAGCAAATAAAAAGAGCAGCTATGATTACAATAGCCGTAGATCTGAAAAAATCCCTCATAATTTTTTTACTCATAAGAAAACCCTCAGTAGTGATCATAGTTTCTACTAAAAACTATGACTTCTTGCGGGCAAAAGCGGAAATCGCCAGCAAGAATCCTGCTTTGCAGGACACGCCCCTCACTTTGCGAGGACCTGGTCCAATACGATTCCCGTTTTTCTAAGGAAAAACAGGAATCTATGACATATAGTTACTGAGAGTATTATAACATATTTTAGTGCTTTAAACATTTATTAAGGAAATCTTTATTGTTGTAAAGCTTCAACAATTGTTGGCAAAAGCTGCTTTTTTCTGGAAACCACGCCCTTTAGGAGCGCTACATTATCGCTGCCTGCCGCAACATGAAAGCCTGCATCAATAATTCCTTCAGCCTTATTTCCTTCAAATGCTACGATTGATGACTCTGCTATGATATTGGTCATCATGAAGAAAATCATATCAAGTCCATCGCTCTCCATAATATCTCTGAGCTCAGGCAGAACTTTTTCCTTTATCTCTGCAAGCTCCTCCGCACTCATGGAATTAACCTGACCTATGCCTATAGTCTTATCTTCAACCGTAAATTTCTTAAAGTCCTGATGAACTATCTGCTTAGGAGTCTTATCACCCATGTTGGAACCTGCACGGAACATCTCTCTTGCAAATTCTTCAACATCAATTTTAGCTATTGCAGCAAGTTCTTCTCCTGCCCTCTTGTCTATCTCTGTACATGTGGGAGACCTGTACATCAACGTGTCGGAAATTATAGCTGAGAGCATAAGTCCGGCAGTAGTCTCATCAACCTCTACACCCATTTCCTTATACATAGAATAGATGATGGTACAAGAAGAACCAAGGGGCTGATTCCTGAAAAATACAGGATTTGCAGTCTCAATTGATGAGCCTAGTCTGTGATGATCGATTATCTCAAGTATTTCTGCTGAATCCGCGCCATCGACAGTCTGACTCTTTTCATTATGGTCAACCAGAATAAGGCGTTTTTTCATGGCACCCAGCAAATTACGACGGGAAATCATTCCAACATAATTATCATCCTCATCAAGGACAGGGAAATATCTATGCCTTACCTGAGCCATAGTCTGCTGTATATCCTCTATAAAATCATTCATATGGAAGGATATAAGCTGCTCTCTCTTCATGATTGAACCCACAGGAGCACTCTCATTTATAAGCCTTGCAACAGTGAATGTATCATAGGGTGTGGTTATTATCCTGCAACCCCTCTCCTCAGCAAGCTTCTTTATGGTATTTGTAACCTTGGAATCGATACATACTACAATGCAGGCTGCCTTGTTCTCAATAGCTACAAGCTGCGTCTCATATCTGTTTCCGCAGATTACTACATCACCGGGATTGATAATCTCCTCCATAATCTCAGGAGAAGCAGTTGCGATAAGAACTTTACCCTCGGTAATCTGCTCAGACATATCGCCAACAAGCATCTCGCCGTCAAGTGTATCCACGATATTACCGTAGTATGTCTTCGTCTCTGAAAGAATTGTGGCATCATGCACATCCATACAGGTCTGCATTATATCATTGGTTGTAATAAGCCCCGTAAGCTTTCCCTTATCCGTAACACAAAGAGTCACAACATTTTCTTTTTTCATTCGTTCCCAGGCACGCTTTAATGAGATATGGTCATCATCTGCATAAAGATCTCTGATCTCCATATCACATACCTGTGTTCTGACATCCTTGGTATAAACAGGAGCAGGAATTCCAAATCTGTTGAGAACAAACTGCGTCTCCTCGTTCAGATGTCCACATCTTCTGGCTTCATATTTTTCATCTGTAGACAATTTGTTTTTCAGATTTGCATAACAAATTGCTGCGCAAATTGAATCCGTGTCAGGATTCTTATGTCCGATTACATATATAGGTCTTTTAACCATAAATCTCTCCTCTGTGAGAAAGCAAACTCCACTAAGCTCGACATTACCTTGCTAAGTGCTCTATTTAACTAAATAAGAACAGTTGATAACTGTTCTTATTGTAACTCATTTTATTGAATTATTTTACCTTTTTTACACGAATCTGGTAAGGAATATTTTACATATTTATATTACTGTTCAAACTGACTCTTGTAGAGCTTAGAATAAAAACCATTTTTCAAAAGAAGTGATTCGTGATTACCCTGTTCTATAATGTGGCCATCTTTCATTACAAGTATTCTGTCTGCTTCCTTTATCGTTGATAATCTGTGAGCAACTATGAAGCTTGTTCTTCCATCCATCATCTTCTTAAATGCCCTCTGGATTCTCATCTCAGTTCTGGTATCAATCGAGCTTGTAGCCTCGTCAAGAATGAGCATGGGAGGAACCTGAAGCATAAGTCTCGTTATACAAAGAAGCTGCTTTTGTCCCTGTGACAGCAGGCCGCCATCATCACCGATGACAGTGTCATAACCCTCCGGAAGCCTTTTGATAAAACTGTGGGCATGTGACTTTTTGGCAGCTTCTACTATCTGTTCGTCAGTAAAGTCATTCCTTCCAAGAGTTATGTTATCACGTATTGTTCCAGCTCTAAGCCAGGTCTCCTGAAGAACCATTCCGTAATTTTTACGGATATCCGCCCTCCTTAATTTTCTGATATCATTTCCCTCTATGCTTATACTGCCTCTGTCAACATCATAAAATCTCATAAGCAGATTTATAATTGTAGTCTTTCCGCTTCCTGTAGGTCCTACTATGGCAACTCTCTGACCCTCATTAACAGACAAAGTCAGATCTTTAATAAGCTCTCTGTCCTTATCATAGGAGAAGTCCACGTCCTTTATCTCAATATTTCCTTTTACTTCATTGAGCTGTGCTGCAGGATCAGCATCAGGAATCTGTGGCTGTTCATCAATGAGTTCAAATACCCTTCTTGCACATGCGAGAGCATTCTGAAGCTCAGTAACCACACCTGAAATTTCATTAAAAGGCTTTGTGTACTGGGTTGCATAGCTCAGGAAAATCGTCAGCTCACCAACACTCATAATACCGCTTATACACTCAAAAGCCCCAAAGAGAGCGACAAATGCATATACTGTATTGTTTACCATTCTGGTGCTAGGATTAGTCAGCGATGAAAAGAATGTAGCCCTAAGGCTTGTGGACGCCAGCCTTTCATTGATTTCATCAAAATCTCTCTGATTTTCATCCTCATGTCCAAAGGCCTTTACAACCTTAAGATTCCCGACCATCTCATCTATAAGAGCCGTCTGCTCTGCCCTCGCCTTGGACTGGTCCCTAAACAAAACATATGATTTGGTGGCAATAAATTTTGCAACAAATAGTGAAATCGGTGTAAGCAGTACTACCATTGCAGCAATCTGCCACTGCAAATAGAACATGAACACCAGCGTTCCAAGAATAGTAACTATTCCTGTAAAAAGCTGTGTAAAGCCCATTAAAAGTCCATCTGCAAACTGATCAACATCAGCTATTATTTTACTTACAATTTCTCCCTGCTGATGACCATCAAGATATTCAAAGGGCAAAATCTGAATTTTCTCAAAGGCATCATTTCTTACGTCTCTTACAACGCCATAGGTGATTCTGTTGTTAACACCATACATAAACCACTGGCAAAGGGCTGATATAAGGACTACAATTCCCATTCTTATTAGCAGTACCTTGATCATTGCAAAATCAACGTTGCCTTCACCCATTATGCAGTCAACAACATTACCTGCAATTATAGGTGCATATAAAGCAAGAATCGCCGAAACTACAGCAAAAGTAATGGACAAAAATATAAGTAGTCTGTATGTAGCTGCATATTTAAGTACTCTTTTTAATTCACGCATTTGCAGCCTCCTTTCCAAACTGAGACTCATATATTTCCCTGTAAGTCTCACTCTTTTCAAGGAGCTGTTCATGAGTGCCGATGCCGTCAACCATTCCATCATCAAGAACAATTATCTTGTCACAGAATCTGACAGAAGCAGCTCTCTGAGACACGATTATGGTTACAGGCTTATATGGAAGTTCAGAAATAGCTTTTCGCAGATTTTTATCGGTCATATTATCAAGTGCAGATGAACTGTCATCAAGAATCAGGATCTCAGGCTTTTTGACCAGTGCTCTTGCTATCGTAAGTCTCTGCTTCTGACCACCTGAAAGATTTCTTCCACCCTGGGTAATATCAGCTGAAAGCTCTCCCTTCTTTTCCTTAACAACTTCTACTGCCTGGGCTGTTTTTATTGCATCCCATATTTCTTCATCACCGGCAGCTTCATTTCCCCACTTTATGTTATCCCTTATGGTCCCCTTAAAAAGAACAGCCTTCTGCGGAACAATTCCAATTACATCCCTCAGGGACTCAGTGGTGTATTCTTTAACATTTTTACCTTTATAAAGAACTCTTCCGCCGGTTGCATCGTAAAATCTCGGAACAAGATTCACCAGTGTTGTCTTTCCGGCACCGGTTCCTCCTATAACTCCTATGGTTTCGCCCCTTAATGCAGAAAAAGATACACCGGATAATGAATCCTCCGCATCACCATAATACCTAAGGCTTACATTTTCAAAACTTAAAACTGCCTCATTCTCACTGCAAACGGCAGTACGTGCATTAAGGTTCCCTGCCTCCATGCCTCCTTTTATTTCAAGCATGGCCTGTACTCTGTTTCCACAGGCATAAGCTTTAGTGATGGTTATTATTAGTGAAGCAAGCTTAACAAGTTCAACAAGAATCTGAGACATGTAATTGTACAGCGCAACTACTGCACCGGTTGTAAGTACACCGGCATATACCTTGTCAGCACTTGTCTTTAGCAAAATAATGATTGCCAGATTAAGGATCACATAAGTTATGGGATTCATAAGGGCAGAAATTCTTCCTACATATTCCTGAAGCTTTGTGAGAATTTCATTTCTATCCTTAAAATTCTGTGTTTCTTTATCTTCGAGTCCAAATGCTCTTATAACACGAACTCCTGAGAGATTTTCTCTGGTGAGTCCCAATACCTTATCAAGAAGCTCCTGGATTTTCTTGTATCTCGGGATTCCCCAAAGCATGATTCCAAATACCACAATTGACAGAACCACTATTGTTATAAGGAAAATCATAGCCTGATTAAAGTCAATCGTGAATGCCATCACCATGGCTCCAAAAACAACGAACGGAGAACGTAAAAGAAGTCTCAGTGTCAGATTAATACCCTGCTGAACCTGATTGATATCACTGGTCATTCTTGTTATCAGGGTCGTTGTTCCCATATTATCTATCTGTTCATAGGAAAAGCTCTGAATATTCTTAAATAAGTCCTTTTTAACCGCTGCAGAAAAATAAGAAGCTGCTTTAGCAGCAAAGTACTGGGCAGTAACGGCACAAATATATCCGATAGCTGCCAGAAGAATGAGAACAAGACTCATTTTTATTGCATATGGTCTATCACTCCCGGCTATACCTTTATCGATAATAGCCGCTACAACAAGAGGCACCGCAAGCTCAAAGCTGGCCTCAAGCAATTTGAAAAGCGGTCCAAGGACCGCTTCAAGAGAATATTTCTTCAAATATTTAAGTAATTTTTTCATGTGTATATTCTTAGACCTTTCGGATAATGATTTTTTAATATTCCACCTGCATATTTAGCCCATCCAAGAGTATACCCCAAATATGTGATAAGATACCAGCCTTTTTCTAAATTCTGTTCTCTAAAGCTGATTCCTCCAATAAATTCCATGGCCTTCTGTTCACTTTCAAGCTCAAAAGCATATTTGGCATCTGTTTTTGATAAAGCAAGTGCCAATGAATGAGAAGGCTCAAATCTGCCATTTTTGATTGTTCCCAAATGGAGTCCCGGTCTCATAACAGTAATTCCGCCTATTCCGGGCATCCCTTCTCCTGCAAGATAAAGCTGTTCGCCAAGCATAAAAGGTGTACCTCTGACCGCACCCTCTATCCTGCATGTATTCTTTAGACCTTTTACTGCGCGCTTTCCTTTTTTAGATTTTTTATCAGATTTTTCAGATTGATCTTTTGTGCTTTTGGCATCATCCAAAACAACCCGCACATCCCACAGGAATTCTTTGGCAAAATTCGCAAAAGGTTCTATATCATCAGTACCCGGTGCCTTGATCTTGCCGTTTATATTATAGACTCCTGCGTTAAGTTCTATATCACCGGTCTTTTCAAACACAGCAAAAAAATGGCCCTCACCTTTTATCTTATGAGGCCATAATCTGCCGCTGCAACAAGCAACATCATCTATAATATCCTGTGGAAGTTCAAGCACAAACTCTTTATCAATAACTTCATCCTCAGAAATATCAATCACCCTTTTCAAGTTATCGATATTTCCGCTGACCATTCCATCAAAAAGTTCTATTCTTACAGCCTTTAGACCTAAAGAAAGGATCTTTGCCGCCTGATATTCATCCTCCTCCGGCGCAAAAGTACAGGTAGAATATACCAATCTTCCACCAGGGGCCAGCATTTTTACCGCTTCCTTTATAATTTCTGTCTGCCTCTGTGCACAAAGTCTGATATTATCGATACTCCAGTTAGTAACTGCTTCATCATTTTTTCTGAACATTCCCTCACCGGAGCAGGGCGCATCAACCAAAATTTTATCAAAATAGCCCTCAAATATATCCGAGAGCTTCTTCGGTTCCATGTTGGTTACAAGTGCATTTCTTACGCCACACCTCTCTATGTTAAGAGAGAGAATCTGAGCGCGCTTTTTATCTATCTCATTTGAAACAAGCACTCCTTCCCCTTTCATATAGGAAGCTATCTGAGTGCTTTTTCCTCCTGGTGCCGCGCATAGATCAAGTATTTTCTCCCCGGGTCTGGGATCCAGATAATGAACAGGAGCCATAGCACTTGGTTCCTGAATATAATACGCTCCTGCTTCATGAAGAGGATGTTTTCCGGGCGCACCTTCCTTATAAATAAATCCATCAGGCTCCCATTTTACATCAGAAATAAATTTCGTTCCTGATTCTATCAGGCATTCCTTAACAGAATTCTCATCATCTTTTTCGCTTCCAAAAGCCTTGAGCGTATTAATTCGCAGAGCCGTAATTTTCTCACTGTCAAGAGATTCCACAAATCCTTCATATTCATCAGAAAGAATGGCTCTTATTCTATTTTCAAACTGTTCATCAAAGTTCATCTTTGTGCTCTTTTAAAAATTTTTTTATTCCTTTAAAGGTATCAGCGCTTATTATATGCTCTATTCTGCAAGCATCATTCTCTGCTGTTTCTTCATCGACATTAGCAGTAATCATCAAAAATTTTGTCAGATTCTTATGTCTGTCATAAACACTTTTAGCTTTTTTCTTGCCCTCATCCGTAAGCTCAAGCTCTCCACCGGGAGCAACAGTAATAAAACCGTCATCCTTAAGAATTCCAACTGCTCTGGACACACTTGGTCTTGAAAAGCCAAGTTCATTAGCCACATCTATAGATCTGACATAACCTTTTTTCTTCTTTAAAAGATATATTGTTTCGATGTAATCTTCACCCGATTCCTGCATAGCTCCTCCTTGTGTTTTGCTAAATTAAATTTGTTACTGCTTAATTGATTATATAGCTTTTTGAACAACAGGTCTACCTTTATCTTACAAAACTATAATATTTGTTAAAGTACACTGGTCTCCGGTCAATGCGACCAGTATATTCTTTTCATTATCCGGAATTATAGTGGTATTTTTTATGGAAATACCTGCATTTGAAGTCACCATTGTAATCTTATTTTTCCTTCTTTTAAAAGTAATCTCACATGGAAATCCTTTTTTATTGCGTTCCTTCCAGACATCCCAGCTCTCAAATTCCGCATCCTTCCTGACTACAAGCTCATTAGATGCTGTCTTGACTTTTGTGGCATCTTCGCCGTCGATTCGAATACATGCAAATTCCCTATAATTAGTGCCATCCTGCTTTTCATCATCTGCTGAAAACAAAAGGACATATGCGCAGTGCCAAATTAGATTTGCCGAAGGGAGACTTTTGGTAAAAAAGCTGATCCGCATACCATCTCTGACCGGTAGTGGCTTTGTAATATCAGATCTGTATCCATTTATCTGAACATTCGGAATATCACCCTGAAGATTATTGATATAGTTCACCTCTTGTGCAATTCTTGGAATATAGTCCTCTAAAACTGCTTCTTTATCCTGCTCAACAGTTATATTCTGTATTTTACAGTGCTCTCCGGTAATTCCTATATATGCAAACCGGACAGCATCCAAAAGAGCAACTATTACATCAATCCTCTTATTCTGGTTCCTTATCTTTATTCTAACATGGTCTTTAATTCTTACGGCTTCAATTTCGCATTTTGGAGAAAATGAACCGCTTTCGGAAATAGTTGACTTGATATCTCTGGCAGCTGTGCAGATTGTATTGCCATCCAGCCAGATTTCACCATATTCGATATAATTCAGTACTCTGATATTCCTATCATCATTATGCACACAACCGTCAAATGAATCAAATAGAATAATGGAAGGCATAGCAAATCTGGATTCATATCCCAGATCAGAATTAATTTTAAAGGATATTTTTGTTTTGTGATCTGTTATCTGAAGTCCATCTGAAACGCTGTTTTTATATTCTTCAAAGCGCATTTCAGTTACCTTGCTAAGATCAGTATGATCTGTGCTGTTAATATTTTCTTCCTTCTCCCTCATCATGTATTCGGTATCTTTGTCGATCATATTGACCATGATTCTAGCATATTCAGGATCAAAAAGGGTTCCCTGACCCTTTACTATTTCCTCCCTGACAGTACTCTGTGGAAGCGGGTCCCTGTAGCTTCTTCCGGATGTCAGATCATCATAGCTGTCAGCTACCGCAACTATTCTTGCAATATCAGGTATATCCGTACCTGATAATCCACTTGGGTATCCTTTTCCGTCGAATCTTTCATGATGATACTTTGCACCAATGCTCAAAAAAGGAAACTCACTAATTGATGAAAGAATCTCTCCGCCTATCTCAGTGTGTTTCTTTTTTATCTCATATTCTTCATCAGACAAATTACTATCCTTTTGTATGATATCATCTTTTATACCAATTTTGCCAACATCATGTACAAGAGCAGCAAAATATACTTCATCACACTTTTTTTCATCCATCCCGGACAGACGGGCGATTTCCCTGGCATACTCTGCAACTCGGAGTGAATGCCCACGGGTAAAATTATCCTTGGCATCAATCGCTGTCGCAAGAGCAGTTACTGTTTGCTCAAAAAGATGCTTCAAGTTCTGCTGTTCAACCTTTAACTGGTTTATCTCTATCTGATTGGCTCTCTCTACCCTTTCATTCATGTCAAGAAGCGCAAAAATATAAAGTCCTATTACCATGACAACGGCAGCCATGTCCACAAGAGATACACCATACGCAAACAACTGAATCATGGAAGCCGTAAGACTTACAACGTCAAAAAGGAAAACTGACAAAGCAATTTTTCCGCGTAGTCTTTTTCTATATCGCACAAGTGTGGCAAGCTGAATAATTAAAACAAAATATGGAAAAACATAGCTTATAAAATAATATGGAGATCTGGTGTAAATGTTATTTTCATCAAAAGTATAGTATATCCCCGTAAACTGTGAAATGACAACAAGACATATTGCAATAACAGACAGAAGCTTTGTAATGTTCAAAATGATTGGAGGCTTTTCTATTTCACCTTCATTCAAGAGTACATCTTCAATGTACAGGCTTACGGATAATAATACGACATTTATTAAAACAAATACCAGAAAGTTACTTATTCTAACCATCCAATATCCATAAGTGCCCGGTATACCATGATATAAATATGCCACTCTGTCTGCCCACAGCCAGATGGCAGACCCGATTTCCATCTGCAAAAGAGCATACTTTCTGCGTCTTGGCATAGCTTTGGAAATGAACGTAAAAAGTGCAATTATTCCGCAGATACTGGAGAGCCCCAGCATCAGATCAACCTGATGATTTCGCAAAAAATCAAACATCTTCTGCTCCTTATTCACCTCTTTAAATATTGGTTTATGTCTGACTCAGTCCGGTAGGATACGAATACCACAAGCCCCCAAAGGATGTGCGCTAGCGTTAACCGGCCCCTATAATATGCTCCATTTCATCCCAATCAAATAGTTTCAGGTTTTTCTCAAGCCTTGTTATCTTATCCTGATCATTTTCAGGTAACTTATATTCCTTTAATTGTTTTATGATCATTTCGACAGAATCATAATCCATTTGTGCAATAACTTCTTTAAGAGCCTCGTATGCATCTGCAAGCACATCACCGGGAATTTCAGGCTTGTCATCGCCAGGCTCCTCTTCATCTTTTCTTAGCCTCTCAAGCTTCTTCAGATACTCCGTGTAGCAGCTAAGAAGTTCTTCAGTATGAGCAGCAATATACTCCGTATCCTTCTTATTTCCTGCATCTTCAAGATTTTGACAATCTTCTGAAAGCTTCATCGCACCTATTATTCTTGCAGAACTTTTCAGTGAATGAACCTTTACCGTATACATTCTTATATCCCCTGTATCATACGCATCCTTTATAACTTTGGCATTCTGCTCAATTGTATCGAGGAAAAGTTCAAGTGATGATACAAATGCCCGTGATCCTCCTGAATGTTTTATTCCTTCCTCAACAGAGATTCCTTCAACATCGTAAAGCCATTTATACTCTTCACTCAGCTCAGTATCTTTTGATAATGCATCTGACTGCTCAGGCTTCATCATAATATTCTCAGGAAGATGGCTCATTATCGCCCGCTCAACCTGCACAGTATCTATAGGCTTTGAAAGATAACCGTTAAAGCCCTTTGATTTATAGAATTCATCCCCAGCCGTACTGTTAGCTGTGAGTGCATAAACAGGAAGATCAGGAAAGCTCTCTCTGATCTCAGCAAGAGTTTCGATGCCATCCATCCCGGGCATCATGTGATCCAGAAGAACAACATTGAAGCTTCCTGACTTCAGTTTTTCAAGACATTCCTCTCCGCTCTGTGCCGTTGTCACAAAAACCTTAGTAGGTTTGAGAAGGCCTTTTATAACCGCCAGATTCATGGGATTATCATCAACTACCAGAATATCGGCATCCGGAGCCACAAACTGAGGCACATATGGTCCTCCAAGGGATGAATCATCTTCTTCCGTAAATTTCCCCAGCGGATGCTCGTCTATAATCTTTTGTGATAACGTGAGAATAAATTCACTGCCTTCACCATAAACACTCTCACACCAAAGCTTGCCATTCATAAGTTCAGCAAACTGTCTTGATATATCAAGTCCCAATCCTGTACCCTGAATTCCACTGTTCTTTTCTTCATCAAGTCGTTCATAGGCTGAAAACAGCTTGTCCAGGTCTTCATTTTTGACACCGATACCGGTATCCTTAACTGAAAATCTGAGTGCACAGGACAAAGAATCCTTTTTCTCAACGGTAACAGTAAGCGTAAATCCACCATCATCTGTATACTTTACTGCATTCGTCAGAAGATTAAGAACAATTTGTTTTATCTTTACCTCATCACCGTAAAGTCTCTGAGGAAGATTTTCATCAATATCAACATCGAAGTAAAGATTTTTCGCATCACTCCTAACTCTGATCATTGTAATAATCGAACGGAGCATGCTCTTTGTTTCATATTCCTGCTCAACCAGATGCATTTTTCCTGACTCAATTTTTGATATGTCAAGAACATCATTTATCAGTCCCAGCAATGATTCAGTAGCATTCTTTATATCGATTGCATAATTTATGATAGACAGGAAATAGCTTTTGGGAACACCGTTTGCTTCTTCACGTAAGATCATTTCATCCATACCAAGGATAGTATTTATAGGCGTTCTGATCTCATGAGACATATTTGCAAGGAATCTTGATTTTGCCATGTTGGCGCGTTCAGCCTCTTCCTTGGCATCCTGAATCTGAAGGTATTGCTTTCTGATAACCGTGCCGTTCATTATTCTGAAAACAATAAAGCCCGAAATAATTATAATAAAAGCAATTATAATAATTCTTATTACATTAAGTTCCAACAGCCTTGGCTCTTTTCTGATATTGAAGGTATCATCAGAAATAATGTGTGCATTTACTCTGTCCAGAATCTGAATATGCAGAACATAATCACCGTAGCCAAGCTCGGTGTACTCCAAAGGTGTAAGCTTACTAAGTTTTGATGTAATTCCTATATCATCGGCTCCTCCCAGAAACATATGTATGTTTGGATCCGACAACGTATAGTCAAGGATATCCGCAGATATACTGATACGCTTGCAGGATGAAGGAATTATATATCTTCCGTTCCTGTCAGGGAAAATCCTGTTACCATCACATAGGATTTCACCTATACTGGTTTTTATTTCAGGAGTCTCCTCTACAAAAGTATCTGTATCTACCATGCAGACACCTTTCTGACCGGCAATATAAAGAGCACTACCATCCATGCAGCTATATCCATTAGCCACGGGAATGCTGGTTAATCCGCTTGAAACATCATAAAGTCTGAACTCCTTTATATCATCATTAAGAAAATCTTCCTGATTTACTACGTAGATACCCTGAGAAGATGTAACCCAATAGTTACCTTTTTTATCTGAAAAAATGTCAAAATTATCATTATAGGGGAAAGTTGTTATATGCTTAAGCTCTCCGTCTTTCAGGATCATTATGGAATTGGAAGTCACAAAATAAACAATATCTTTTTCAATATTCCTCTTTATCTTTACAACAACATCACTTGTAAGACCGGAATCTGAATTTGTATCAATCTTTGTTACCCGGTTATCGCTTTGGATTACATATATTCCGTCTCCATCAGTGCCTGCATATATTTCCCCATCATCGCCTTCGCAAATTGTAAATATTATAGAGTTTGTGATTCCCTCATCAGGACCTGCAACCCTTATCACTTTATCATCTTTTATAAAAGCAATTCCTGCATCAGTTCCTGCAACTATAGTTCCATCTTTTGTTTCATAGGTACATCTTACCTGATTTCCAGGCATTCCATTTTTCGTATTAAAGTCAATGATACTTCCATCTTTTTTTGCACATACAAGCCCAAGGCCTTTTGTGAAGGTCGAAAGCCAAAGATTCCCCACACTATCCTCCATAAGGCATCTTATACGGCTCTCACCTAAATGATAAGTAATATCATTCTTCATCCTCTTTCTGTTCTGCCCTATAAGTAAAAGCCCGTTGTCCGTGCCGATATAAAAGCCTCCATTATGCAAACATATGGCATTTATTATCTGATCATCGATTTCAGAAGCCTTGGTAAAATTGTCGAAATTATTAAAAACAATCTTAGCCACACCAAATCTTGATGAAGCAATCCATAAATTATTCTGATAATCTGCAGTCATCATTTCTATTCCGGAATCAATCGGCAGATCATCGATAATACTTAAATGATTTCTTTCATCAAGATATCCTATGGCATCCCCTGAAGCTATAAGAACATGCCCGAATTCATATGTCATCCAGTGCACATTTCTAATTGGCTCAATTATTATCTTTTTCATATTAATTGCGCCATCGCCAAAATATCCATGATATACATAGTTTTGATCCGTTCCAAAATACAGCTTTCCATTTTCCTCAGGATCTGTCAGTATTGTAGTGATATCCCCCGTTCCTAATTCCCTGCTTGTGTAAAATCCGGAAACCACACATTTTTCAATCCTGAAAACACATCCGTCTTTAGTATGCCCATAAATATCTCCGACATTGTCTGATTCCAGTTTAAGAATTCTTTTATTATCAATTCTGCTATCGTTAATTGTATGGAGCTGCATCTTTTTATCGACATAACTGATTCCCGCAGTTGTTCCTATGAAGATGTTTCCGTCTTTGTCTTCAGCAAAGCATCTGATAGAAGATGATTGCAATCCATCTCCCTTCTCAAAATGAATAAATTTACTATCTTCAACGACAATAACGCCGTTATCATTAGTTCCACACCAAACGCGTCCCCTGCTGTCTTCAAACTGATATCTGACTCCGGTAAGGCCATTGTCAACGGCAATCCTGTCAAAATTAGCGCCATCATATCTTATAACACCACTGCTTCCACCTATCCATACATATCCATCAGATGACCCAAGCACACTATAAGCCTCAGATGTAGGTAACCCGTTTGAAGCATCATAAAGTATGGACATATACTTTGTTTCAGGCTTTAGATCAGTTAATGCATAGCCGCCTCCGATCAGTCCCTGCGTATGATTTTCAGAATTCTTATCATCTTCAGCAGCAAGAGCGCACAAAGAACCCCCACATAAAAGAGCAGCGAGAAAACACAGTATTATTAAGTTTTTGATTTTCTTTACCACTGTCATAATAAAATCATGTCTCCTGATACTTTCTTATGATTTTTCGTATCTGTGCTTCTTCCATAACAAATACTTCAACACATTTGGGATCAAATCGTGAGCCTGACTCTTTTTTAAGAATATCCATAGCTTTTTCCACAGGAATCGGCTCAATGTCATCATAAAACGATGTAAGATCTTCAAAATAATCTGCCACTGCTATAATTCTTGCTGAAAGTGGAATCACCTCCCCGTGAAGTCCTTCAGGATATCCCTGCCCATCCCATCTTTCATGATGATAAGCCGCCATATTTCTTGCTTCCTTAAGATAATTTTCCCCTTCCACAGTACTTATGGCATTTTCAAGTATCTTTTTACCGGCAGTAGTATGTGATTTATAGATTTCATTTTCTTCGTCATTTAGCTTCCCATGTTTATTCAGTATCACTTCAGGTATATTAATTTTTCCGATATCATACAAGGGCGCGGAAGTTTCTACATCATACTGATATTTATCCGTAAGCTTTTCAGCATAGTAGCCCCTTCGTTTTAGTCCAATCAAAATTATGCGCACATAAGCCGTCATTCTTTGGAAATGTGCCTTGGAATCAAGGCCACGCCCCTCCATCAGGTCAGCCATGGTAATGATCAGTCCTGACTGCATTTTCTTATTGGAATTGGCAAGAATAAGTGTGCTGCGCATCTGCTGAGCCGTTACTATCGCCATTTCACTGAAAGCCTTATACAATCTTTCAATCTCATCGTTTGTCTTTATGTCCAGCTTTTGAAGCTTTCGAACATTTTTTTCAAGCTGATCCTGGTCATCCATGGATTTCATGATCTCGTCTATGCTCTTCTCAAGGCTTCCTATAGGATACACAAAGTTATAGGCAGACAATTCAAGACCATATGATAAGATCAGTACAAAAAAGCCTGAACAAAGCAGAATCATTTTGATTACATACTCTTTTATGTATGATGAATAATCCAGAAGTGCCAGTTGCGCTAATATGTAATAAGATGATTTTTCTCCATTTTTATCATGAATAGGCTCAAAAGCAGTAACACTGTAGTTATCTTCATCCTTTTTACCAATCTCATCAAATTTCTCACCCTTAAGCATCCGTGGAACAGCCCGGGCAAGCTTTTCATCATATTCATATCTTTCGCCTATTCGCCCTGATTTTTGAAATTCTGTGTCCACATCGAAAATTGAATAATATGCATCTTCTTTTATTCTGTAAATTTTTAAATTATCAATTTCAGAGAATGTATTTTTAAGCGAAAGCAAAAACTCGTTTTCATTTATATAATCCGGATTATCATATTTTGAAACATATTCATTATCACTAAGGTACTTCTCAAAAGCAGATTCTTTAATATTCTTATCAATAAGTATGGCAATGTCCTCTACCTGAGCTCTTGCCTCTGACAACACAGAGCTGTATAGCATCCTTGAGCTGACAGAACTGATAATTATTGAAAGTGCTGCTGATATGGTGATCATCATAAGCGTTACTTTTACACGAAAAGAAGTTCTTTCTTCCATCTTGTATGAAGTAATATTATTTGCTTCAAGTCGTGACAAAGGTTTCTGCTTCCATCCACTGTTCCAAACATTTTGTCTGAACTCGAGTGGAATAAGATTAAATATCAAAACCGCCATTATTACGGCAAAGCCTTTATCAACAATGTTAAGAGCTATACTTAAAAATAACTGTACAAATGCCAGCAAGACTTTATTGTCCTTAGCTATAATACTTGCCGTTTCTGTAATATATAAGAACTGCGGTTCCCCCAAAAGAAGTATTTGAAACAGAAGCCCCAAACCGCCTCCAATTAGTGAGATAATCACAATGAGCCACATAATATTTATTTTTTTCTTATACAATTCTTTTTGTGAAAAATTAGATGCACAGGCAGCAATAAGAACACCAATCAGGATGAAATATGCTGCATCCTGATTAAATGCGGCTTCAATAAGATTGGAAATTATAGCCGTAATAATTCCCGGAAAAAAGCCACCAAGAAAGGACATCAAAATAGTGCCTATAGAATCAAGATATACAGGCAGACCTATAGTTGCTGTAATATAAGACAAAACAATATTAAGTAATGCACATAGAAAAACGCATATGTATCTGAATAATCTATACTTATTTGCTTTCTCCATGAAATGCAAATCCCTTTCAGAATAAACTACTGCCTTTTGATAACTCTATAAAGAGATAATCAGTTCACTATATTGTGATAGAAACATCCACTTTTATTATCATCTATAAACCATATACAGTTCAATTAAACTTATATAAATTTCTTATAATAAGTTTAATTAAATCAAGCTTTCGCCAGTGACATCACCACGGCGCATGCTGCCATATCAGATGCATATTCCTCTAGTGCGAGTGCGCATTCTCGCGGAGTTTTTTATTTATAAGAACCCCATCGGAATTTCTTATAAATAAAAAACCGACATGTACATTTTCGTACATATCGGTTTAATTTTCGTTGAAAATTACTTTGCGTAATCAGTTGCTCTGCTTTCACGAATGATATTAACTTTGATCTGTCCGGGATATTCCATCTCGTTCTCAATCTTTTTAGCAATATCTCTTGCCATTAATACCATATCGGTATCGCTTACCTGCTCAGGAACAACCATAACTCTGACTTCTCTTCCGGCCTGAATAGCAAAGGAATGATCTACTCCCTTGAAGCTATTCGTAATCTCTTCGAGCTCTTTAAGTCTGCTGGTATAGGTTTCAAGAGTTTCTCTTCTTGCGCCAGGTCTTGCGGCTGAAATTGTATCAGCAGCCTGAACTATAACAGCAATCAGTGACTGAGGTTCTACATCACCATGATGCGCCTCAACTGCGTTGATGACGGTTGCAGATTCTTTATACTTCTTACAGATATCAACACCTAATGAGATATGTGACCCTTCCATCTCATGATCGACTGCTTTACCAATATCATGTAAGAGACCTGCTCTTTTAGCAATTCTGACATCAAGCTCAAGCTCAGATGCCATAAGCCCACAAAGTTGGGACACTTCAATAGAATGCTTAAGTGCATTCTGACCATAACTGGTTCTGAATCTCATACGTCCCAATAACTTAATAATCTCAGGATGAAGTCCATGAACTCCTGCTTCAAGAGCAGCGTTCTCTCCTTCTTCCTTAATCTTATTAGCAACTTCCTTTTGAGCCTTCTCAACCATCTCTTCAATTCTTGCAGGATGGATACGTCCATCTACAATAAGCTTCTCAAGTGCAATACGGGCAACTTCTCTTCTGATCGGATCAAATCCTGAAATAACAACAGCTTCAGGAGTGTCATCAATTATAAGATCAACACCGGTCATAGTCTCAAGGGTTCTGATATTTCTACCCTCTCGTCCGATAATACGTCCCTTCATTTCATCATTTGGAAGCTGAACTACTGAGATTGTAGTCTCTGAAACATGATCAGCTGCACATCTCTGAATCGCATTAACAACGATTTCCTTCGCACGCTTATCTGCTTCTTCCTTTGCCTCCGCTTCCATGTTCTTTATCATGACTGCGGATTCATGCTTCACGTCATCTTCAACAATTTTCAAAAGATACTCTTTTGCTTGCTCGGAGGTTAAGCCTGAGATTTTCTCAAGTTCCTGTCTTCTCTGCTCATCAAGCTTCGCAACCTCTTGCGTCTTTTTGTTTAATGCATCTTCACGTGCATTTAAACTGGCTTCTTTCTTCTCAATTGCTTCTGATCTCTTCTCGACGTTCTCTTCTTTCTGCTGAACTCGTCTTTCTGAACGTTGAACCTCTGCTCTCCTATCCCTCACTTCTTTTTCAAGTTCATTCCTTGCCTTCAGTGATTCTTCTTTAACTTCCAGGAGTTTTTCGCGCTTCGATTCATCAGCAGCCCTCACAGCGTCATCGATGATTTTTCTTGCCCTTTCTTCAGCGCTACCGATTTTACTCTCATTCTCAGCGTCAATTTTCTTTTGACGGGAAATCAGAATGAATGCGGTACATGCTACTGAAACGACAAGAGTTGCTACTGCTACAATAAATGTAGGCATACAGGAGCACCTCCTTATTCAATTTTCATTGTACGATATTTTGTATAAAATGATTTTAATAATCTTTATTCATACAATATAACAACATATTAAGTTTACGCTCAGATGCCGCTTGTGTCAAGAGATAACGCTTTTGTGATGATGTCATTACTAAAGCCTTTACGGTATAAAAATGCCATCATTTTCTGCTTTTCTTCATAGGTCACCGTATGAGGATCATAATGTTTTTTTTGAAGAAGATTAACACATAATAACAGCTCTGGATTATTCTCTTCCTCCATATAAGCTTCTTCAAGTAATCTGCTTATAATCTCAGAACTGATTCCCTTCTGCATAAGGTCCTGACGGATTCTGTTTCTGCTCCTAAACTCCATATGATATCTGATATAATCCTCTGCATATCGCTCATCATCCAGATATCTGTAAGACTTAAGATACTCGATAGTATCATCTATTATTTCGTCAGTATAAAAGCCCTCTTTCAATTTCTCTCTGAGTTTATACTCGGTATAATCTCTTTTTTGAAGGAGGTTCATAGCGCGCTTTTTGGCCCTTTTAGGGATTAGTGAATTATTGATCTCATCAAAAACTGGCGAAGATATTTCTTCGCCAGTCCTTAATCTGTAATTTCTAATTTCACCTCTGTATAGGATAAAAGCGAACTCACCGTCTACATATACTTTTGATCTTTTATTATCGAGCGGTACTATATCCGTTACAGTCATATATTTTATGCCTCTTCGCCTTTAGCAGCTTTTGCTTTTTTTCCTGTTGCAGGAGCTTCCTCAGAATTCACCGTCTCATCTGATTCAAGTCCATACTGAGCTCTGACCTTAGCTGCTATCTCCTCAAGTTTATCAGGATGTTCAGCGAGGTAATTCTTGGCATTTTCACGTCCCTGACCAATCTTATCAGGACCATACTGATACCATGCGCCACTCTTGTTGACTATATCAACAGCTGCCGCCAGATCCAGCACATCACCTGTATATGATATGCCTTTACCATACATAATATCAAATTCTGCTTCCTTAAAAGGAGGAGCAATCTTATTCTTAACGATCTTAACCCTTGTACGGTTACCAATTGACTCTCCGCCCTGCTTTAATGTCTCAATTCTTCTGACATCCATACGTACTGATGAGTAGAATTTGAGAGCACGTCCACCGGTAGTAGTCTCAGGATTACCAAACATAACTCCAACCTTCTCACGAAGCTGATTAATAAATATAACAGTACAATTTGATTTACTGATTACTGCAGTAAGCTTACGAAGCGCCTGTGACATCAGTCTGGCCTGCAGACCAACGTGAGAATCACCCATGTCACCGTCAATTTCAGCCTTGGGAACAAGAGCTGCTACGGAGTCGACAACGACAATGTCTATAGCACCTGAACGCACCATAGTCTCACAGATCTCCAATGCCTGCTCACCTGAATCAGGCTGTGAAATATAAAGATTATCTACATCAACACCTATATTTTTAGCATAAACCGGATCAAGAGCGTGCTCAGCATCTATAAATCCTGCTATACCGCCCCTCTTCTGAACCTCAGCTATCATATGGAGTGTTACTGTGGTCTTACCACTGGACTCAGGACCATAAATCTCAACTATACGTCCCTTAGGGATACCACCAAGTCCAAGTGCTATATCAAGGCTCAGTGATCCGGTAGGAGTAGTCTCTACATTCATCTGTGCTGACGGATCACCCAGCTTCATAACTGCACCCTTACCAAACTGTTTCTCAATCTGGCCAAGTGCTGCTTCTAATGCTTTCTGCTTATCTTCTCTTTCCATACTGTTCTTCTCCTTCTTTGTTCAGAACAAGTGTTCTGAATTGATAATAAAACAAATGTTCGTTTGTGTCAATAAAAAAGTACAAAATTGCAAAATCATTTACTTTGACAATTAAAAAATGGAATATCTGGCGAAACGCCGGAAATAAGACTTTAGTATACTACACGTATCATCCCCGAAAGTCAACCTGTTTTTTTGATTGAATCCGATCTTCAAAAAAAAGATTCAACAGGTAAAATAGTTAGATCATAATGAAAAAGCAAGTAATGCCAGCTTGGAAATGATCAGCTCCCTGACTATCATGCCGGCACTCTCCTTGCTATCAGGAGATATTGCAGCAAGCTGATCCATAGTATAAACTTTTTCCTGATAATGATCTGTAGAGCCCTTCTTCAACTGACTGACTCTTACCTTTGCCCTAAGCTGTTTAAAAACACGCCATTCAAAGTCCTGATCAGTCAGATGATACAGATGACTTTCAAGAGTTGTATCCGCGTCTATATCCTTTGCAATATAACGCTCTACAATCGTCTTAAACTTAAAGGGGGCCATCTCATCTGCCATAATCTCCCTGTAGCTGAGTCTGGCTCCAAGATAATATCTTGAAACATCCTGCATTGTGTATTTAAAATCATCTTCATTAATTATGTTATACAAGCGTCCGTCCCCTAATGTTTCGCTCTGATAATATCATATCAGATTTAGTGTACTATAACTTACCCTCATTATTTTTCAGGTTTATAATCTATATCTTCGATCTGATTACCACAGGCCTTAATAGCTTCCAGAATCCTGGAGACCTCCATTCCCGTCTCCTCTGCAAGCTCTTCTACAGTGCAGCTTCTCCTTAGCTCATCAGCCAGTTCTTTAGCTTTATCAGCCACTTCCTGTACAAGAACCACAGCCTTCTGTGCTCTCGCTGTTTCAGCTGCATCGTCCTCTATAAGGCTCTCCATGGCATCCATTACTCTCTGGGCAAGATAAGCATCACATTCCTTATGGCTTTCAAGAGTTGAAAGCTCTGTAACTGCTTTCATAAGAGCGATATTACCCTCTCCAACAAGGTCCTCTATAAGCACTCCCTGTTCAGCATAAAGCTTTGCAACATCGGTCACCATTAACAAGCTCTGCTCCACAAGTTTCTTCTGAGCATCACTCTCCCCTGCCATTGCAGAGATGATCAGAGCTTCCTTTTCCCCGTCTGAGAGCTTTTCAAGTAGCTGCAGCTCTTCAAGATAATTATCAAGGTAGCTGACTTCCTCTTTTGTCAGATATTCAGAAGCATCTATTGCCTCCCCGATACCAATATTATGCTTTTTTAAATATTCATAGATAAGCTCATATTGTGCATCACTTAATTCAAGTTCATCAAAAGCATCTCTTATTTCATCCTCACTGACAGTACCGCCCTGTCTTCTGGCGTATTTAGTAAGGTCACCGAGTCTTTTGGCAAATTCCTGTTCTTTATTATCAAGATTAGACATATTACATCTCCGAAATTAAAAATTTAAAATATAGATTCATGAACACATATTCAGCTTTGCGTTCAATACTTCATCATTTTACATGAGTATGGGTAAATAAGTGTTCCTGACAATACTCATAATTACCGTTACATTTTGAGCAAAAACGGAATTCAAGGGTAGGATCATCAATCTCTGATCTTCCGCAAACCGCACATTTATGTCTGGTAATCCCGGGTGGTGTTATCTTTACGGAACGCTTGAATTCATTTCTTCTCTTAACTTCCTTTGGACGAAGATGCATAAGTCTTCCGTTTGAAACCCAGAATAATGCAAATGTAAGAAGTGAAGCCGTTATTGCAAAGAAGAGGTATATGTTGCCGCTAATTGCAGCTGATATAGCCTCAAATGCCAGCCATACGCCGTAAACAATTCCAAGCCACTTCATTTTAAGCGGAATAATGAACATAAACAGAACAACATTATCCGGAAATGTTGCTGCAAATGCCAGAAGAATAGACATATTAATATAATATGTGCTGAACACATATGACACGGTCTGCATAAGCATTGAAATCTCAGCACTTCCGAAAACCTGACCATATTTGAACATAACATAGCCATATGATAAGAACGAAGCTACTATCATTAAGATAAGACCTGTAAAAATATAGAGGTTATATCTGTATTCGCCCCATACTCTCTCCATTGTCGTTCCAATGGAATAATAAAAATAAAGCATGATCAGTACAAAAAACAAATTACTTTCTGTTGGCGGAATAAGTATCCATGTTATAAGTCGCCATACCTGTCCGTGAAGAATCGCATATGGATTCAGTGTCAGATAATTAAGAATACCAGATCCCACAGGCGCAAATCTGAAAATGTATCCGATTATATAGCAGATAATCAATACAATTGTTAAATTTTTAATTGCATACTTTCCAAATTTCTTTTCAAAATTACTCATACTTCTCCTATTTCAAGAAACCGGATGAATCTTTTCCGTTTTCTTTTTCAAGCAAAAATTTATTGAATTTGTTCACATTCTTAATGAGTTTATCACATTTCATGGGCTTTTGCATCGTAATTTGCACAATTGATTTTTGATTCGCCTTAGATTATAATGTAGCGTAATGCGCATTTATTTCGCATATATAATAAGTAATAACAAATCAGTTTTATAATTTTCAGGGGTTTGATTTTATGATTTCTAAGGACTACACATTAGGCATTGATATAGGATCTACTACCGTTAAGATAGCTCTTATGGATGCCGGTAGGAACATTATATTTTCAGATTACAGGAGGCATTTTGCCAACATTCAGGAGACACTTCTTTCTCTCCTTCAGGATGCTGCCAAAATAAGTGGAAATGTTACACTTCATCCCGTAATTACAGGCTCCGGCGGTCTTACACTTGCAGGTCACCTTGAGGTTCCTTTTGTACAGGAGGTTATTGCTGTTTCAACAGCCCTCAAAGCTCTTGCACCCAAGACAGATGTTGCCATAGAGCTTGGTGGTGAAGATGCCAAGATCATATATTTTGAGGGTGGTAATGTTGAGCAGCGTATGAATGGTATCTGTGCCGGTGGAACAGGTTCCTTTATTGACCAGATGGCATCTCTTCTTCAGACTGATGCATCAGGACTCAATGAATACGCTAAAAATTACCAGTCTTTATATACTATAGCTGCAAGATGCGGAGTATTTGCCAAATCTGACATTCAGCCTCTTATAAATGAAGGCGCTACCAAGGAGGATCTTGCCGCTTCTATTTTTCAGGCTGTTGTAAATCAGACTATCAGTGGTCTTGCTTGTGGCAAGCCTATCCGTGGACACATTGCATTTCTGGGAGGCCCTCTTCACTTCCTCTCAGAGCTTAAGGAAGCTTTTATCCGCACTCTTAAGCTTGATGACGAGCACATCATTGACGCTGATAATTCACACCTCTTTGCTGCTATGGGATCTGCAATGAATGCAGATGAGAATTGTCATTATTCAATGGTTGAGATGATTGGCAAGCTTTCTCATAAGATTACAATGGCTGCTGAGGTTTCAAGACTTGATCCTCTCTTTGATTCTGAAAGTGAATATCAGGAATTTCTTGATCGTCAGAATAATTACAGAGTTAAGACAGCTAAGCTTGATGATTATAAGGGTAATGCATTCCTTGGAATTGATGCCGGCTCAACAACAACAAAATGTGCTCTTGTTTCAGAGGATGGAGATCTCCTCTATTCCTTCTATTCAAGTAACAACGGAAGTCCTCTTAAGACTGCAATCAGTTCTATTCAGGAAATATACAAGCTTATGCCGGAAGGTGTTACAATCGCCCGCTCCTGCTCAACAGGATACGGAGAGGCACTTTTAAAGTCCGCACTTATGCTTGATGATGGCGAGGTTGAAACAATCGCCCACTATAACGCAGCAGCATTCTTTGATCCCAAGGTTGACTGTATTTTGGATATTGGCGGCCAGGATATGAAATGCATACATATTAAGAATGATACTGTAGACAGTGTTCAACTTAATGAAGCTTGCTCTTCAGGCTGTGGAAGCTTTATAGAGACCTTCGCAAAGTCCCTGAATTACAGCGTTCAGGATTTTGCCAAAATCGCACTTTTTGCCGAGGCGCCGATTGATCTTGGTACACGTTGCACTGTTTTCATGAATTCAAGAGTTAAGCAGGCTCAGAAGGAAGGCGCTTCAGTAGCTGATATTTCAGCAGGTCTTGCTTACTCAGTTATAAAAAATGCTCTCTTTAAGGTTATTAAAGTATCAGATGCCAAGGAGCTCGGTGAACACATCGTTGTTCAGGGAGGTACTTTTTATAATGATGCAGTTCTTAAAGCCTTTGAGAAAATATCAGGCGCTCAGGTAACAAGACCTGATATTGCCGGAATTATGGGTGCTTTTGGTGCTGCTCTTATAGCCAGAAACAGATTTCATGAAAAGAACAGCTCTAAGACAACCATGCTCACCATTGACCAGATCAACAAGCTTGAATACACAACCAGCATGACAACCTGCCAGGGCTGCACCAATCATTGCCGTCTTACCATTAATAAATTCACGGGTGGTCGTCAGCATATATCCGGCAATCGCTGTGAGCGTGGTATCGGTAAAGTAAAAAATGCAGCAGGAATACCTAACCTGTTTGATTATAAATACAAGAGAATTTTTAGTTATGAGCCTCTGACTGAAGTGGATGCAAAAAGAGGTACTGTAGGTATCCCCAGAGTACTTAATTTCTATGAAAATTATCCATTCTGGTTCACATTTTTTACAAACCTTGGTTATCGCGTAGTATTATCACCAAGGTCCACACATCAGATTTATGAACTGGGAATTGAATCAATCCCCAGTGAATCCGAGTGCTATCCTGCAAAGCTGTCACATGGACATGTAGAATGGCTTATAAAGAATAATGTTGATTTCATCTTCTATCCCGGACTTTTCTACGAAAGAGATGAGGTTGAAGGTGCAACCAACCATTATAACTGCCCTATTGTTACCTCATATTCTGAGAACATAAAGAATAACGTAGAAGAGATCACAGATGGAAAGGTTAAGTTCAGAAATCCTTTCATGTCCTTTACAAGTTTAAAGACAGTTACAGATGCACTTGTTAAAGAATTTAAAGAAATACCCGCCAAAGAAATTATTCTTGCAGCAAAAAACGGCTGGGATGAGATGGCGAAGGCAAGAGATGATATCCGCAAGAAGGGTGAAGAGACTCTTAAGTGGATGAAGGACAATAACAAGCACGGTATCGTTGTGGCAGGTCGTCCTTATCATGTGGATCCTGAGATTAATCACGGAATTCCTGATATGATCTGTTCTTACGGTGTTGCTGTCCTCACAGAGGATTCCATCTCACATCTTGGAACTCCTGAGAGACCACTCATTGTATCAGATCAGTGGATGTATCACTCCCGTCTCTATGCTGCAGCAAGCTTTGTACGCACTAGAGATGACCTTGATCTCATACAGCTCAATTCATTCGGATGTGGTCTTGATGCAGTAACAACAGACCAGGTTAATGATATTCTTGCAGGTTCAGATAAGATTTATACCTGCCTTAAGATTGATGAAGTAAACAACTTAGGCAGTGCCAGAATCCGTGTCCGTTCCCTGCTTGCTGCAATACGTGTACGTAAGCTTAAAGAAAACAAGGAACGCACTATTGGTTCAACAGCTATAAAGAGACGCCTGTTTACAGAGGAAATGAGAAAGAATTATACAATTCTTGTTCCTCAGATGTCTCCTATCCACTTTGATATATTGGAGCCTGCCCTCTCTGCATGTGGTTACAATATTGTAGTCATGCAGAATGACAATAAACATGCCATTGATATGGGCCTTAAATATGTTAATAACGATGCATGTTATCCCTCTCTCTGGGTCGTTGGACAGATAATGGATGAGCTTCATTCAGGTAAATATGATTTGGACAAAACTGCAGTTTTGATGAGCCAGACAGGTGGTGGATGCCGTGCTACCAATTATGTAGGATTTATAAGAAGAGCTCTTAGAAAAGCCGGTATGGAACAAGTACCTGTTGTATCAGTTAATTTAAGTAAGCTTGAGCACAATCCCGGCTTCCATATCAATTTTGAGATGCTTGAGAGAGCTGCCTATGCAGCAGTATTCGGTGACATCTTCATGAGATGTGTTTACCGCATGCGCCCTTATGAAAAAGTGAAGGGTTCTGTTAATGCAGTTCATGAAAAGTGGAAGAAAAAGTGTATTGAGTTTGTTTCAGCGAAACATCTGAGCTTTACCAAATTCCAGCATCTGTGTAAAGAAATTGTAGAAGATTTCGATCAGATTGAGATAACAGATGAAGTTAAACCAAGAGTTGGTGTTGTTGGTGAGATTCTTGTTAAGTTCGCTCCTGCAGCCAATAATCATCTTGTCGAACTGCTTGAATCAGAAGGAGCTGAGGCTGTTGTACCGGATCTTCTGGACTTCATGCTCTACTGCTTCTACAATCAGGTATATAAAGCAGATCAGCTTGGTACAAGTAAGAAGACAAAGGCTTTCTGTAAGGCAGGAATCTGGGCTCTTGAGAAGCTCCGCGGCGGCGCTTCCAAAGCTTTTGAAAATAGTGTACATTTCGATGCTCCTACAAGCATTTATAAGCTTGTAGAATATGCAAAGCCTATCGTTTCCATTGGTAACCAGACCGGTGAGGGTTGGTTCCTTACAGGTGAGATGGTAGAACTCATAAAGGAAGGTGCTTCAAACATTGTATGTACCCAGCCTTTTGGATGCCTTCCCAATCATGTAGTTGGTAAGGGTGTAATCAAACAGATGAGAAAGCTCTATCCCGGATGTAATATAGTCGCAATTGATTATGATCCCGGCGCAAGTGAAGTTAACCAGCTTAACAGAATCAAGCTAATGCTTTCTACTGCTCATAAAAAAGCACATGAAGAAGAATATGCTTCAGAAAAGAAAGCCATTTCATAATCCTTGGCATATTGATTGAATCCATATTCATAAAAAGCTAACACATTTTCATATAAAAAGTGGCGTATCTTCCTGACTTTTATTAGTCAGGTCGATACGCCACTTTTTATATTTTGTTTATACCTATCATTTTTCACGAGCTTAATAGGATCTCTTCGATTTGCATTTACGGAATGTATATAATCGTTGTTTTCCTTAGCGCTGAAATGATTCTTAATACTCCTGAATAAATCAGTCCCAGACTATAGATGACAACAGCTGTCTCCTGATTTTTATAATTTATAAAGCACAGAACCGCAATACCTATGTCCACAAGACCATGCAATGATTTAGTTTTCCATGATCTGGCGCCATTGATTCTGGCTTCATTGGCTCTCAGGAACTCCACGAGTCCTGCAAAAGCATGGATTCCGGCAAGATACATCAAAATATAAAATGATGGTATATCTGTAAGAGTAGCTGTTAACAGACCAAAATCCAAAGTTATTATTCCTTTGTACAGACTGAGTTTCCCTCCGACCATAAATCTTGCCATTGTAAGAAAGTAAAAAAGCTCTTTTAATCCAGAAAGCATAAGACCAAGTGCAATAATCGCAAGAATAACAGGATATGCTTCATCAGGTGTCTGTATCATTAAATAAGCATAAATAAGCATTACTATGCCAAATATGATGTTATTTATTCTATGTATTCTAGACATAAATATTACCCTGATTTATAATTCATTACCCAAAGATTGTTTTTAATAAACTGTTTCCGTTAGATATGGTCTTGGAAAATCCCGCCAAATAATTTTTAGAAGTATATATTTCATAAGTCACCATTCCCTTTTGTGCAAGAGCGGCTTCAATAAACTTTCCTAAAAAGGTATCCTCTTTTTTATAATTTGTAATATACTCCTTCTGATAAATCTCCAGATCAAAATCCCTTATCTTTTTTCCGGAAAGATCTTCACCAAAGCTCTTCCAGTCTTCGGAAGCTATGAGCTGCCTCTTTCTTATAATCGCATTAATTCTATCCTTATATGGTTCTATCGCTTCGGTGTCGTACTTATCTTTTCCAAATGTGCTGATATCGCCCCTAATATATTTCATGGCGTATATCATCTGTGCAAAAGCTTTTAGATAATCAGATGGATTATCCTTAGTTATCTCCTTATAGTCATCCCAGGCGGGAATATATCTGTATTTCATAAAAGAATAATCCGGTAGATGTCCTGCTCTTCCATGTCCAAGGTTCATTACGGAATTTTCATTATTCTGGAAGATACTACTTGTGTAAAGATTATTAGCCACATCATCTTTAGCTGAAGGGTTATGCCTGAATTTTATTGGAACCTCTCTCTCCTCACCTTCTATAGTGATGACTTCCCTGAAATTCCAGTTCGTATTATTTATGGCAAGTGAAGGTGTTCCTGCAAAATAGCTGTGAGCCCATGTATCAGCCAGCACATGCATGGCAACCCCGACTGCCTGTATAGGCTTACCCTTGGCAAGCTCAACGGTCTTAACCATAAGGTCGCTGTTAGGCATACAGATCAGCCTGTATTTATTCATATATATCCTTGTGCGACCGCGCTTTTGAGCATACAGATCATATGGCAGAAAGTGGAATGATGCCCAGATTCTTGTTATATTCTGAAGTCCTATAATATCTGTCCTTGCATCCATCATTTCTAATTGAAGCTGTGTCGTTGCTGCCGATAAAGGAGCATTTAATTTTGTTAAAAATGTGCCGGAACATAAATCCACAAGCTGGGCGCAATAGCAGATATCTTCGCTCTCTTCATGCGTATATCCTGCAAGATATGCAGCACAATATGTAGCATAATAATGAAAATCCTCTTGCATATCTAACTATCCAGCCCCTCTTTTTTTTGTATTTTCTTAATTCTGTAGAATGAATATATAATGTCAAAGATAATAGACATAAATGATAACTCTACAAAAATAGTAATTACATCACCGTCATCCCATTCTCTGATATTTCCTGTCCCAATGTATGCCGCCAGACTCCATATACTGTATATTGCAAGCAAACAAAGCCATATCAGAAATGTTTTCTTATTACTTCTTGCCCTGGCAAATCTTATAGCCGAAAAGCCTATATAAACATGTAAAAATAATATGCCACCATAAAAGCACATCAGAAAAATAACTACCAGAACTTTTACGACAGGTGTAGGTACGTCATCTACCAGCATATAGTAACCATTGATATCATCTGTCCCGGCAACAATTTTAATAAAAAACTTCAGAACTTCCCAAATGCCGAATGCAATGACACCCAAGCCGCTCATTTCAATATTGTTATTATATTTTCTTATCAGTGCCAAAGTCTCCTCAGACATTTAGTACACTCCGTATATTCACAATTTAAAGGGGCTGCCGCACATTTGCGACAACCCTCAATATCACTATAAAATAATACTATTTAGATTTTTCAATAATTTTATCAATATCGTCCTGTAACCGTTCCATTGCAAATTCATTAGACCTGAGAGCAAGATGCGCTTTCAGAGAACGATTGTGAACATCATTTCTCTTCTTGAAATAATCAAGAAGATTTTCATCATCTATTTTCAAATAGCCATCAGCAATAGCACCGGGTAGTACGAATTTCTTCACTACATCGGAAAACTCAACTTCAATATACTTGCCTTCCTGCTTTTTTATAGTACCTTCACCAAATTTTTCATGAGTGATCTTTAAATTGATAGCATCCTTATTGCCAAGAGCCATTGCTTCAGAATCCAATTCCTCTATTTCCTTTTCAAGGCTAGAGTGCTCGTTCTTAAGCTCATCCATACGCCTTGCATGCTCTTCAAGAAGCTCTTTTGTTCTCTTAGTTCTTGCCTTTGGAGTAGTCTTTACTTCTTTCTCTTCCTCTTCAAGATCTAAACCCATTGTATACCCCTTTTCCGCGGATAATGGCACCCGCTTTCCTACTGTAATCGATATAATACATTTTATCGTATTTCTTATCGTTTGCGGCAGATGTTACTTTTTTTTCATAAAACTTTTATGTTTTTATGGATTATTTGTAAATTATTCTGTGTCCTCTTTTGTCAGTTCACTTCTTGCTTTCTGTTTCCTGTCATCATCGAGGATCTGGCCCCATTTATAAGGTGTCGCCTGATATACATAGTAATCAAGCCAATTAGAATACAGGTTATTACAGTGGGATCTCCAGGTGAGCTTAGGGGTATTATCAGGATCATCATCAGGATAATAGTTTTCAGGAACATGTATCGGCAAATCCTTACTAAGATCCCTGATATACTCGTTATGAAGTGTTAATCTGTCATACTCTGCATGTCCCATAACAAATATATTTTTTCCGTCTCTGGACATACACAAAAATACACCTGCCACTGTAGATTCTGCGAGAACCACCAGTTCTTTACATGCATGGATCTCATTGGAAGGAGATTCTGTATGCCTTGAATGAGGCATCAAAAATACATCATCAAAGCCTCTTACCAAAGGAACCTTTCTATTTTCAACTCTGTGTTCGAACAGACCAAAGAGCTTTTCCGGAAGCTTTCTCTTTTGTATTCCGTAATGATAATATAATCCTGCCTGAGCTCCCCAACATATGTGGAAGGTTGATGTTACATTTGTTTTTGACCACTCAAAAATCTCACATAATTCTTTCCAGTAATCAACCTCTTCAAATTCCATCTGCTCCACAGGTGCACCTGTGATAATAAGGCCGTCGTAGGTATTATCTCTTAGCTCTTCAAACGTATGATAGAATCTGTTCAAATGGTTAGGCGACGTGTTGAGCGATTTGTGGCTGCTGACACGCATGAATGATACATCGATCTGCAGTGGTGTATTTGAAAGTGACCTGAGAAGCTGCAACTCCGTATCTTCCTTTAATGGCATCAGGTTTAAAATACAAATATTCAAAGATCGAATATCCTGGTGCATGGCGCGATTTTCGTCAACTACAAAGATGTTTTCTTTTTCAAGTATTTCCCGCACCGGGAGATCATTCATAATTTTTATAGGCATGATTTTTTCTCCTCCCAATTATATCAAGAGTTTTATCCTTAATTTTTAGTCTCGTATAATAATATTTTATTCAAGCATTTTCAGGAACTCAGCTTCATCTATAATTTTGATTCCAAGGTCCTGAGCTTTTGTAAGCTTACTTCCTGCTGCTTCACCGGCAAGAACCATAGAAGTTTTCTTTGATACACTTCCTGACGCTTTGCCACCGTTTTTAACAATAAGACCTTCTGCTTCTTTTCTTCCAAGCGTAGGCAGTGTTCCGGTAACAACTATTGTCATTCCCGCAAGTTTATCAGAAGCATCCTCCTCCGGGATAACTGCTGTATTTACCCCTTCCTGCTTCATTCTGAGAATCAGCTGTCTGTTCTCTTCACTATGGAAAAACTCATACAGGTCATTCGCTGTAGTCTCACCAATATCAGGCATTGATAAAAATCCGTCAACCGTGACATTAAACAATTCAGTTATGTCAGAGACGTGCTTCATTATTTCTCTTGCTGTGGCTTTTCCGACATTTCGGATGGCAAGTCCCGTAAGAAGCATTACAGGATCATTTTCTTTGGATTTTTCTATTTCGCCAAGAAGCTTATCAGTGTTCTTTTCTTTACCGATAATTCCCTTCTGAACCATCTCATCACGATAATTTCTAAGCTCATATATATCGGCATAGCTCTTTAAATATCCGTCTTTGGTAAGAGCTTCTATGAGGGTATCGCCAAGTCCCATGATATTCATAGCATCTCTGGAAGTAAAATATGCAATTGTCCTTGTAACCTGGGCAGGACATGTAGGATTAACACATCTGATATCAGCTGTGTCTTCCTCTCTTACAAGCTTGTGTCCACATACAGGACAAACCTGCGGTGCCTCATATACTGATTCCGGCTCCTCAACGCAACCGTTCAGTTTAGGTATGATTTCTCCTGACTTGAACAACTTGTAAGCTCCGCCGACACCAATCTTCATCTCGCGAATATAATCCTGGTTATGAAGTGTCGCCCTTGAAACAGAAGTACCACACAGTCTTGCGGGTTTACCTGTCTCTTTATCATGAAAGCTTCCTGTAAAAGTTAGTTTGCCGGTTCTACCCACATCTACAAGAATTTCATCCATAACCACAACTCTTTCTTCCGGTGGATACTTGTAGGCTATATGGCCGCTTGAGTACTTACTTCCTGCAGGGAAATCATCTCTCCATCCGGTCCTGTCTACCTTTATTACAGCACCGTCAAGATCAAACTCAAGATCAAATCTTTCATCGCCTATGGCATCTATTGCTTCAAGGATCTCTTCAGCAGTTTTGCACTGTCTGTGCTCCACTACAGGTATTCCGATTTTCTGAAGCTCATCCAGGGCTTTGCAGTGGCTCTGCATAAGTTCCTCCGGACCATCCTGAACATTGAAGACAAACATTCTAAGTCCGCGCTCTTTAGTGATATTACTGTCGAGCTGTCTTAGTGTACCCGCAGCAAGATTTCTGGGATTAGCTGCAACCTTTTTACCAAGCTTTTCCTGCTGTTCATTGAATCTGTCAAAGTCTTCATGAGACATATAAACTTCACCGCGAAGTTCCAGATAAGTCGCATCATATTGAATTTCCTTTTTTACATCGGGAATAACAAGAGCATTTATGGTTACGTCCTCTCCGATTCTGCCATCACCTCTTGTCTCTGCAAGAGTCAGATGCATAAATCCCGGCTTCTCGGTCATGCTCTCATATCTTAATGTCATGCTAAGGCCATCAATTTTCTGCTCAACTGAAAAAAGCGCATCAGGGTGTTTTTCATGAACTTTGTTCACCCAGGCAATAACTGATTCCCTGTCAAAAACATCCTCTATTGAAAGCATTGGTACATTGTGAGTAACCTTAACTCCAGCCTCGCGCTTTGTCGTACCTCCGATTATCTGTGAAGGTGAGTCCTTTGTAATCAGCTCGGGATACTCACTCTCAAGCTTTTTCAATTCCTGCATAAGCTGATCATATTCATAATCAGATATCTCCGGTGAATCCTGATTATAATATCGATCCATATGATAACGGATTTTCTCAGAAAGTTCCGTGTATTTTGATTTAATCTCAGTTATTACCATTAACTAATTCCCCTGTTATCTAATACTTTATATAATTCTTTTAATTCCTGCCCCCGGATAATCCTATATTCAGAATAATCAAGATTACCAAGTTCAATATTTAAAATTCTGATTCGCTTTAGTTTTGTAACCTTGTAGCCAAAAGCCTCGCACATTCGTCTTATCTGTCTGTTAAGGCCCTGCGAAAGTATTATATTAAAACTCTTTTTACCGTTTTTTCTGACCACACATGTTTTTGTCGTCTGATCAAGATCCTTAAGATAAACTCCCTTTGCCATATCTTTTACAAAAGCATCAGAAATCTCTTTATCCACCTCAACCACATATTCCTTTTCATGGCCATTGGCAGACTTCATCATTGCCTGTATAAGATCCCCATCATTTGTAAGGATCATCAGTCCCTCTGAATCTTTATCGAGACGTCCGGCATAGGTTACACGTTTTTCATACTTTATATCATCAATTATTGTTTTCTCAGCATGCTCATCCTTCTCGGTGCAGACAACTCCAACAGGCTTATTGTATGCCAGGACAACCTTCTCATCATTCATTCTGATGACTTTCCCATCGAGACATACTTCGTCTTTGTCTGTGACCTTTGCACCGTTTTCGGCAATTTTACCATTAATTGTTACTCTGTTATCCTGGATAAGCTTGTCAGCATCTCTTCTGGAACAAATGCCACACATGGCGATATATTTATTTAATCTTATTGCTTTACTATCTTCGTTTATCAATAGCATTTCCTCTATTACATTGCTTCATTGACTTCTTGTGGGCAAAAGTGGAAATAGCCCACAAGACCTGTACGATTCCTAAATTTCTGAAGAAATTTAGGAATCTATACTAAAACGGAACGTCCTTCATTATGAAGTCGTCCCGTTTGAAAACCTGATAAAATGCAGTCGCACTTCTCTAACAGTATTTATAAGCTACGGAGTGTCTCAATAGCGTTCTTCTTAAGAACTGTGTCGAAACTCTCATCCATATGACAAATAATATTATCTTTAGTAGTTACAAATTTACCAAACTCATAACAGATTGAAAATACAGCAGCAAATGTCTTAGCATTCTCATCCCTTCTGTCAAATACCATATAATAAGCATTGGCAGAGTTGCTTCTGTAAAGAGTACTCTCCATGGAAATCGTACCCGAAATCTGCTTACTAAGTGCAATAGCAGTCCTTAAGTTTTTGAGCTCAAAAACAAAAGTTGAAAATCCAAGTCTGTCGAGCTCATTTTTTCCATTGTCCTTCTGCTCGTCCGGAACGATTTTAGTTTTTCTGCCACTTTCCTTCTTCTTAACAGGAATGGCATCTTTATCTATCTTCTCAGCTTCGGTTCTGGTCTTCTCAACCATATCCTTAACAGAATTGGTAAAATCTTTAAGGCTCTGAAGATACTCACTAAGTCTTGGGATTCTGTCCTCCTCAGGTGTATCACCAAGCTCTTCTAAGAAGTTTTTAGGGAAACGAAGTCCCGCCTTCTCCGTAAGATTCTTAAGCATATCTGCAAAAGCTCCCTCTGTGTTCTCAGAGAGTGTAAGAGATATTGAATGATCCGGCAATACAGTGATCTGCATTGGAGTGAAAGCCCCCTGCGGCTTGTAATCCACTTCTGTAGCCGCTTTCTCCATTATATCATGAAGAAAATCCATTGCTTCCTTACTTTTATCAAAAAGATCCTCTAGCTTTAATCCCTGCTCATCCATGTCGTCTTCAGTGATTATGCAATTAACGGTATCCTTATTAACTCTTGTAAATTTCATAAATACAACTCCACATTACGTATAACCATGTAATGACTTCTCGAATATCACAAGGTAAAATGTTTGGTCTGACTAGTACAAGAAGTCTGTTATCCCTAACTACAACATATAGTGCATTATATCACAGTAATGCATAAATGCAAAAGAAATCAGCAGATTCTTGGAAGGCCTTCTCCGTATAAAGGACCGATGAGTCTTTCTCCGCCAATAGGTGTATGAAGTACTACACCAATATTATCGGCTCTTTTAACTTCTCCGATTATAGCTGCAGTTTCGCCATAATGTGAATTCTTTATGATCTGTAAGGCTTTATCTGCATCAGAAGCATCAACTACACAGATTATTTTCCCTTCATTTCCCATGTAAACCGGATCAAGTCCAAGCATTTTACAGAAATCTCTGACTTCATCTCCTACAGGAAGTCTGTCCTGATAAAGATGAATTTCACAGGAAGAAGCATTAGCGAACTCATGAAGTACGGTACCAAGACCACCTCTTGTAACGTCTCTCATTGCATGAAGCTTTATATTCTCATTAATGAGTCCTGTTACCATCTGTACAAGAGGAGCATTATCAGATTTAATATTGTTTTTAATATTCATTCTGCCTGAAAGAATGGCTGCATGATGATCTCCAAGATTACCGGATACAATGATCACATCTCCATCCTTACAGCCTGATGGTGATAATGATAAACCTTCAGGTACAAATCCGACTCCGGAAGTATTTATCATTATACCGCCAAAATCTCCACGTTTTTCAACAACCTTTGTATCTCCCGTAACGATTGACACACCGGCTTCTTTTGCAGTTTTTGCCATAGAAGCTATGATTTTATCAAGGTCATCCAGATCCATGCCTTCTTCAAGTATGCATCCACAGGTAAGATACTTGGGAGTAGCTCCGCTCATAAGAAGATCATTTACAGTACCACATACAGACAATCTTCCTATATCTCCACCAGGGAAAAAGTAAGGTGTCACAACAAAGCTGTCTGTTGTAACCGCTAATCTCTCATTTCCGGGAACAACCGCGGAATCCTCCATGCGGTCCAGATATTCGTTTTTAAAATGCTTTGCAAATATATTTTCAATAAGTTCTGACGTTGAAGCTCCACCGCTTCCGTGTGCCATTGTTACTTTCATTTCCTAATCAACTCCAAATGTACTTACAATTATCTTTTTGTTCTTCCAGATATAAAATAGTTATAGCAGCTGCCCTCCGTAGATACCATGCATGCACCGTGAGGATCCTGCGGTGAGCACATCTTTCCAAAAAGAGGACATTCATCCGGGGATATTTCTCCGGTCAAAACCTTAGCACAGCTGCATCCCGGCGGCATATGATCATCATCAAGTCCATAACTTCCTGCGTCAAATTGAAGAAATTCCTCTTTAAGCCTCATACCTGAACCCGGTATAAGTCCCATACCTCTCCAGGAAGCATCACATTTTTCAAAATACTTGCTGACTGCTCTTCTTGCTTCCCCATTTCCATTTTCCGTAACTACGCTCTTATACATATTCTTAAAGCCTGAATGACCTTTCAGCTTCATAAGAGCATAAATTGCAGCAAGGAGTCCCTGGCCTTCAAATCCTGCTACTACAAATGGCATATCAAGTTCTTCCGATAACTCCTTGAATAACTTAGATCCCGTAACAACTGATACATGTCCGGGAGCAAGAAATCCATCGATATTATCAGTATTATTACAAACCCATCTGATAACCTCCGGCATTGTCTTTAATGATGTCAAAAGCTTCAGATTTCTGACTCCCTGCCTGATTGCTTCTTCAAGAACCATGGCATATACAGGAGTAGTGGTTTCGAAACCTATCGCAGCAAAAACATAATTTCTGTCCTTCCTTTCGATAGCCATTTTCACTGCATCCATGGGGGAATACAGCATCTCCACATGCCCACCCTCGGCTCTTGCATCCGCAAGGCTCATCTTGCTTCCTCTGACCCTTATCAGATCTCCAAAGGTAAGAACATAAGTATTCTCAGTCATGGATAATTCACAGAGCCTGTCTATCACTGCAGTAACTGTGACGCATACAGGACACCCCGGTCCCGAAATAAGATGTATTTTCGGAGACAGAAGGTTCGGAATTCCATTTTCAGAAATTGCTGCTGTATGAGTACCGCAAACCTCCATAAATCTGAGTTCTTCGCCATCATAGTTTTTTAATTGTTCCTTTATATACTCAAGTTTATCCATATATAAATTAAAGATCCTCTATTTCCTTAAACAGTTCTTCTATCTCGTCAGCTTCCGCATCACTCATTGTCTGAATGATGCATCCTGCATGAACAAGCACTCTGTCACCTAATTTAATCTTCACAAGTCCTGCCTCGGCTTCAACTGTATTCCCTGAAAAATCAACAGTCGCCTTGGTTCCGTCAATACTTGTAACGCGTCCCGGTAATGCTACGCACATATTTTTATCCTCTTTCTTATAAACACTTTACAGTTAATGTAAAGTTCAATATTGTCTCAAATCAGCCAGATAAATCTGCCCTGCTGAAATCCCACCATCATTTGTAGGTAAAATGCTGTTATAGTATACCACAAAATCAAGATCTGAAAGGAACTTCTCACACATTGTGAGAAGGAGCCTGTTTGCAAACACTCCTCCGGAAAGGCATACCGTGCTGATACCATATTTTTCCCGCAAACGAATGCACCTTTTTCTCACAGCATCTGCAAGAGAATAATGAAAGATGTAAGCCAGCTTCCCTGCATCACCACTATCTCTTGAGTTCAGGAAAAATTCCAACAATTCGGATACATCCATTTCACCTGTTAGGTCATTGATATCTATTAGTGGTGTTTTCGGTAAATGAGACATATTTTTAAATACATCTATACGATTTTTATCCTCTATATCAGAGCAGTTTATTACATCTTCAATGTATTCTTCAGCCAGATTTTGGAGTCTTATGGCACATTCACCCTCATAGGAATTATATTTGCACACCCTCAAAATACAGCTAATGGCATCAAAAAGTCTCCCCATTCCGGAATTCGGGTAAGAATTTATATTATTACTGATTGCAGCTCTGATGAGATTTGACTCGCCAGGCTCCATAATATCAGAAGGAATCTCCTTATCATATTCAACAAGGTAACATGCTGCCGCTATTGCTGCATTTTTCATTCCTTCATCCTGTCCTACCAAATGAACAGGCTTAAGATATCCCTCTCTTACAAATTCACCACTGCGGCAAAGCATAAATTCACTTCCCCATATGGTTTTGTCCTCTCCAAATCCCGTGCCGTCAAATGCAACGCCTATGCACTCCGTGAGACCATTCTCAGCCATAACTGAACCTATGTGGGCATGATGATGCTGAATCTGTATGCATTCTATTCGTACGTTATCATCCTGAATTGATGTCTGCCCATTACGAGTATGCATATCATATATGCATGTCATCCTGTTTTTGGCATATAAATCTGCAAGCTTGGATGAATGATATCCAGGATGCATATCGGAGACAATTATCTCATCCTTAATATCTAATTTATCTGTTCTGAAAATAGCATCAAATTCTTCAACTTCCTTTTGTTGTAGCTTTAAAATCCCATAATTTTCCATATCTCCGAGAAACTGGCTCATGACAATTCTGTCGCCATATCCTATTGAAAACGTATTTTTTAAATCAGCTCCAAAGGAATGATATAAGTTTCTACATTTCAGTCTGTTTTTGAGAAAAACAGGAGTAGGCACATATCCTCGTGCTCTTCTTATAAATCTCGGGACTTCAGTATTGTCACAGCGTCTTATAATCTGCAGAACAGAATCATCTAAGGGCCTTAGAATTTCTCTGTCGTAATACAAAATCCCATCAATCTTATCTAAAAATTTCTCTCTAAATATATCATCAGAAATAATCATAGGCTCGCCGGATATATTACCGCTTGTTGCAATTATGGCTTTTAATTGCACAGTGATCATTTTATGAATACCGCTTGAAGGTAAAAAGGCTCCTATCTGCCTTGATTCACCGCAGACATTTTCGGAGAATTCAGTCTCTTTTGCTGATAAATCCAATTCCTCAGTTAAATGATATTTAGCCTTCAGTATTTTCTTTGCCTTCTTATCAAGAAGAACTATCGGCCTTGCTGATGAACATAAGTATTTTTCTTCCAGCTCAGACACTTCACACTTTTCTCTTATATCTGATATGGAATCAAACATAACAGCAAAGGGTTTTCGTTCTCTTCCTTTTATTTCTCTTAGCTTACTAACTGCATCATAATTATATGGATCTGCAAGTAACTGATACCCACCTATTCCTTTAAGTCCAATAATGCCGCCATTCCTTAGCAATTCAACAGCTGCACTGATAGCGTCCTCATTGCCTTCTATGTTTAAATTATCTGGTCTTAAAAACTTAAGCTGAGGACCGCAATTATGACATGATATGGTTTGCGCATGTCTGCGTCTACCCATCTTATATTCTTTTGCACATTCCGGACACATCGAAAAGACGCCCATTGTGGTCGTCTCTCTGTCGTAGGGAAGCTTTTGCAAAATGCTGAATCTTGGCCCGCAGGATGCACAACTGATAAGCGGATAGCCATATCTTCTGTCATTTTTATCCTGTAGTTCATAAAGACACCTATCACATATACCGATATCCGGTGGAAAAACAGGAATGTAGGTATTATCCTCATCATCACTACTCTCAACAATACGAAAACCGGAACTGTCTTTTAGACATTCCGGTTCAGTCTCATTAAGATATTCTAAAGATATGTTAACAATAATACTGCCGGAGGGTGATGAAGTCCAAAGCTTATCTTTAAATGAGCTTATGCTTTTTTCACCACCATCCACAATTATCTCTACAATACCGCCAAGATTTTTCACTTCTCCTTTGAGCTCATATTTAGTTGCAAGCTCTGCTACGAAAGGTCTGTACCCTATACCCTGTACAGCTCCCGAAACACGGATTAGTGCTCTCATTTTTATTCGTCCTTTTTCTCTGCCTGTGCTTTCTTAGCAGCTGCTGCAAGCTGTTCTGCACCGGTCATTGCTGGCTTTGCAGGCTGCTGCGCTGCATTTCCGGCTGCAGGAGCTGCACTTCCAGCTGCAGGGGCTGCATTTCCTGCTGCAGGGGCCGCATTACCAGCTGCTTTTGCCTTTGCTGCAGCTGCGGCTGCTGCACGCTCCTTAGCTGCTTTCATAAGAGCTTCCTGTGCTGCAATAGCTTTTTCTGACTGCTTGAAAGTCTTTGTAACCTTCTCAGAACCGGGCTCTGTGAAATGTGTATCCATTGAAAGGCATTTCTTAGGGCAATTATCTACACAGCATCTGCACTGAATGCAACTCATAGGTCTGATAGACCAGGTCTTGGCTGCCTTATCAACTGTGATAGCATGTGTAGGGCACTTTATGGAACAAAGACCGCAAAGAATACATACGTCCATATCATTTTGTACATGTCCGCGTGTACGCTCAGGATATTCCTTCGGCTCAAATGGATATTTACAAGTCGCAGGCTTTGAGAACAGATTTTTAATTACTTGTGTATTAAAATTTATAAGACTCAAATCTTCCTACCTTCTTTCATTCTGTGTTAGCGTTAGCGCTCTGTACAACTGATACAAGGATCAATAGTAAGTACAAGAATCGGCACATCTGCAAGATCACATCCGGCAAGAACGTCTACAAGTGCAGGTATATTAGCAAATGTGGGAGTTCTTACTCTCATACGATCGATAAATTTGCTTCCGTTAGCCTTTACATAGTAAAGAGCTTCCCCTCTGGGCTGTTCTATTCTTGCCATATATTCGCCGTTAGGGAACTGATTAGGCTTAACCGGAATATCAACGGGGCCTGCAGGCATCTTATCAATACACTGACGCATAATATCGATTGCCTGATATATCTCCTTTATACGGACCTCAGTACGTGCGTAAGAATCACAACCTGTACTGATAATAGGCTCGAAGTCGATATCACCATATGCACAATATCCTGTTGATCTGATATCACGGGCGATTCCGCTGGCACGAAGGAAAGGACCTGCTGTTCCAAGTAAATCTGCCTTCTCAGGAGTAAGAATACCAACATCAACAAGTCTGTTCTTAACTGCCACGTCATCTATAAAAGGCTTTGCAACTATATCAAGGCCTTCCTTGATGCTGTCAAGTCTCTGACGGAAATCTCTGAGCATATCATCAGGTATATCTCTTCTAAGTCCGCCAATTTTCATTATTGAAAAGATAACACGACCACCTGTTGCAATTTCAAACATATCGAGAATTTCTTCTCTTATTCTCCAGCATTCCATGTATAATGATTCAAATCCAAATGCATCTGCAAGAAGACCAAGCCAAAGCATGTGTGAATGCATTCTGCTAAGCTCAGAGAGCATAGTTCTCAGGTATTTTGCTCTGTCCGGCACCTCAAGATCCATGATGTGCTCTACAGCATCACAGTAACCAAGGCCATGTCCAAGTGAACATATACCGCAGATTCGCTCTGCGACATAAACCATTTCATGAAAATCTTTTTTATCTACAAGCTTCTCCAAGCCACGATGTATAAATCCGATGGAAGGAATAGCCTGAACAACTTTCTCATCCTCTAATACCAGATCAAGGTGAATGGGCTCCGGCAAAACAGGATGCTGAGGTCCAAAAGGAATTACACTTCTAGTTGACATAGAATCTCCTCTTTCTAATTCGTTATTATCACCACTTAGTTCCGTAACCAATTATATGGGAACTAAGTGGTACGCTAAGCTCATGAAAACTTCGCCAAGCAATTACTTAAATGGTGTTTCTATCGCAGTGCGGTAGAATGAGCCTTTATAATCAAGACTGATCATCTGAATATCTATTCCAAACAGATCATGCATTTCATTCTCATAAAGAAAAGCACATGGAAATACATGGCTTATACTGTTAATAGGCTGATCTTCCGCAAGTATAATTTTAACCTGGCAAACCTCTAATGCTTTGCCAAAGCTGTAAACAAGTTCATAACCATCAGCGGTACGTGTTGCACACTGCTGCATAAGATGATATCCATCAAACTTAAGTCTCTGCGCCTCGTCGATGATTTCTTCCGCCTTAACAATCTTTAAATCCATATTCATCAGGCGTTTCCTCCTTCATCCTTTTTAGGTGCAGCTGCAGGTGCCGCTGCCGCAGGTGCTGCCGGCTTAGGTGCCGGTTTTGCAGTCTGAGCAATCTTAGCTTCAGCCTGCTCACGAAGTGCTTCTTCTGTAAGAACAGCATCATACTGTGTAGCAGGATCATAATCCTCTGCCTTCATACGTACTGCAATCTTACTGTAATCAACTGTGCAGTAACCCTGCTTCATTGATTCCTTAACCTTAATTCTCTTTTCTTCAAGAATTGCAAGTGCCTTAACGACACCATCAATAAGTGCTTCAGGTCTTACAGCACAACCGGGTACATAAACATCAACAGGAACAACTTTATCTGATCCTCCTAAAATGTTGTAGCACTCCTTAAAAATACCTCCGTCACATGAACAGATACCGCAGGCAATAACTACCTTAGGATCAGGCATCTGATTGTAAAGCTGTCTGACAACAGGTGCTGTCTGAGCATTAATTCCTCCTGTTAGAAGAAGAATATCTGCATGCTTAGGATTTCCTGTATTTATAATTCCGAATCTTTCAACGTCATAAAGTGGAGTCATTGTTGCAAGAACCTCAATATCACATCCATTGCAACTGGATCCATCATAATGTAACACCCAGGGTGATTTTGAAATTTTCATAGTTTCTCCTTTATTTACCTATTACACTGAGGATAAGAAGGTTTGTTCCTGCACTAACAAGAATTACAACCCAGCTGCTGACAAGCATTGCCATGTATTTAACACGAGGAAATACATTATCTATCAGTGTCTCCATAAGATAGAAAATTACACATGCAATAAGAGCCCAAACTATACTGATAGGGTTGTTGTAAATAAAGAACATAGCAACAATACCCATCATAAGTACCTCATCATACCACTCTGCTATCTCATAAAATGCAAGGTTGGTACCTGAGATATCTGATGTAAGACCCTTAACCATCTCCTGGTGTGCGTGATGAGATGTACTCATGTCAAAAGGAGATTTTCTGAATTTTATTGTTAAGATAAACAAAAATCCAATAAGCATACCCGGGATCTTGTAAATAGCCGGATTAGCAGCCTGTACAAGATCATTAACCATGAAGCTTCCGTTAGCTTCATAGAATCCGATTGCAACAAGGAGAATCATGGGCTCATAGCACATCATCTGCAAAAGCTCACGATTGGCACCAAGTGCACTGTAAGGACCATTTGTTGAATATGCAGCAAGTACCATCATTACCTCTGACATTGAAAGAGCGAAAAATACAAGCAGCATATCACCGCCGCCAAAGAAAAGCGAACCGGTAAATATGGTAAATATCAGATAAGCTATAACAAACAGAACCTGAATGCTGTTAACAACGGTTGTCTGTTTTGCAAGAAGCTTATAGACATCATAGAAGGGTTGTAAAAGCGGCGGGCCCTGTCTTCTCTGCATACGAGCAGAAACAACACGGTCGATACCTTCCATGAGTCCTCCAATAATAGGAGCAAGTAAAATATAAAGAACTACCTTTATAACTGTTGTCATAACCATTAGAAAGCACCTCCGCATACAATTATCAGCATTACAATCACAATTATTGCAGAGATTACAATACTGGGAGCAAGAAGCTTATCCTCTCCAAAATATTCTGTCATGTACCAGTTTGACATATAAAGCGGTCTGGCCTTACCAAATGAATCGATATAATGTCTGTCATCACCAGCGTTAACACCGGCTACATAAGACATAGTCATCTTACTCTTCTTACCAATTGCAAGTAATCTGCTTCCAATCGGAATAGCAAATATCATGGCAACCATGATCATCATGATGATAACATCAGAACCACCGATAACATTAGGTATGTTCTTATGGAATGCCTCATTAAGAATAGGCTGTATCATTATGTCAGACATCTTAGGGAATGCAAAACACATAACAATGATCATACATGTAAGAGGTATAAGCGAAATCATCTCACTCTTAGGAGTGATGTCTTCAAGCTCATATGACTGATGAATTACAGTACAAATCTTTCCAAGCCATTTAGCCCAGTAGAAAAGTGTAGAACCTGAACCAAATACAAGGAACAGAACAAGCCATACAGAATTGGAATCAACGAATGACTTAAGAGCTGCCCACTTTGATACAAGCATTCCAAAAGGAGCCATGAACATTCCACAGATTCCAATGATCATAATGAATGCAAGCTTTGGAAGCTTGATAATAAGACCATGCATGTCTTCTATATCACGGCTATGCATGCAGTTCTCAATATCACCAACTGTCTGGAACAGAAGTGACTTGGAAACAGCATGGAACAGTATAAGCATTGTAGCAGCCCAGACACCTTCTGTGGTTCCTGTGCCTGCGCAGGCTGTAATAAGTCCAAGGTTTGATATTGTTGAATAAGCAAGTACCTTTTTACCGTCACTAACAGTAATTGCAAGAAGTGAGGCGGCAAAGAATGTAAATCCACCTATAACTGTGATCATGACACCTGTAAAGGTTCCTTTGAGCATAGGTGAAAGTCTGATAAGCATATACACACCAATCTTAACCATTGTAGCTGAATGAAGAAGTGCACTACTGGGTGTAGGTGCAACCATCGCTCCAAGAAGCCATCTGGAGAAAGGGAACTGCGCACTCTTTGTAAGCGCAGCAAAAGCAATCAGAGTAACAGGTACCATTACAACCATGTTCTGTCTTGGTATGATTGCTGTAAGCTGACTCAGATTTGAAATGCCAAATTTGAAATTGCAAAGTAAAAGAGCAGCTGCAAAGCCGCATCCACCCAGCAAGTTCATCCATAATGCTCTGAAGCTGTTATTAACAGCCTCTTCTGTTCTTGTATATCCAATAAGAAGGAAAGAACATACACTTGTGATTTCCCAGAAGAAATAAATCCATCCAAGATTATCAGAAACAATAAGACCAAACATAGCACCAATGAAGACGAATAAAAGTGCAAGGAAGTAATTAGATCTGTCCTCTACATCAGTATGATGGTTATGATAATCCTTCATATATCCAACAGCGTAGATACAAATAAGGATACCAACTATACCAACGATAAGGATCATTACTGCGGAAAGGAAATCCACCCTTAAATGAGCATTCCCCTCAACAGCATAACCTGAGAGATCCATAGCCAAAACCGGAATTGTTCCGATCATTGATAAAAGTATCGCATAATACTTTTTATACTTTAAACTCAGGAAAATAACTATGGCCATCAAAAGGAGTTCTCCTCCCATTATTATATGGTCATGGGGTGCAGTTGAAGTCAGATATGTATTACGCGTTGTGCCTTTCATGGAAAGTACTCTGATACCCACCATGATTGCCGTAGCCATAACGCTGAATCCGCCCACAATTGCAACAAAATTACGCAGTAGAGATGAATTCCTTATGCAGAACATCATTACTGCAATCACAAACGGAAATAGAATAAGGAAACTCACTGCTTTAAGAATTGAAATAGTCAAAGAATCTCCACCCCTTTCAGGATAAAATATTAACAGTCTATAAGCAAAAGAGCTCAAAACATGCCTTAAATATACTACCACAAATTATGAAATTTTACATAAAAAATTATTATAATTAAAACAAATTTTTCATAAATAATTAGCGTACATTATCAATGACCATGTAGAGCAATCTATAGAGTTCTTTGGCATCATTTTCAGAAAGTCTGACACATCCACCTATCTTAGAAGGAATGTCCTTTGCCTTTTCTTTAAGTGCTTCTCCCTCTTTTGTAATTGATACAAGAAGGTTTCTCTCGTCAGTCTTAGACCTGGTTCTCTTAAGGTAGCCTTTGCTCTCAAGTTTCTTAAGCACAGGTGTAAGTGTACCGGAATCGAGATACAGGCATTCTCCAAGTGACTTTACGTTCATTTCCTTTTTATCCCATAAAACCATCATGGTTATGTACTGGGTGTATGTCAAATCCACCTCATCCAAAAAAGGCTTATATGCTCTGATGATCTCCTTAGAACATGCATAAAGCGGAAAGCATAACTGATTCTCCAGTTTTAATCCATCATAATTTTCTTTACTCATTTTTCCTCCTAATAATTCAAATAATATATATTTAATTGCGTACAATAATACTTTCTACTGTATAATATCAATAATCTCTGTTTTTTTCAATGTTTTTTATAAAAATATAATCAAAATTTAAAGTAAATTCTTCATATTAAAAGGATGCCCTAAAGCACCCTTTACATAATAAAGAATTTAAAAGAAACACACTATCTGCATTAGTCTTTTGCTGTGTGCTTCATATTCCTGATAGGAATATTAGCATACAGTGCAGGAACGCTCTTTGCATCAGTATCAGCTCCCTCAGTATCCATCTGAGTCAACTTAATATCAAGCCCTGCCTGATCTACCTCAACATATTTTGATAATACGTCGAGAATATCATTCTTGATTTTCTCCATGATTTCGGGAGAGCAGCTTGATCTGTCTGAAACAAGAACCAGCTTTAGACGGTCCTTGGCAGCCTGTCCTGAAGACTTTTTCTTGAAAATATCTGTCAGTTTCATGCCCTATCCCCCTTATCACTTACGAAAAACACTTGCTATTGCTGCAAATAAGCCTTTTTTATCCTCCAGATTAAGGAATGGTACGGTCTCACCAAGTATTCTGCGGCAGATGTTCATATATGCCTGACCTGCAAGTGAACTGTCACCAGCAAGTGGTTCACCATTATTTGTAGCAATAACAATATTCTCATCATCAGGTACTACGCCCAAAAGGTCAACAGCAAGAATATCAATAACATCTTCAGCGCTCATCATGTCGCCACGCTTAACCATATCAGGTCTTAATCTGTTAACTATAAGCTGAGTTTTTCCAATTTCATTAGCTTCGAGAAGACCGATTATTCTGTCTGCATCTCTTACGGCTGAAACCTCCGGAGTAGTTACAACAATCGCTCTCTCAGCTCCTGCTATAGCATTCTTAAATCCCTGCTCAATTCCTGCAGGGCAATCCATAATTACGTAGTCAAATTCCTGTTTGAGATCATCTGCAAGTTTCTTCATCTGATCAGGTGTTACACTGGTCTTATCCTTAGTCTGTGCAGCAGGAAGAAGGAAAAGAGTATCAAATCTTTTATCTCTTATCATAGCCTGCTTAACTTTGCAGCTTCCCTCAACTACGTCTACCAGGTTATAGACTATTCTGTTTTCGAGGCCCATAACAACATCAAGATTTCTAAGGCCTATATCAGTATCTATCAGTACTACTTTCTTATTAAGTTTAGCAAGTCCAGTACCGATATTTGCTGTAGTTGTTGTTTTTCCGACTCCGCCTTTGCCGGATGTTACTACTATTACTTCTCCCATTCCATCCTCCGTATTACTTATATAAATCGATTATCGCGCAAAAACGCTGCGCCGTAAATATCTTTTACAATGTGGCCATTTAAAATGTATGCTACTTCAGTGTTCTTAACCGTAGCGGTTTTCCTGAACCTTCGCACTTTTAATTTTGGCCCTGTCTCAGAATCAGGTGAAATTGCTATTGAATTGGCAATTCTAACCTGCAGGGGATTAAACTCAAGAGCCATAACAAATGCATTCTCATTACCATCTGTACCGGCATAAGCACTTCCCCTTAATGCCCCAAGAACAAATATGCTGCCTTTGGAATTAACAGATGCACCGGGCTTAACATCACCCATTATAATAACGCTCTTATCATAGGTTATTGATTGTCCCGATCTCAGATTACCGGCATGAATTACAGCTGAATTCTTATCTTCTATAAGTTTTTCCTCATCAAATGAGGGCTCCTGTTGCACTTCCTGAGTCACTGCCGGTTCGACAACTTCCGGCACCTCTTCCTTTATATAACTGGCAAATATTTTGTCCGTTTCAGGATCTTCCCTTAAAACACATGTGACATTTATATCACTGTTTTCGTTAATAGCACCTAAAATTTCATTTTCCTCTTCATCAATTATAGTCCTGCCCCTAACGATGATTCCCATAGAGGCTTTCCCCAAAAATGAACGGGATTCGCGAAACTTATTAGCTATTTCCGTGATCAGAACGTCAAAAGGAAGTTTTGGATCAAGTTCCAGTATAATACCGGAGCTTGTACCTTTCAGATTAACTACTCCCATCTGTACCAATTCCTCCTCTATAAACGATAGTTTATATCTGATTAATTCTGGTCGGATACGGATACCGTACCATTCACTTTGTTCATGGACGGTAACATGCTCCCAGCAAAACTTTAGCTTGTTAACATTTTATATGTATAAAAGCCCCTGCCGTCAGCTTAACGGCAAGGGCAATCACATTTAAAATAATCCTTGCGGAGCAGTTTATTTCTAATGAAATAAATAGGAATTACTGCATTCCTGCCTGCTTAGCAACCTCTTCAGCGAAGTTCTCTTCTCTCTTCTCGATGCCTTCACCGGTCTCAAAACGAATGAAACGCTTAATTGAAAGGTTTGCACCATTCTCTTTAGCAACCTGAGCTATGTACTGAGCAACTGTCTGCTTGCCATCCTCAGCCTTTACATATACCTGCTCATTAAGGCAGATCTCTTTAAGCTCTTTCTGGAGACGACCAACAAGCATTTTTTCGATGATCTGCTGAGGCTTTCTCTTGCCTTCAGGAAGCTCTTCATTTTCCTTTGTAGCCTGAGCAAGAAGGATTTCTTTCTCATGATCCTTGAATTCCTGAGGAACATCATTCATATCAACATACTTAGGATAAAGAGCTGCAATCTGCATTGCAACGTTCTTAAGAGCATCCTTGATATTGTCGTTGACAACATCTGTATCAGCTTCTACAAGAACTGAAATTCTTCCGCCACCATGAACGTAAGGAACAACAACACCGTTCTCAGCTACAACTTTCTCAAAACGACGGATGCTGATCTTCTCACTGATAACAGCTGTGATCTCAACAAGTGCTTCCTGAACAGTCTTAGAACCGTCAAGGATCCACTTCTCAGCCATGAAGCTATCCATATCCTTAGAATCTGTCTCAGCAGCCTGCTTAGCAACTGCTTCTACGAAATTCTGGAACTGCTCGTTCTTTGCAACGAAATCAGTCTCTGAGTTAACCTCTACAACAGCTGCTGTCTTATCATCCTTTACAGCTACTCTTGTAAGACCTTCGGCTGCGATTCTACTAGCCTTTTTCTCAGCCTTAGCCTGACCATTTTTTCTAAGGAATTCTACTGCTGCATCCATATCACCGTTAGTCTCAGTAAGTGCCTTTTTGCACTCCATCATGCCTGCACCGGTAGACTCACGTAACTCTTTAACCATTGCTGCTGTAATAGCCATCTATTAAGTCCTCCAATTATAAATAATATAAAGTTTTCTTTTTTTGATAATATGCTCAGCCATAAGGCTGAGCCAGACTAAATTCTAAAGAATTACTCTTCAGTAGCCTCTTCCTCAGTAGCCTGCTCCTCAGATGTGAGGTTCTCAGCACCCTGATTAGCTTCGATAACAGCATCAGCCATCTTGCCAACAAGAAGCTTTACTGCACGGATAGCATCATCGTTACCAGGGATGATGAAATCAAGTTCATCAGGATCACAGTTTGTATCACCGATACCGATAAGTGTGATTCCAAGTGCCTCAGCTTCCTGGATGCAGATTCTTTCCTTCTTAGGATCTACTACAAAAATAGCATCAGGGATTCTCTTCATGTCGCGGATTCCGCCAAGAACCTTGTCAAGCTTTTCATATTCTTTCTTGAGCTGTGCTACTTCCTTCTTGGGAAGAACATCAAATGTTCCATCTTCCTGCATCTTCTCAAGCTTCTTAAGACGCTCGATTCTGCTCTGGATTGTACGGAAGTTTGTAAGCATACCGCCAAGCCATCTCTCGTTTACATAGTACATACCGCAACGCTCAGCCTCAGTCTTAACTGCATCCTGTGCCTGCTTCTTTGTACCAACAAAAAGAACTGTACCACCCTGTGAAGCGATCTCAAATACTGCCTTATAAGCCTCGTCAACCTTTACAACTGACTTCTGAAGATCGATGATGTGGATACCATTTCTCTCTGTGAAGATGTAAGGAGCCATCTTAGGGTTCCATCTTCTTGTCTGATGACCAAAGTGTACACCTGCCTCAAGTAACTGTTTCATTGATACAACGCTCATGTTATTACCTCCATTTGGTTAATCTTCCGCGCATCTGTTACTTTGTAACCGAAGGGGCGTTATTTCCTTCGAAAGCATCTCATCCTATCCCCAAAAGGACACCGGATAAAATCTGGATGTGCGTGTTTATTTGTGACTCTGTCAGCTAAAAATGGGCATAATAAAAGCCCAAACGCTCACAGCCTCATTAGAATACCATGATTTTGGGCTTTTGACAAGCTTTTATTTTGTTATTATTGCTGCTATTTCCTCAAAGGATGATCCCTTGGGAATTTGCTTGGAGCCTGATCTTATACGTCTGTCCTGACCGCTGCTTATGAGATATTTGTTAAAACCTACCCCATCATCGATAACTCCTGCCTCCCTGAGGATTCTTGCACAGTCATCTGATTCACTTCCGCTTGGAAGATCAACAACGATATAATTGACATCATTGCCGGCAGCTGATGAATCTGAAGACGTTTCCGTGTCTTGAACTTCAGTATCGCTCTGCACAGGTTCTTCATTTTTAACAGGCTCGCTGTTTTTAACTGCTTCAGCATTATTTGCTGAAGTCGAATTATTAGCGGCTTCAATACTATTGGCAGGAACAGTATTATTGGTAGCTTCAGCATTATTTACAGAAGCTGTATTGTTAGCGTTTTCAGTATTATCTGACTGCCCGGAATTCTGCGCATTGGATTCATCAGTAATTATCGTTGTTTCTGCGGCTGTATTTACTGTTTCAGAGCTGCTTTCATCTGCTTTTTCTGAATCTTTTGCGACTGCTCCATTTGAAGCATCATTTGTGCCTGCTCCGATGCCTTCCTGTCCTTTCGCCTCGACCACATCTGTCGAAACTGTGCCACCAGCTTCATTAGAAGCGAGCTTAACATCTTCTTCGGGTTCAACGCTTTCACTGCTTTCTCCAGTTTCACCACTCTTTTGCGCTTCCTGTACCACTTGTGAAACTGCATCACCTGCTTCAGGCTCCCCTTCGTGGACTTCTTCAGATATTTCTTCTCCTTCTTTATCCACTTCCTTATTGGATGAACTGTAAACATTTTCGTCTGATTCCTCCGGATTTTTTGATGATTCCGAATAACTTGATAATGTGCTTTCAGCCTCAACCATTCCAAGCTGTTTTGCTCTTTTTATGACTTCCGCATCCGTGATATTCTTACTCGGCTTTCCAAGCACAACTCCCATTATGATCGCCGTAAGAACTGTGCCAAGTCCAAGTCCTCTTAAATAGTATTTTAGTTTCATAGTTAATTATCTGCTTCCCCCGGAGCTGTTATTTTATTTATTTAGAATAAAATAATGACTTCTTGCGGGTAAAAGAGGAAATAGCCCACAAGATTCATACTTTATTACTAAAGATCTATCTGAAATGCATTACCAAAATCATTTACATTATTGAAGTACGGCTTTTCTTATGCTTACCTGCAAGGTCTATAACCAACTTTACCTCACCGATCCCAAGTCTTAACTCTCTGGCGATAACTACGGCTGATTTACCAGCTTTATGCATATCTAAAATTTTCTGATTTCTGGAAACAGGATCACTTACAGAATCCTTAGCCTTAGTCTCTTCAACTACTTCTGCCTTCTTCCTCGGAGCATCGCTGATTGAAACTACCTTTGCAGGAACTTCTATATTATTATATTCATCTTCGTCAAGATAATCATCATAATAATATCCATCGTCCTCAGCATTATTCATAGCTGTGTCAGTTCCGATAACCCTGTTATTGGTCTTTGCTGCAGCCGCAGCATCTGCTCTGTCAAGTATATCTGAAAGTGATGAAAAATGCGGCTCATCAGCAAACGGAGAACTTGCACCGGAATCATAAAACCTTTCTTCCTGAGTGCCCTGTATATTCTTCTCAGGCGTTATCACAGCCATATTCCCTGCATTATTATCATATTCATCATTTACAAATGTATCTGCTGCATATCCTGATAACTGCTTCGCTTTTGTTTCAAGTACTGCCTGGCGTCTGGCCTGTGCTTCAAGCTCTGCCTGACGCTGATTTTCAGCTTCAATCTCAGCAAGGCGTTGTTCTTCTGCTTCAAGCTCTGCGCGTCGCTTTGCCTGTGCTTCAAGCTCAGCCTGGCGCTTTGCCTCTGCTTCGAGCTCTGCTTTTCGCTTTGCCTCAGCCTCAAGCTCTGCCTGGCGTTTTGCTTCAGCTTCAAGCTTAGCCTTTCTTCTGGCTTCTGCCTCAATTAAAGCCTTACGTTTTGCTTCCTCCTCAAGTTCAGCAAGCCTTCTTGCCTCAGCTTCGCGTTTTGCCTTCTTCATTTCCTCTTCACGAAGTTTAGCCTGCTTTTTAGCTTCAGCCTCAAGCTCTGCCTTACGCTTCGCTTCAGCCTCAATTTCTGCTTGACGCTTAGCCTCTGCTTCCTTCACCTCTTTTGCAGCACGATTAGCCTCAGAGACAGTGTTTTTGAGGTTCTTGTGTTTGTCATTCAACATATCATACATAAAAACAACTTCATCATGATTTTTATGGATATCATTCATGACAGTATCTGAATATTCACTAATAGCAGACATCTTCTCGTTAGTCACACGATCCATGGCGCGCTCAGCCTTACTGATTGCTTCCTCCATGCAATCATCAAGCATATCATCAATCTGAGATTGTGAATTCTTGATAGCCTTTGAAACCATGTCATTAATTCTTTGATTTGCCCCATCAAAATCAAAGCCTGAAGAATCTTTTCCGTTAGGAATCAGATACCCTAATATAACCGCCAGGATCCCGGCAGCGATTAAAATTATTTCCGTAACGCTAATCATATAATCCCCACTCTGATTTTGTATTCCGCTCCCATTCAGAATACATTATCTAGTATTATAAAGTGTTTAAATTTTGAAGTCAAACCCTGAGGAAATATGCATATCCAAAGGCTTACCATCAGCTCCGATAAGAGTTTCCGTCAATTTTTCAAGCTCTTCCGGAGATTTATAGTGATTTCTTCCTTTTCCGCCATTACCAAAGTACTCATTTTTTCCTTTTTCCCTGGCATCATGCTTTTCCTGTTGCTTCTGATCAGCATTTTCTTTTTTCGTTACGGAAGTTGATTTCTGGTCAACTTCTTTATTAAATTCCGTTTGAAAAGCATTCTGATCAGTAAATGCTTTATTATCTTCATTGGCTTTTATCTGTGAAATATCATTTGTTCTGACAACAGAGCCCTGAAAATCAATCCTGTTTATCGACATATTTACCTCCCTTCTCCCGCTATATCTCCCCCTTTTCATGTATTATATATCGACAAATTTACTCAACATAATTAGATTGGACCCGTCTTAATTTTCCCATCTCTTAGCTCATATCTGCAATAAGTAGATTCAAGTTTAATCGTTGTCTGCTGATCCCCAATATGAATAGTAATCCCGGGATATGCAGTCCCCTCAACGACAACATACGCTTCCTTTGAATCAGCAAGTTTTTGCTGCAATTCTTCAAGCTCTTTGGAATTCTTATCAATCTGAGAAGTCAGAATTTTGTTCTGAGTAATAAGTTGCTGAGCCTGCCTCGTCTGTTCTGCTGACAAACGGCTTCCACTGCGGAGTCTCTTGGTTACAGCTTCGACTGTAGGCCTTATGTTTTCAAGCCTTTTCGTTGAATCATATATTGCCTTTTGAAGCTCCCTGATTCTCACCTTTATGCTTGGGTCAGCACCTACTTCAATTATAGTAGTTGCACCCATATCGCTTCCAAGATCCTTTGCAATTATCTTATCTCTGGCTGTTACTCTTCCACCTGCTATGAATCCTTTTTTACCGGAAACACGGATTTCAGTTCCGGCGGAAACATTGGAATGTAATATACTCTCGCTTGTAATGCTCCCCTTAGCACTTACTTTAGCATTTTCAATGAATTTTGTAACTATATTACCACCGGCTTTTATCTCACCTTTACCAGTGCCATTTATTCCACGCTCAAGGATGATATCATTACCTGCCGTAAGACTGGCGCCTTCGACAGCACCTTTAACATGGATATTAGCTCCTGCCTTTATTGAAAAGCCTGCGGCTACGGTTCCTTTTACCTCAACACTACCGTCGTAATTTATGTTACCGGTAGCAACATCAACATTCTCAAATTGAATTACATTGCTGACTGTAACTTTACCATCTCTAACAGTAACATGTCCGTCAGTGTCAGCATACAAAATAAGACCATCATCAGAAAGATAAGTATTTTTGCCTGCAACAAGCTTTTTGGGTTTTACAGGGTGAGGTCTTAGTACTTCTCCATAGATATTACTCCCGGCATCACCCGGATCTTCCGGCGTAAGAATAGCCAGTTCTTCCCCTTTATGAACATGATTGATAATATTCAGGTTAAAATAATCAACGCTACCGTCCTCACGCATGGCCGGTTTTGCATGAAGATTGGCATTGAACTGTAAATCTATTTTCGCATTACTGCCTTCTCTTACTTTTGTCCCCCTGGCAATAACTATTTCTTTGCAGTATTCTCTGTGTGAAAAATATGCAAATATCGCCTCTTGATCGATACCGTACACAATATTTCTGGATGCGAGGTCATTCAGAAATTCCTGGGGATTCATATATTCTGCATTTTCAGATGGAGCATAAAAAAACACCGAGGCCTCCATACGGTCTCGAGAAATCGTAAGCTTATAGCTTTCTCTTTCTGGAAAACAGGAATTATCGTTTAAAACAACAATCTCTCCTGTTGCTTCCGTAATAGCCTCGTTTAATATAGCCGGTTTATAGCTGACCTTTCTCTCATCAAGGTATTCTTTTACATCATCATATTTCAAAGTCTCGCCGCCATCGGTGGGCTCATAAACTCTAATTCCTGTGGATGTGGGCATTGTGATTAGCTGAAAGTAACCGTTCATTATCCCCTCCTAAATCGTGCGTTCAGCCAAGTTGTGTGAGAATTCCCATATACTTTCCGAGTTTTTCACGCATCTTCTGAAGTGCTCTTGTATGAAGTTGTGATACTCTGGATTCAGAAACCTCGAGAACATTACTTATTTCTTTCAAAGTAAGTTCTTCGTAATAATATAACAAAATAACCTTCTTTTCTTTATCGGTAAGAAGTGCAAGACTCTCGGCCAGCATCTTCTTTAATTCTTCTTTTTCTATTGCCTCTTCAGGCTTTTCGAAACTGGATGCAAGATTATTAGTGTCCTCAGGCACATCGCTTCCCTGTTCCATAAACTCATTGAGGGAAACAACACCTGTGACTTTCATCTGATTTTGCCAGTTTACATATTCATCATCAGAAATTCCCAGCTTAGACGCTATTTCAGTATCAGTAGCAGGGTGTCCCTGCTCTTTTTCTATCTCGTGAATGGCAGCCTCAATCTTCTTCTGCTTCTGCCTGATAGTTCTGGGAATCCAGTCCATTTTTCTGATCTGATCGAGAATGGCACCTCTGATACGGACACTGGCGTAAGTTTCAAATTTAACATCCTTCATAAGGTCAAATTTGTCTATAGCGTCAATAAGTCCGAAAATTCCATAGCCCACAAGATCATCGTACTCAACATTAAATCCCAAATACATGGAAAGGCGCCCTGCAACGAGCTTCACCAGCGGAGCGTATTCCAAAATAAGTTTTTCTCTGAGCTCAGGTGCCTTATTCTTATGATATTCATTCCAAAGCTTACTTCTTCCAGCTTCATCCATAAGTTAATTATCCCTGTTAAAATTCCGAAAGGTCTCCACCTAAATCGAAATCATCGCTTTCTCCGAATGAATCATATTCACCCGGTGTATTATTCTCATTTTCTTCTGCTTCCTCAGCTGCAAGCCTCTCAGCTTCTTCAGCTGCAAGGCGCTCTGCTTCTGCGGCTTCTTCAGCGGCAATGCGGGCAGCCTCTTCGTCAGCCAGTCTTTGAGCTATTGCATCTTCCTGTGCCTTGATTGCTTTTTCTTTATCCGAATTAAGGGTATCAAAATGAACAACCAATAGCTCAAATAGTCTGCCGACGATGAAAAAAATAATTACAGACACAAAGAGAGTCTTTATCCAGGCTCCGATTTCGTAATGCTGCAGCATTGTATAGATTGCAATGAATCCACTACCCACAAGCATTACGAAAGCAGTTATCAGCCTGGTTTTAGGAGCTTCAGTAATCGTAATAGTCTCTGTACGATACTTTTTCTCTTTTTCCTTCTTTTCTTCTTCCGGCGCTTCCTCTGTATTGTCTTCATTAACTATTTCAGGAGTTTCCTCGCCGGCTTCATCAGCTTGATTTTCGTTGGTCTGTTTTTCAACTGTTTTTTTGGTTTTAACTTCTTCAGTATTGTCTTCAGCACTCATATCGTCTTTTCCGGTTTCCCCACTGCCCTGATAACAAAGTTGCCATTTTCAGGATAGAAAATAACAGTACGTCCATAAGAATTGCCAGTATCCTGAGCTAAAATCGGAATACCAAGTTCCTTAAGTTTCTTTATCGTAGCTGCAACATTTCTTTCTCCGACACGCATGGTCGCATTACCTGAATTAAATGCAAACATTTGGGCTCCGCCAGCTATCTTTGCAACAAGACGAGACTTGCTGGCACCTTTTGCCACAACCTGCTTAATAAGTTCATCAATTCCAGTATCCGCAAACTTTGGAATATTGGAATTATTCTTGATTTCCTTAGAATCAGGGAGCATAATGTGCGCCAAACCGCCTATTTTTGTCACCGGATCCCTTACAGCAATCCCTACACAGGAGCCAAGTCCAAGTGTCGTGATTCCGTCAGGACTGACACAAATATTAAGATCGGCCATACCAACCTTGATAATTTGACTCATTCACTTAGCTCCTTATCCACTAATGCTGACATCTCCCATTCCGAGGGATGTCAATATCTTACTGTAACCGTCTACATCAGGCAGCAGGATGAAATATCCGCTGAGAACTTCAGTGTCAAAAAAGTTTGTTTCGATAAGAAGAATCTTATCTCCCATCATACCAAATTCAATTGCAGGTACTGAAAGAATTGCTCCGGCCATATCTATAGCCAGGAAAGGTACCGAAGGCAGGAGCTTCAAATTTGTAATCATGGAAAGTGAATTCAGGTAGGAACCTGTGATGATATTTCCCACTTCCTTGATTGCAGAAAGTTCCGTGTCATCAAAAGGGACATTCTCATCCTTATCAGTGATTCCCATCAGCATATTTACGAGGTGTCTTGCAGCCTTCATGCCAAGAAGAAACATGATACTACCATTGATATCACCCTCTACAGCGAGGTAAATACCAGTCATAATCTGTTCAGCACCGCCCATCAGGTCGCCGACATCTTTAAAATCAAGAAGCTTAACCTGTGGTACAGACATATCTACCTTTGTACCAAGCATTTGTGCAAGTGCAGTTGTTGCATTGCCCGCACCAATATTTCCCAATTCCTTAAGAACATCAAAGTATTGGTCAGACATATTCTCCAAACTCATCTCACTCAAAGGTCTTCCTCCTCTATAAATGTAAATTTAGTCCTGTCGGATACCGCAAGCGCCAAAGAGACGTACACTAACGGTAACCGACTCCTTCAACCATTATGCCTTTGCCTTGTCTTCTTCCATCTCAACCATACTTAGATCAAGAATTGAAACCAGCCCGCCTTCATATTTTCCTACACCACTTATGAAGCTGTTAAGTTTCTTGCCTTTATCTGCGCTATACGTAACCTTTTCAATACTCTTGCTTCCAAGAGTAAGAACCTGATTAACCTGGTCTACGATGATTCCAATAAGAGTATCCTCTTCTGCTTTAAGAATAATAATTCTGCTCTTATCCGTTATTTCATCGGGAGCCATGTCCATCTTAAGTCTAAGACTCATCACAGGAACGATGACACCACGAATGTTGATAACGCCCTTTAAATAATGAGCAACCTGAGGAACTCTTGTTATCTGCTGCATGCGTACAATATTATCAATGTACTTAATATCTATTCCATACTGTTCGTCGCCGAGTTTGATGATAATATACTGAATCAGTTCGCCGACATCCTGTGTATCTCTTAATTCATTCATATTATTATCCTTTCGTTGTATGAGGAAGTTCTGCTTACTTCAACACAGAAGTTCTGCTCTCACTTCGCTCGCCAGAACAAAGTTCGATAACGAAAATCAGAGATTTTCTATCTCACTTTTATGCCAACTGATTTGTATCAAGAATGAGTGCTATCTCACCATCTCCAAGTATCGTAGCTCCGCTGATCATACGGCACTTATTCATGTATCTGCCAAGAGGCTTGATTACGATTTCCTGCTGTCCCATCAGTTCATCTATTACAAGACCGAACTGTTGATCACCTTTTCTTGTGATTACAACAACAAGATCTTCATCTTCATTCTTGGTAGTCTCGGTATCAAGTGCATCACTTACACGAATGATAGGAGTTACGCTTCCGCGAAGATTGATAACTTCTTTATTTTCAACAGTCTTAATATCTGTCGGTGCAACATCCTCAATACTCTGGATTGAATCAAGAGGAATAGCATATTTTTCATTACCAACTACAACCATCAGAGCCTGAATAATAGCCAAAGTAAGAGGTAGTCTGATTTGCCATGTACTTCCTTCACCAAGCTTAGTCTTAACACTTACCTCACCAGAAAGAGATTCGATCTTTGATTTAACTACATCAAGACCAACTCCTCGTCCTGAAACTTCGGTAACCTTTTTAGCCGTTGAAAATCCGGGATGGAAAAGGAAATCTATGCACTGCTGTTCAGTTAAAGTTGCAGCTTCTTCAGGAGTTACAATTCCCTTTTCAATAGCTTTATTCTTTACGATTTCAGCATCAATACCATTACCGTCATCACCGACTTCAATAACAACACTGTTACCATCCTGGAAAGCATGCAGGAAGATATGTCCTTCTTCCGGCTTGCCTCTCTCTGCACGAATCTCAGCAGATTCGATACCGTGGTCAGCACTGTTACGCAAAAGGTGCATCAAAGGATCACCGATCTCGTCAACAACGGTACGATCCATTTCAGTATCTTCACCGGTCATGGTAAGCTCCATGTTCTTACCAAGCTGCTTATTAAGATCTCTTATCATACGAGGGAATTTCTGGAGTACGCTTTCAATAGGTACCATTCGAACTTTCATGACAGATTCATGAAGATTGGTAGTAACGCTTTCCAGATATTCAATCTGCTCGTTTACATTGCCACTTACTATACCTGCAGAATTCGCTGCAGAAATCAAAGAGTTTTTAGCTATAATCAGCTCACTAACCAGGTTCATGAGGACATCCAGTTTATCAATATCAACACGAACTGTACGATTAACAACAGGCTTACCAACAGGTTTCTTACCTCCTGCATCCTTTGCTGGTGCCTTCTCAGCAGGTTTAGCCGCAGGTGCTGCAGGTACTGCTGCAGGCGCTGCTCCCTGAGCCGGCTGTGCAGCTGCAGGTGCTGCTGCAGGTGCTGCTGTTTCTTCAGCACTTACTGCTGCGTTAGGATCATAATCTCCGATTTCACAATCTTCGATTTCAGAAACACTCTTAACAATATCTTTGATCTTATCTTTATCTTCTTCGTCTGTAGAAATAATTAGACTAAAATTAAATTCAAACTTCTCATCCTCAATATCCTGGGTTGATGGCTCTGAAATAATAAGTTCGCCAATTTCCTCAATACCCTTAAATACAAGGAATGCTCTTGCTGCCTTAAGGATGCAGCTCTCCTGAATTTTTACATTGAGACCATAAAGCTTCTTGCCCTGGCTCTTAGCATCCTCTAAGGTGCCCTTGGTATCAGGATCAATCTTTATAGCTCTGTAATCCTTTGTAGGATCGGCATCTGAAGGAGGTGCTGACGCTGCAGGTGCAGCCGCTTGTGCAGGTGCTGCTTCCGGTGTAGGAGCAGCTGCCGGTGCGGGTGCTGCAGCAGGAGCTGCTCCGCCGCCTGTTCCGCCTGCTCTGATATCAGCCAAGGCTTTAATCAGGTTAGCATTTTCCTCAGTTCCTTCGTCCTGAGACTCCGTGATATTGTCCACATATGCCTGAATTGCATCAAGACACTGGAACAATGTATCTATCATACTAGAGTCAATTTTAAGCGTTCCATTACGAACGTCTGAAAATACATCTTCCATATCATGGGTAAGATTCTGCATATTCTTATAGCCCATGGTTCCTGCCATTCCCTTCATGGAATGTGCAGAACGGAAAATTTCGTTAATACAATCTTCGTTCTCCGGATCCTGCTCCAACTGCATGATACTGTCATTCAGTGTCTGGAGATGCTCCTTTGCTTCATCAAGAAAGACGCCTAGATACTGAGAAACATCCATAATCCCTATACCTCCATATAAACGTCACGCAAGCGTCAAATAAAGGAATCAGGATACTTCTGCTCTCAGCTTCACAAGGAAGTGCGTCATGCCCGATAAATGTTCCGCCAAATGTAATCCTTTCTACACTCTGCAAGCCAAAGTGTTCTATTACACAGGGAACAATTACAACGCAAGACGATTACTTAACGCCAACGTTCAAAATTATTTCCTGGGCTACGTCATCAAGTGTTACTACCTGATTAACGAGACCAGCTGTTGCCACTGCCTTAGGCATGCCATATACTGTGCAGGATGCTTCATCCTGACCAATGACATGAACCTTCTTTGCTGATTTCAGATTTTTTATTCCCTCAGTACCATCTGCCCCCATACCTGTAAGTACAACACAGCATATAGAGTCATAATCGGAATCCATCAAAGACTCATACATGAAGTTTGCACAAGGCCTAACGCCTTCTCTTGTGGGGCCATCCACATAGTGTATGGTATGCTTTCCGGCTGATGTAATAATGTGCATATGCTTGCCGCCTTTTGCAATATAGACGGTTCCTGCCTGAAGTACATCTCCTTCAGCAGCCTCTTTAACCTTGATCTCAGAAAGAGAATCCAATCTCTCTGCAAGTGAAGCTGTAAAGCCCTCCGGCATATGCTGCACAAGTACAACCGGTGTTTTCAGATTTTTGGGAAGTTTCGGAATTACCGCTTGAAGCGCACGAGGGCCACCCGTAGAACTGGCAATCGCCACAATACGATTACCTGTAACCTTGTCTGCATGCTTAGCGACAATATCCACCATCTTACGAGAGGCCTTGATCTCATCGATTGAAAAAGCCTTCGCGCTGACAGGCGCTCTGGACTCGCAAACTGCTGCGAGTGTCCTTGTAAGCGTCTTGGTGAAATCGTCGCCACGACAATCCGAGGCGCGATCCGGTTTGTGAATAAAATCAAGTGCTCCCAGTTCTAATGAATCCAATGTTACTTTTGCCCCTTCCTTGGTGTCTGTACTACACATCATAACCTTAGCCCTGATTTTATTTTTGTTAATCTCCTTGAGTAACGTAATACCATCCATACGCGGCATATTTACATCCAATATGACAGCATCATATGTTTTGGTCTTAAGTAACCCAAGGGCTTCTACCCCGTCTTTAGCCTTATCTACAACCTGAAATCTAGAATCTGAATTAACTATATCACTAAGGACGGTTCTCATGAGTGCAGAGTCATCAACTAATAAAATTTTTTTCGACATTTAGTTTTGCTTCTTTCTAATTTTTCGTTCTTCTTCGAAGATAAAGTGAATAATATCCTCTCTGGAAGTCTCATCAATGTAGGTGTACTGTATGCGGTGCTCATACAGTCCTGGCCTGTTTTCGAGTTCCTGTACCCTGAGTACGGTGCACACCATTTCGTACTCTATATTATTAATATTTCCGGGTAATCGATAAGAACAATAAATTGTGCTACCTTCTTCGTATTGGAAATTAGCAACAAACCTCAAACCACCTCCGCTTATATCTACTATAACGCTTCGCTGTAATGGTTTGTTGGTCCCAAGTAGTAATCCCCAGTTTCGCCTTATGGCTTCAACTTCTTCCTCCGTAAAAATACGCGACCGAAGCTCCAAAGCACAGCTGAATCTGTAATATTCTCTACGCTGGAGTCTCTGTAGATTACTTAGAAGGTCAAGAACCAAAATATATACATTATTACTTCGGTATCGGTCAATTATCCTTCCGTAACATTGAAACAGTCCTCTTGAGCTGTAAAAGCACAAGCTGTATTCACCATCAACCGGCAATAAAACCAGTTTTCCCTTATCCATTGGCATAAGAACTTCAATTCTATCCTCTGATAAAATATCCGTAATCTTACTCAGGTGAATCTTTTTAGTGCGGCTGTCATCGTCCATCCAGACCTTCCCGATGGCCTTCAGTTCAATTTTGTTGCCTGGCGCAATATAGTCCGCAAGCATGTAGGTACCCCTCTTACCTTTTATTATTGACCGGAAGCCTTATCTCCGGTGTTCTTCTCAGAATTAAGTTTACGCCCTGTTATTATATGTGAGAAAAATGCAGCCATTCCTCTTGGCTTATATTTTTCAATCTCATTTTTATTCACCAGTTCCGCAGCAATCTGCTCAAAAGCCTTCGAGGATTTCGAATTAGGATACTGAATTGATACCGGCGATTGCTGCATTACTCCTCTTGCCAGCATCTGATCCTGAGGTATTGCGCCCAGATATTTAAGCGGGAGCTTTAAATATCTCGCTACAACAGCATTCAGTTTATTAAACAGCTGTTGTCCCTCCTCACCGGTTGCCACTCTGTTTGAAACAACCTTGATAATCGTATTATCCCTTGAAAATCTGTCCTGCTGGTTTAACGCCTTAAGCAGAGAGTAGGAATCCGTTATCGAAGTAGGTTCCGGTGTGGTAACAAGAATAATCTCTCCGCTGGCAACCAGAAATTCCATAACTGCGCTGGAAATTCCTGCGCCTGTATCAATTATTATCGTATCTGCTATGGCATCGAGCTCCGCCAGATTAACAATAATATCAACGAGATATTTTCTCTCCAGATTATACATACCGGAAATACCGGAGCCGCCGGATATAAATCCAACACCTTCCGGTCCCCATGTAATAATATCTTTTATATTCTTGTGTTTGTATATCAAATCGCTCAGGTTGTGCTTTGGTACAGTTCCAAACATGATCTCGATGTTAGCCAGTCCGAAATCCGCATCAAGTATTATTACTCTCTGCCCCATCCTTCTGAACTGTATTGCAAGATTGATTGAAACGTTGGATTTACCAACGCCTCCCTTACCGCTTGTAACCGTTATAATCCTTGCCAAAGGCCGCTGAGTTGCATTTTCTGCTTTAATAATTTCTCTTAACTGCTGTGCCTGATCCATAAAAATAATCCTGTCTCTATTCTATCAAAATATCCTAAATTCTTCTACTATTTTCCACCCAGAAGACCCTTAACACTTTTTTGTGCATCAAATACAGCAATATCACTCGGAACATTTTGACCGTTTGTAATATATGACATGGGAGCTCCGGTGTGCATATGAATATTGTAGAGATTACCTGCAGACCTGGTCTCATCCATCTTAGTGAATATAAGCTTGTACTTAACAAGTTCCGAATAGCCATCTGCTATCTCTATCAAGTCTCTGTATTTGGTGGTAGCACTTAGTACCAGATAATTTTCGGTTTCAACACACTCCTCCAGAGCGTGGATAAAACCTATCATTGTCTCCTTCTGTTCTTCATTGTGAAGACTGTGGCCTGCAGTATCTACCATTATGTAATCATAGTCCTTAAAATCTTCTGCAGCCTGCTTCATCTCTTCTATGGAGTAAATTACCCTGAACGGAATATCCATAATGGTAGCATATGTGCGAAGCTGCTCAGCAGCAGCAATTCTATAGGTGTCAACCGTAAGAAGTGCCACTTTTTTCTTTTTGGCAATGCATAGCTCTGAAGCGAGCTTGGCAATGGTTGTTGTCTTACCTACGCCTGTAGGGCCGATGAATATTTCTGCTATAGCGCCGTCCTGACTGTCTTTTATCTTGTCAGCAGGTCCAAACTTAAGAACCATCTTCTGATAAACATTTGCCAGCACATATTCCATAGGAATATTGGGTTTGCTGACCTTTTCAACTTCATCGGTAAGCTGGTTTGCATAAATTTCATCAACCTCATTTTCAATGAGGGTATTATACAGAACTCTCACAAAAGAAAGCGTTTCTTCGGAAACAGTATTCTCAGTCCGCACATCATCTATATCTTCATCAAGTGCTTCTACTCTGGGTTCTTCCTTCTCATTCTTAAGATTCTTCTCTAAAAGATTGTGAAGACTGTCAAGCTTTTCCTCTATAGCGCTGCTCTCATCCTGCGCATGAGAGAACTCTCTTACGTTGGGCGGAGCAATTGCAGGCTCAGGAGTCGCTACCTGAGTTACTTTTAACGGAGGAATCTCTCCCTGTTCCTGGGCTTTTAGCAGTTTGTCTGCCATTGACTGGGGCTTTTGCGGCCTTACGGCTTTATTCTGCTCTTTTGCAGGCTTAACAGCTCTCATCACTTTTGAAGGCTCATCTTCAAGAGCCACTGTTACTTCAATCTTGGGCGGAGAAAAAATAGCGAAAAGTCCACTTTTCTTCATGGGCCTGACATTCATGATGACAATATTTTCTCCCAGCTCCTTCTTTGCGATTTCTGTAGCCTCTGATTCAGTTTTTCCGGTATATTTTTTTATAATCATATTATGCCGTTACCATTCCTACAGATTGCATTTCTACATTAGGTTCAACTTCGTTGTATGAAAGTACGATCAAATCCTTGTAATAATCCTCTGTCATTTTCTTAAAATACATTCGCACTATTGGCGAAGTCATAATTATCGGTATCATTCCGGCATCCTCAAGCTTCTTGGACTGTTCTCCTACAGATTTAAGGATTGCCTTTGTCCTCGTGGGATCAAGTGTCAGATAAGCTCCGGTCTCTGTCTGTTTAACCGACTGCATTATCTCCTGCTCTATCTTGGGATCAAGGGTAATGACACTTGTAGTCTCACCGGGATAAAAATATTTATTTGATATAGCTCTCCTCAAACTCTGTCTTACATATTCCGTAAGAATATCGCTGTCATGGGTTGAGGGTGCATAATCAGCCAAAGTCTCAAATATAGTTACCAGATCTCGTATGGAGATTCCCTCTGCCAAAAGATTCTGCAATACCTTTTCAATCTCACCAAGACTCATCAGCTTAGGCGTAAGCTCTTCCACCAGAGCAGGATTGCTCTCCTGCAGATTATTGACAAGATTCTGAACATCCTGTCTTGTGAGAAGCTCTGCGATATGATTTCTGATAACCTCAGTAAGATGTGTTGCAATGATTGAAGGCGGATCTACTACCGTATAACCAAGAGATTCGGCACGCTCTCTCTGACTCTCCGTGATCCAGGTTGCAGGCAGATGGAAAGATGGTTCAAAGGTAGGAATACCAGTTATCTCTTCCTCTACATTACCGGGATTCATTGCCATGTAATGGTCAAACAGAATTTCTCCGTCACTTACCTGAATACCTTTTATCTTAATAATGTACTGATTCGGATTAAGCTGAATGTTATCGCGCAGGCGAATGATTGGCACAACAGTACCGAGCTCAAGAGCAATCTGTCTACGGATCATTACAACTCGGTCAAGAAGGTCACCGCCCTGATTGACATCAGCCAGAGGAATAATACCATAACCAAATTCCAGCTCTATCGGATCCACCTGAAGAAGGCTTGTGACGTTCTCAGGCTGCCTTATCTCCTCAGCCTGTTGCTCTTCCTCAGCCATGACTTCTTCCTCTGTAGCCGCAATCTTCTCGTGTCTGTCCATGAAAAATCCAAGGCCTGCGATAACTGCACCAAGGGGCAGATACAGAATATTGGGAAGCGGAGTAAGAAGACCCAGTGTTGCAATAAGTCCGCCAACAAGGTACAAAGTCTTCGAAGCAGAAAATAGCTGTCCAATAAGTGCAGGACCAAAATCCGCTTCCTTGGATCCCTTAGTAACAAGAATACCTGTGCTCAGAGATACCAGAAGTGAAGGTATGGCACTAACAAGACCGTCACCCATTGTTAAAATAGAATACTTATCAAGGGCTTCTGTTATCGGCATTCCCTGCCTCAAAACGCCCATGAGAATACCACCGACAATATTTACCGCAGTAATAATAAGACCGGCAGTAGAATCTCCTTTTACATACTTAGTAGCACCATCCATGGCTCCGAAAAAGCTTGCTTCATTCTGAATCTTCTCACGCCTCTCCTTTGCCTCCTGATCAGTGATTGCTCCGGTATTCAAATCTGCATCGATAGCCATCTGTTTACCGGGCATAGCATCCAATGTAAAACGTGCTGATACTTCAGCAACACGCTCAGAACCTTTATTTATAACCATAAACTGTACAAGGATCAAAATAATATAAACAATCGCACCAATAATAAGATCTCCGGCACCAACGAATGAACCGAAAACCTCAATAACCTTACCTGCGTCACCGCCTGTAAGGATTAGTCTCGTGGACGATATATTCAGTGCAATACGGAAAATTGTGGTGAACAAAAGGATTGTCGGGAAGAATGACATATCCAGTACTTCCTTTGAAAACATCGCCGTAAACAAAATAACAAAGGACAGCGACATATCAAAAGCAAGCAAAAAGTCCATAAGCCATGTGGGAATCGGCACAATGAACATGATGATTGCAGCAACAAAATACAGCGCCACACCATAATCAAATGCACGCTTTCTGATAATTTCAAGCATATTCATCCCCCTTCCCCAATTATTTATACTTATACATAATTAGTATATCGCACACTATATATTGTATTCAAGTACAAAATTAGGCACAAGAATGAAGTTAATGTGAAGTTAAAAGCTTTACATATTTTCAAGCTCATCTCACCAGGTGTGCTGAGCTGTCTGAGCAGCAGCTTACCTGGTCACACCTTACCCTGGAGATGATATACAAATGCCAGCACTTCGGCAACTGCCTGATAGAGCTCCGGTGGAACAAATTCACCTACATCAACATTTGCATAAAGCATACGGGCAAGAGGTTTATTCTCTACTATCTCTATATTGTTTTCTTTGGCTATATCCTTGATTCTCTGGGCAAGATATCCCTCTCCCTTTGCTATAACCCTGGGAGCATCATATTTTTCAGCATCATAGGATATTGCTACCGCATAGTGAGTAGGGTTCGTGATGACTACATCTGCTTTGGGAAGTTCCTGCATCATACGCCTCTGGGATGCCTGCATCATTCGGCGGCGCTGCTGTCCCTTGATCTGAGGATCTCCTTCAGTATTCTTATACTCATCCTTTACTTCCTGTTTGGTCATCATCATATCTTTTCTGAACTTGCGCTTCTGATATACATAATCTATCGCAGCAATGACAACGTATACCGCAGCAATTCTGATGCCAACCTCTACTATGGTATTACCCATAAGACCGATTCCCTGTCTTAAAGGCATGTCATACAGAGTAAATATTGAAGCTGTATAACTAAGAAAATATGTATATACAACTACACCAATGACAGCTATCTTGGCAATCGCTTTAACCAGATCAAAGATTTTTCTTGTTGAAAAAATCTTTTTAAAGCCTTTTATCGGATTAAGCTTACTGAGCTTTGGACGTAATGGCTTTGTGGTGATCTTCCATCCTACCTGTACTACATTGCAGATAAATGCAATGATAAGAGCCACCGCAAGAAACGGAATTGCAGTCAAAAGAATTCTCAAAAGCGTTTGGGTAAGTATAACCCTAAGATTAGTAAATGGCATATTGCCATTATGCATCACAATAATATCCGGTATCTGCGTATATACATATTTGAAGGTATTGGAAAAATTGGTCCCCATATACGGATACAAGACCCTGATCATGATAAAAAGCGCCATAAGTCCGGCGGCATGACCTATCTCCTGGCTCTTTGCCACCTGTCCTTCCTGTCTGGCATCCTGAAGCTTCTTAGCCGTGGGCTGCTCGGTTTTTTCTCCACCGGGACCATCAGCAAAAAACTGCAGATCATAGGAAATCATGAGTCCAATATTCAGTTTTTCCTGATTCTCACATAAGATCATTTATAAACTCCGTCATAAGCTGCCGCATATTGGAAAAAATAAAATCCGATGCATTATATAGAAGTATACTTGTTATATACATCATAGACAGTCCAACTATCATCTTAAGCTGAACGCCTACCGCGAACATGTTCATCTGAGGTGCTACTCTTGCAAGAATACCTAAAATGACATTCATTACAAAAGTAACGATAAAAATCGGAAGACATATTCTAAATCCAATGATCATATAAGCACTGACAAATTTAAGCATTGAATTTAAAAGCTTGTCCGAATTAAATATTGCTCCGTTGACAGGAATAAGTCTGAACGAGTCCACCAGTGCAGATATAAAATATCTGTACAATCCGCTTACAAGCATCATTCCAATAAATGCATATTGATAAAGTGCCGCAGATACCGCTACATTCTCCCTGGATCCGGGGCTCATAACCTGAACCATGGACAAGCCTATCTGCATGTCAGATATCTGTCCTGCCAGATTGGATATCAATGTACATATCTGTGCTGCAAAACCTATCAGCAGACCTGTAAAAAATTCTTTCAGTACAATTAGTGTAAATCCCCAGATAGTGTTGTAATCAAGCGTATTCACAGGTACCAATCCATACAAAAGCACCGATAATAGAAATGAAAAACCTATTCTGACGGGATGAGGCGTATTACTCATGCTGAAAAAAGGCGCAATATAAACAAACATTGTCACCCTTACCAGTATGAGCAGAAATATCTCCAAATCACCATAGGTAAAGGTATAGTCTATCAAAGCTTCATTCCCTCGCTAATGTATATATAAAGAAAAATCCGACCACATTTTCACAACATACCCGGATAATTCTGTCAGCATCCAGTTTCCCAGAACCATCAGAGCCACAAATGTCAGTATAATCTTAGGAACGAATGTAAGTGTCTGATCCTGAATTGATGTTACTGTCTGAAATATGGACACAGAAAGTCCCACTACCAGAGATACCAAAAGTACAGGAACAGCAATCTTGATTACCATAAACAAACCACTTGCCATAATGGCAGTCACGTCATCTACTGTCATAAAGAACTCCCTTCTTTTTAATAGAACGTCTTAACAAGGCTTCCGATAATAAGATTCCAACCATCAGCAAGAACAAACAAAAGAATCTTAAAGGGCATTGAAATTGTGGTAGGCGGAAGCATCATCATACCCATACTCATAAGTACTGAAGAAACCACCATATCAATAACAATAAACGGAATATAAATCAAAAATCCGATAATAAACGCCGTTCTGAGCTCACTTATAAGAAAGCTTGGAACAAGTACTGCATTGGGAATACTATCAAGCTCCCCGTCCCACTCAATATTATCAATCTCCATAAAAAGTCTGACATCCTTGGTCTGAGTCTGACCATACATGAAATCTCTTATAGGAATCATGGCTGTATCAAAGAACTCCTGCTGCGAAATCTCTCCCTTATCAAAAGGCTGTATGGCCGTTTCATTGATCTCATTCAAAGTCGGCTGCATGATAAAGAAAGTCAGAAACAGCGCAAGGCCAAGCAGTACCTGGTTTGGAGGTGATGTCTGTGTAGCTATGGCTGCTCTTGTAAAGTGCAGGACAATGATGATTCTTGTAAAGGAAGTCATCATTATCAAAAGAATCGGCGCCAAACCTATAAGTGTCAGAGTGATGAGAATTCTCAGCGCTCCATTAAGCTCACCATTACCATTGTTATATGTAACCGTAACGGTATTAGCTATATTAAGTTCCTGGAGATCATCAGCATCCTTAGATGAACCGGGCGCTGTGATATTGGTTCTCTCTCCATCGGTTCCGGTAAGATGTGTATCCCTGTCAACCGTAGGGTCTGTGTTGTGAGTATCATCAACATAAGATGTTGTAGCATGTACATCAACCGAACCACTATTAAAAATACAAAAAGCCATTACAAAAGAAAGGCATAACAATGAAATGCCTCTCTTTAATAACAGCCTTAAATCAATTACTCCCCTAATTTTTTTCATACCTAAATTTTCTTAGAACAAATCAAAAGTCAAAACTATTTGCATTTTACTTTTTGCTTTTAAACCGCTCTAAAACCTTTTCAAATTCCTTACTAAAATCTACCGGATCATTAGCCTTAAAATCCGGCGGATCATACTCGTCCTCAGAAAGTTCCGTGAGAACAGTTACTGTATCCTTGCAAACTGCGATCACCAGATACTTTTTGGAAACCCTTACTATCTGCATATATTTGGAAGAAGACAATCTGCAGGTCTCCATGATCTCCATATTTGCAGTATAATTTGTCTGCTTCTGGTATCTGGCAATCCATTTTGTCACATAATAGGTCGCAGCCAAAACCAGGAAAAATAGTATAAGCACCGTAATAAGCTGCGATACCGATGATACATTCATTATTTAGTCCTTCCAATATTACTGGATAATTTCTGTAACACGGACACCGAAGCTTTCTTCAATTACCACTACTTCTCCCTTTGCTACAAATTTACCATTAACTAGCACATCTACAGGTTCACCGGCTACTTTTTCAAGCTCAATGATTGTACCCGGAGCAAAATCAAGAATGTCCGATATGGCCTTGGCAGTTCTTCCAAGTTCAACCGTTACTTCAAGAGGAACATCTTTGATCAATCCAATGTTCTCCCCTGCAGCCATCATAGGATTACCCTGAGCAAAGCTCTGGAACTGCGCAGGCTGCACATTTGCACCCATCATCTGAGGCTGCATCATCGGCATACCCATAGGCATCATTGGCATTCCCATACCAGGCATACCCATCTGGGGCTGCATGCCCTGCATCATGGAAGGATCCATGCCCGGCATTCCTGCCATTCCTGCCATTCCACCCTGCATAGCTGAAGGATCCGGTGTCGGCATTCCCATATCAGGAGCAGGTGCAGGTGCAGGTGACGGCGGCGGAACTGCCGCAGAAGCAGTATCCTCTGCTGATTCAGTACTGATGGTATCCTTTAGACTCTTAGCAAAGTCGATAGGATACAGCTGCATCAATGTTGAATCCACCAGCTCACCAATCTGAAGCTTGAAGGTAACACGGCAGAATGTCCCTGTCAGGAATTCTGATATCTCACTGGGATCATCATCAATCATATCCAGAAGTGTTGCCTCCGGCGGACTGATATCTACCTTCTGACCAATCATGGTTGAAAGCGATGTTGCAGCCGCACCCATCATCTGGTTCATTGCTTCAGAAATAGCAGATAACTGCAGCTCTCCTACTTCACCATCTGTATTAGTTCCATCACCACCCATCATAAGGTCAGTGATGACCATAACGTCTCTTTCCTTAAGAATAAGGATATTGGTTCCCTCAAGACCTACCGTGTACTTAATCTGAATAAATACACAGGGCTTTTCGTAATTATTAAGAACCGTATTCCAATTTGCCAGCTCAACCTGAGGCGTAGTGATATTAACCTTCTGATTAACAAGGGAATACAGAGTCGTTGCAGAGGAACCCATACTGATATTAGCTACCTCTCCAATCGCATCCTTCTCATCGTCATTCAGAAGACTCTCATCAATTTCTCCGGCCACAAAGCCGCCGCCACCGCCGCCTGAAGGAGCATCGCCTGCCGGCTCTTCTGCAGCTGGTGCATCTCCACCTCCGGCATCGCCACCTCCTGACGTATCCATACCGGCGAGCAGTGCATTAATTTCTTCCTGTGAAAGCATTCCATCCATGCTGCTACTCTTCCTCCTCTCTTACTACCGACGTTATTCTGACGGCATACTTATCTTTTGTAGTTCCCGGTAATGCGGTGAATTTGTAAATATCTCCCACATATACCTGAAGTTCACTGTTAACCTGATTATCAAGTCTTATAATATCGCCCCTTTGGAGCTGTACAAAATCGCTAACTGATACATTACATCTGCCAAGAATTGCTTTAACAGGCACATCTACGTGTCTGACCAAAGCCTCCAGATGATCCCCGTATGTATCATCATCATGCTTCTGCATAGTTGAAAACCAGAACTTGGTATTCAATTTATCCATGACACTCTCCAAAGTAAAGTAGGGAAGACAGATATTCATAAGTCCTTCCACATCACCAATCTTAATATTAAGTGTCACGATCGCAATCATATCAGTAGGTGATATAACCTGCGCAAACTGTGGATTCGTCTCTATACGCTCCATGATAGGATTTATCGCCAGAACGTTCTCCCAGGGCTCAACCATAAGCTGCATGCAAATGGTTATAAGCTTTTCTATAAGCGGAATCTCAATATCTGTAAAAGGTCTGGTCTTATCAAGGCCCTGTCCCTCTCCGCCAAGCATTCTGTCTATAAATGCAAATCCTATATTTGCCTGAAGCTCTAGTATTATTGTTCCCTGTAATGGAAGGAAGTTGATAATTCCCAAAATAACAGGGTTACTAAGTGCGTTACTGAACTCCGAGTAGGTAACCGTCTCAGAGTTTGCAACTGAAACCTGTACGTTTTTTCTAAGATAAAGCGGAAGCGTTGTTGACAACAGTCTTCCATAATGTTCATAGATCATCTCCAGAGTTCTTAAGTGTTCCTTAGAGAACTTGGCCGGTCGTTTAAAGTCGTAATCCTTGACCTTTTTCTCGTCCGCAGCAGACATTTGATCTACGTCGAGTTCACCGGTATTCAGAGCCGCCAGTAGATTATCTATCTCATTCTGTGATAATACTTCACTCAAGCGTAGATCACCTCACTTTTACACCAAAACAAAAACATAATAAACTCTTTTCATACTCCCCAATAAATTACTGATATACGTTTCCTGTAAAGTTCACATCATATATGAACCTTGATCCAAACAATTCCTGAATCTCTTCAAGAATAGTAGCTTTGGCGTCATCCTCATGTTCGCGGATTTCATCAAGTGTATATGAACCAATTACCGATGAAATCTTGGACTTGATCATATCCTGGTATGTAACAATGGATTCTGCTGTACCATATGTAGCATAATCTTCATTTGATTTATCAAGGGAAAGAACCACTGTACAAAGCATGTAGTGAGTCTTTCCATCGCCACTATCTTTAAGTGTAATTGTCATATCCGGAATTGAGTAGGAATCAACATTGGCGATATCAACATTACCCGTTGCTGATCCGGAAAATCCCTGTCCGTTCTCTCCACCGTTAGCCTCAATCTGAAGCGCAGCTGCTATATCTCCTATAAGAGCAACAGCCTGATTATTAGTGGTCATAACTGTAAGCATCATAAAGCCTGTCATACCGGTATTAACCAAAAGTAAAGCTAAAATGATAATTGCAAGCAGGTTCTTTTTCATTTATTTTTCTCCTTAATACATAGGACTTAGCGGATTATAAATTCTTATCTCAACTCGTCTGTTTCTGGCACGTCCCTCTGGTGTTGAATTATCAGCAACAGGTTCATATTCACCTCGTCCTGAGTGCTTCAGATTTGATGGCTCAAGACTGGTATTTTCCATCAGGTAATAAAATACTGAAAGTGCTCTTCCATCACTTAACTCATCATTATTTGTATACTTTCCATAGGATCTGTGCATGGGAACATTGTCTGTATGTCCCTCTATTTCTATTGTGCCTCCGGCATATCTCTCAAGTACCGAACCAACCTTGTCAAGAATTACATTTGCACCATCCTTAAGTGTCGCTTCACCCGTATCAAAAAGGATAGCTCCCTGAAGTGTGAGCTGTACAAACTGACTGGTGAAATTTACATCAATCTGCTTGGTGAGATCCATAGCATCAAGAGATTCACTTATCTCAGCAGCCAGGCTCTCAGAAGCCTTAAGCTGTTCCGCTTCTGCTGCTTCCTGTGTCTCCTCGGCGCTCGCCGGTTCACTCTCTTGACCTGCATTTTCAAGGTCTCCCTCAGAACCAGAGCCCGCAGCGTTGCCATCTTCTCCTGTACCTTCAGAGCCCTCACTGGGCATCATTCCGGCATTGTCGCCTTCTTCATTTACTCCGGCACCGCCATTTTCACTGGCGTTTTCACCCTTGGTGTCAGTGACTTCTTCCTGTTGTGAACCGGACTGTGAAATACCCATAGAAATAATATAATTGGACAATTCGTTAAGCTGCGAAATACCATCTCCTACCAGTGCTCCCTTCCCCAACGCGGCTTCACCACCACTAAAAATGCCAAAGGCCGAGCTAAAGGAGGATGCCACTTCTTCAAATTTCTGCGCGTCCATGGTAGCCATGGAGAACAAAAGAACGAAGAAGCAAAGGAGAAGGTTCATCAGATCACCGAAAGTACCCTGCCAGGCCGGTAGACCAGGCTTAATCTCCTCTGGTTTTTTAGCCATTACTCTCCACCCCCATCGCTGGAACCATTCTCTGCCTCATAGGCTGCTCTGTTAGCAGGTGACAGGAATGATTTAAGCTTCTCCTCAGTAACACGAGGGTTCTCACCTGCCTGTATAGACAAAAGTCCCTCAATAACAATACTTTTAAGAGTATACTCTGCATTATCTCTTGCCTTAAGCTTATTCTCAGCAGGATAACAGAACCAGTTAGCAAGAACTGAGCCATAGAATGTAGTAATAAGAGCAACGGCCATGGACGGTCCGATTGAAGACGGATCTGACATGTTCTGAAGCATAAGAACCAGTCCAAGAAGTGTACCGATCATTCCCCAGGAAGGTCCCATACCTGCAACATCCGCGAAGAATGTGTAATTCTCTTTATGTCTCTCAGACATAGCATCTATCTCAGCCTCTAATATAGCCTTTACAAGCTCAGGCTCAGTACCATCGACTATAAGACCAACTCCCTTTTTCATGAAAGGGTCCTCTATGTTACTGGCAGCTTCCTCAAGTGCAAGAAGACCTTCCTTACGGGCGGTATTGGACAGATCAATGATCTGCTTTATTACTGCCTTAGTATCATCAGCCGGCGCCTTAAAAATAAGTGTGTAGGATTTAAGTCCGCTTATAAAGCTGGGCATTGTTCTGGAAGCCAGAACCGCCATGAAAGCTCCTCCAAATGTGATCATCGCAGAAGGCGCATCCACGAAGTATTTAACACCGGTAATACCTGCACCAAATACGATACTCAAAATCATGAATATGAAACAAAGTACTACACCGAGTAATGACGCTATATCCACTTAGTTACCCCCTCAATTTAATATCACGATACCTTCTGAAGTACTATAATCAGCTGTCATCTGTGCATTGCTTCACTAATGCGGCTCTGCACAGCCATCTCTCCTGTAGATACAAGTGGTGCTTCACATTGTACGCCACTTCTCTCATTGCATCTCTTCATTATCTCTGATAATGATTCCTTAACAATAAACTTACGTCCGTTAGCCATTAAGACAACAGTATCCGGAGTTGATTCAACAGTTTCTATCAGATTCTCATTGACCAAAATAATGCGGCCATCCAGTCTGGTTACCTCAATCACAGCCAATCTCCTCTATATACGCCAGTTTCTTCATGAAAATATTTTTCGAAAAAAAGTGGCAAAACATCAAAATAATTACAGAATCAACTATGATAAATCAATTTTATCATGGTTTTTCATTATTTTGATGCACAATATTCCGCAAAAAGAAGGGTCTTGTATTTTTATTTCACATTTTATTTCTTTTTTTTGAAATATTTTTACATGCTATATCTTGTGCATACTTTATTTTCAATTATACAACATCTCGTAATTTATTAAAATAGTTTTGACAGCATTTGTGCCTATACGCTTTTACTTTTTTAATTCAAAGTTTTTTTCTTGTTTGTTTATTTTGATTTTAGATATTCCATCCTAAAACCAGTTTAAATTTGACTACTATATGTAATTTTATTTCATATTTTATCGCTATATATGTAATTTATTTTCATTAAAGAAATCTTAAGAAATCTTCTCTTGTGTCAATTTTGATTTTATGATATTTTGTCCAAGCATTATTCTAATGCGACAGATGAATTTCATTCATTTGATTTTCACTATTATCTTTTTGCAAAAGAAATTTACTGAAATCTGAAAAAATACGAAAGGAAATACATGACACAAAACAACAATAATATTTCTCTGCGTGCAGAGATAATTAACAATATGGACCTCTCTCCAGATATCAAAAAGCTTTTGGTATCAATTGTAGATGGTCACGCTTTAGTCCCTCTTACAACTGATGTAATGGCAAAAAGAATCTTTTCACCAGATCTTCATCCTGAGCGATTCGATTTTCTGATGCAGAGAATAATGAAAGATGACACTCTTGTAACAAAAAGTCCTGCATCAAATGAAACACTTCTTGACAACATGGAATCAAAAAGACTCATTTTTGACATGAGTTCATGGATAACTGACGGTCGATATGCCAATCTCGAATTTCAATCTGTTGCCCAAGAATTCATTTTTAATCGTGCAGACATCCATTCCTCCAGAATGCTCATGATGTTATATTCAGCAGACTGCAGAAAAAAGGATACTGTCAACTACAAAAATGTAAAAAGCGCTGTTGTTGTAATCCTTATGAAAAACAGCCCAAAAGCATTCAAAGAATTTAATAGCACCAGATACATTCACAGAATCAAAACAGCCACAAGTGATACCGGAATGGAGTTTCCGCTGCTTAGACAGATTGCATTTGTTCAGCTGGATAAAGCCCTTGAACAGTTTTTAAACAAGACCTATAATCAAGATGAAGATCTTGAACTGCTTGCTATCTTGGCAATTATTGCAGATATCAATAATCGTTCCGTATACGATGCCACCAGCAATAGTCCCTTCATAAAAAACATATATGAAGATGCAGAAATTTTTTCACAGGATAGGGAGGTACAGCGTATGACATTTGAAAGCGAACTTAATACTGTGTTTTACGATATGGAGATGCAAGGCGCAGAACAGCGAGGAGTACAGGAAGGAATAAAACGAGGAATCGATTTTACCAATGATTTGTATTCCTGGCTATACAGCAATAATCGTGACGATGATGTAAAGAAGGCGAGCTTCGATTCTGATTATAGAGAAAAGCTTTTCGAAGAATACAGGTCTAAACATTCTGACAATAATATTGAAGCATAGTAGTAATAAAAAATGACGCTAAGCACGCGCCATTTTTTATGTTATTCACTTATCTCCCCCCTCGCTAAGTGATTACTTATCTCTTCAGATTTGTGAGCTCCTCAAGGAGTGTGTCTGATACTGTAATGATTCGGCTGTTTGCCTGGAATCCACGCTGTGTGGTGATCATGCTGGTGAACTCACTTGAAAGGTCTACGTTGGACATTTCCAGAACACCGGTTGTGATGTAGCCACCGTCTGTTGTTACATCCTGAATTGTAGCTTCGCCGGAGTTAAGGGTCTGTGTGTAGAGGTTGTCACCGTTCTTCTCAAGACCTGATGCATTAGCAAATTCTGCTGTTGCAATCTGTCCAAGGAGCAAGTGTGGATGTTTGAATATGTTGCGTAGATTGTTTCGTCCTTACTTACTGTGACACCGTTCATCCTTTTTTAGTAAGTAAATATCATTTTATTTATTGACATTGTTATATTCATGTTTTATTATGATTATCTATCAGAAAACCATATAGGTTTTCCAGGGAGCATCTCCCATTTTTTCCTTTTTATTTTTTTATCCTATATAGAATATTTTAAAACTAACAACTCATTTTTTTATTTCTAAATCCTTGTGTGGTTTTCTGATAAAAAATTGAACCAACATGGAGGAAAAATTGAATAACACATTAAAAGTAAATAGTAAATATAAAGATTCTGTTTTCAGAATGCTTTTTAATCGCAAGGAAGAACTCTTATCCTTATACAATGCCGTCAACAACACCAATTATGTAAACGTAGATGATTTAGAGATTAACACCCTTGAGGAAGGTGTCTATATGAAGATGAAAAATGATATCTCGTTCATCTTCAGTTTTGAGCTAAATCTATATGAGCATCAAAGTACGGAATGCGGAAATATGCCTCTAAGATTTCTGCTTTATGTATCAAAGATAATTGCTGGAATGATCGTTCGAGATGACTTATACAAGAAAAAAGTAATTAAAATTCCTGCTCCCAGATTTGTAGTTTTCTACAATGGTGAAGATATGGATGATGATATATCTACTTACAGACTGTCAGATCAATATGAGAAACCTCTTCCAACACCAGAATTGGAATTAGTAGTCACAGTCATCAACATAAACAAAAATCACAATCCCGATATTATGCATGCCTGCAAGACACTCAACGATTACTCTGTCTTCGTTGCAAAAATCAGAGCATATGCTAAGATTATGGTAATCGAGGATGCTGTAGAAAAGGCAGTTGATGAATGCATTAGTGAAGGTATTTTAGTGGATTTTCTTATGAAGCATCGAGCGGAGGTACAGGAAATGAGCATATTTGAATATAATGAAGAACTCCATTTACAGAATGTTCGCCAAGACGCTATAGATGAAGCAAATGCTAAAGCTGCTGTCATCATAGCAGAAAAAGATGCTATTATTGCAGAGAAGGATTCTACTATTGCTGATCAGAATTCCGTCATTGCTGAAAAAGACGCAGAACTTGCTAAATATAAATCAAAATATGGTCCTTTATAAATGCTAAAACATTTTCATATAATTCACAAGGGCGCTCGGATGAGCGCCCTTTATATGTACTCTGCACTTCTCCCCCTCGATAAGTGCGATACATCTAATATGAAGTTCTGCTCTCAGGCTAAAGCCTTCGCCAGAACAAAGTAGTACGCTAAGCTCGAAATTACCTACACTGTATGACATTACACTAGGCTCGAAAATACCTCGCCAAGTGTTCTGCACATCGCTAAGCGATTACTTTTATCTCTTCAGATTTGTAAGCTCCTCAAGGAGTGTGTCTGATACTGTTATGATTCGGCTGTTTGCCTGGAATCCACGCTGTGTGGTGATCATGCTGGTGAACTCACTTGAAAGGTCTACATTGGACATTTCCAGAACACCGGTTGTGATGTAGCCACCGTCTGTTGTTACATCCTGAATTGTAGCTTCGCCGGAGTTGAGGGTCTGTGTGTAGAGGTTGTCACCGTTCTTCTCAAGACCTGATGCATTGGCAAATTCTGCTGTAGCTATCTGTCCGAGGAGTTTTGTCTGTCCATTTGAATATGTAGCGTAGATTGATCCGTCCTTGCTGATTGTGACACCATTCATCTCACCAACTGCACGTCCGGTCTTAAGACTGTCCTTATCTCCCTTTACTGCTCCGATTGTGGAGGTTGCCATTGTGTTATAGTTTGTAGTTGTGGAAAGATCCAAATTTACATTTGTGAAGCCGCCCATAAGGTCCACATCATTTTCTATCAAACTATCTTTAATGAACTGAAGTGTAATCTTCTCAGTTGGAGTTTCAATAGCTCCTGTTTTTTCATTATAAGTCATTCCTATATAATTCTTGATTATCTGTAATGTTCCATTTTCAAGAATATTATAAGTAAGATTTTCATAATCTGTTGCACCTGCATCAGGGGTATACCCATAAACATCTTCAAAGAAATCATGTGTAAGGGTAGCGTCATATAATTCTGATACATAACCAGATCTTGGAATATTCTCGTACAGCTTAGAGTCATCTGTTTGGTTAATAAAAGTAGCTGTTGTTTCGGTCATCTGTGGCGGAGTTTCAACAAGAATATTTAATTCCTTCGTTGAAACGGTTATGCCATAAGGTCCACCTATATCAGAATTATCTTTTACTCCTACCTGGAAATTGGCTCCATTTCCAGTTAATGAATATGTAACATCATCATCAGAAGGTACATAACCATAAACAGCTTCAAGAATTCCTTTTACAGATGATCCCAAGCTACCCACGGTACCGCTTTCACTTACGGTAACCGTTTTATCAGTCTTCAAATTTCTAAAAAGAATACTTCCTGCTGGTGCATTCTTTTTATCAACCGCATAAATTCTATCATTTTCAAACGGTCCAATATCGACAGTTGTATCTGGATATTTATAGCTTACAGTAGGTGGAGTATTTTCCGTATCTATAGTATATCTTGCAGAAGATGTATTAAATTCATTCCCATCAAGTCCTAATGCTTGCCTAATATCTGAAGTTAGATCAGTTATTGATCCTTCTTTCTTAATCTCTTTTTTGGCCCCCGTACCAATTTTAATATATGCTTTGCTTAAACCATTACTTGTAATTACAACATTATTTGTATCATATGTCTTGTTGCCAGTAACATAACCAGTTATAGTCAATTTACTAATTCCATCATTAGAAATAACATAACTTGGTTCATTCAATGCTTCTATAGCAGTCATATTTGCATCTGTAAGCATAAACATGTCTTGAAGGACTTTCTTTTTAGGATCAGGATTGGCTGGATCAGAATTATCTGCAAGATCAGCCCAGTTACCTGTCTTAGCAATAGAAGTCGTATCTCCATCTGGCGAAGCATATGTAAACATCGAGTCGGTTTTTCGAGCTAGATAGTAAGGCGCAAGATTTGCCGTAGCGTTGGTTCCTGGATTAACTTTATATATAGTCATAGATCCGTCTTCAGCTATTTCATAATAGTTTGTAGCATTTGCACCTGAAGCTTCATTCCCATATACATTATATAAAAAGCCCGGAAAACTATCATTTAGATCTTGTATAATTCCTGTTGTAGGCACCTTAGTGTACGCTGTAGAACCTGATGCGTTCTTAAATGTTGTATACGTTTGTCCAACTATCGCAGAATAATTAGTGGTATTTATAAGTTTTGTATGATCATCCAGGATGTTGTAAGTTATTGGTTCTTCATTTGCTTGATTCGTAAACCTGACATTACTCAGCTTATCTGCACCGATTGTATTTCCGTTTGAATCAAGGATATCATCAAGAGTCATGGTATAAGCATGTTCAACACCTTCTACGTCGCGGACTGCGAATTTAGCAGTGTAGAGATAACCAAGGTTATCATAGAATTCAAGAGATACTGTTTTTCCTGTATCACTTGTGATATTTGTATCATGAGCGTCGATGTTTCCACTTACTACTGCTTCTGTTGTTCCTTCCGGCGGATATGTCATATTCTCAGGTGTCATAATTGACAGTTTTCCAACACCGCCGTTTGTATTAACTGTGATTGCTCCGGTTTCAGGATCTTCCTGTGCAGACCAGCCATATACGAAGTATCCTGTTGACTGCATTGCGAGGTTTCCTGCACCGTCTACGTAGAAGGAACCATCTCTTGTAAACATTGTCTGGTTACCATTGTTTACTACGTAGAAAGCGTCGCCGGTAATACGCATATCGAAGGGATTATTTGTCGTTTCTGTTGCACCCTGCTGTGTGATTGCTGTAGCAATTGCGCCTGACTTAGCACCGAGACCGATCTGACGGGCATTTGTACCACCGACTCTCTCGGTAGCTCTTGATGCACGCTGTGAAGTCTGATACATCAAATCACTGAAGGTGATAGACTGTGACTTGAAGGATGTGGTGTTAACGTTAGCGATGTTGTTACCAATAACATCCATCTTGACCTGGTGGGTCTTAAGTCCTGCTACACCAGAAAAAAGTGATCTCATCATAAGGCATGTCCTCCTGAAAAACCGAGTACAATTAAGCACTCTTCGGGGACGGCACACATATTCTATTTTCCGATAGGGAATGAAAAGAAAGGAAACGAAAATTGAATTCCTTCTGTCAGTCGGGAATTCATGGCCTCCTTAGACACTTACCACTTCCGGTAAGCTTGCGGCTGACTGCCCTTCAGCCTCGGTCCGGTCATTTTTCATTCATTCTTCTCTTTAGTAGAACCTATGCGATTACCGCTCCGTCTATATTGGTGAAAACGTTGTTGCCAGTTTCCTGGCTATCCATCGCCGTTACAACTGTGTTGCTCTTAACATTAACGATGAAGGCAAGCTGATCAACCAGGATGAGTGATTCGTTTATTCCTTTCGCATTGGCCTGATTTCTTGCATTATTCAGGCGGTTCATCTGATCCTGTGTAAGCTCAATGTTGCGGTCACTTAGTCTGTTGGAGGCATGTTTTGAAAATTTAACGCCTGCCTGATTATTTTCGATCTGAGAAAGGATTTTTCCAAAATCAGAATTCTGAATATTGGTATTCCCGCCTCTGACCTTTTCAGTCTGACCAAGGTATTTACCCTGAACCTGTTCAATTGAAAGGAATCCGCTTTTATCTATTGTCACGGCTTACTCCTTTCTATAAACAAAACACTAAGCCTTTATTTGCTCTGCCGATTTATATTTCGGCACATAAGTCATATAATTAAGGCATATCAACAATATTTAATAAAAATTAATAATTGGCAAATAAAGAATCCTTACTGCTGCTGTGCTGTCGCTGCGTTTTCATCTGTTCCGCTATCTGTGGAAGCATCTTTATCTTCCGTAATCGCCTCTGCCTTTTTAGCATCTTCTGCTGCTTTGTTCTTTTGATATTCAGCGTCGTTCTTCTGTGCTTCTTCAAGAAGTTCTTTCGCCTTCAGATAATATTGTTCAAGCTTCTCGATGTCCTTCTTATCAATAAGAGCAATCGCATCCGCATCCATCTGCTTGTAAAAATCATAAGCATCGAATACCTTCTGCGCATCGGTAAATACCATATTTTCAAATGCAGGGAACTTGCTCATCAATGTATCAAGGTCATCTGCCTGATCATGGATTTCAGCAAAATGTGTATCCGCAACGGAATTGACATCATCCATCTTATAGTCTGTACCATCGATGTTAAGATATGCCTCTCCGCTCTTGTAGGTCACGTAATCAACCTTACCCTGAACCTTCTCGCCGCCTTCATTCGTCACTATTACAGTTTTTCCTACAAGATCTGACGCTCTGGACATTGAGAACGCTTCAGCCATATTGGATATCTGCTCTACCTGAGTGAAGGTCGCATACTGGTTAATATACTCTGTGTTGGAAGTAGGCTCTAAGGGATCCTGATATTTCATCTGTGCACAAAGAATATTCATGAACGCATTTTTGTCATAACCCTGATTGGAAGCAGCCGCTTTTTTGGCATCTTCGACTTTGTTTGAGGTATCAACAAGTTTACCGTTTTCAATTACTGCATTTACTCCCATTTTGTCACCTCCGACAATTTGTCATGCTGAGAAGTCTACTGTGTTACCATTGATAGCCATCATCTCTGCTGTGAGCTGATCTTCCTCGTCAATTTCTTCAAAGTCCTCTGCTGTAAGATCATCCAGCCTTATTCTTCTCATGGGCTTTCTGATTGATTCCTGCGCATCCTGATCATCCTCTCTCTGACTCTGGCTGTCATTAAGTGTCTGATCAAATGCTCCCGCATTAACAGTAACCTCAACTGCGGTTACTTTTACGCCCTGTTCGTTTAATCTATCCTGAAGCTGCTGAAGCTGGCTCTCAATAGCTGCTCTTACATCCTCATTCTGTGTCAGGAATTTCGCAACTACATTACCATCTCTTGCCGCTTCAATTATTACATTCACATTACCAAGACTTGCGGGATGAAGCTGCATCTCCATTGTTGTTGAATCAGCCTTAACATTCATTTTAATGAACTCGGTTATCTGATCCATAATGTCCTGAGTGCCTACCCTTGCCATCTGCCCATAGCTTTCAGTCTCAACTACCTCAGAGAGTGAGGATGATATCTGGTTCATTACCTGATTGTACATTGAGCCGTCTGTATTCTGCTGGAGATTACTGTTGTCATTGTTCTGGCTGTTTTCACTACCGGTTTCTCTGCTCTTTACCTGTTCTGCAACAGGCGCTTCCACCTTAAGAGTAAAGTCAGGAACTTCTGCATCATTTCCCCTGCCTCTCAAGTTTTCTGAAGCGGAAACATCTTCTGCCATAACTTCATTATTTGCTACTTCAGATGTAACTTCTTTGATGACACCTTCACCGCCTGTGATATCAAGTCTGACCGCTTCTGTCTGAAGTGTTGCAGCAGGTGTTTCAAAGGTTGCTGGGTTCTTAGCATTAACATTTTCCTCTGCAGCTGCAAGAATCTGGCTCTGTGCTTCTTTCTCTGCAAGGCTCTCGTTGAAATTCTGCAGTGCCGAGCTTAATCCTTCCTCTGTAAGGTTAAACTCTTCCATAAGATTTTGTCTTGTGGTATCAACCGCATCCTGCATATTCTGCACGTTGAGGTAAAGATCTGCATTGGTTACAATAGCCATCACATCATCAGCATTTGTAACTTCTCCGATAATCTGCGTGAGATTAGTGGGATCAAGGATTGCTACATTAGTCAGCCCTAATGTTGCCATGGCATTCTCGATATCTTCGATGCTCATGCCAAGTGTGTCAGCAAGCTGCTGCATAAGTTGTCTGCTATCATCGAGCATCGCCTGTTCGAGAGCTGTCAGTGCTTCATCTACCACCTGTACTGCCCCGTCTCCCTCGGGATTTTCAGGAATCGGAATGAAAACTTCAGCAACTACTTCCTGTTCCTCTGTCTGATCTATAACTTCCTCGGGAACTTCAGCTGCTTCTCTTACATCCTTTACTTCTTCTCCTGTATCCCTTGAATTTTCAGCAGCTCCTCTGTTCTCAGCGGTCCTGGTTGTATCAGTTCTGTTAACGTTCTGAGAATTAGCATTTTCTCCTGATACATTTTGTGACTGCTTCAAATCCTGAGTTCTCTCATAAGCAGCGGTATTTTTATTATTTTCATATACAGCTCCTGTATTTGTGAGAGTTTTTGCTATCGATGATGATATGGCCGATGCCTGCTTCTGAGTATTGGCATTGTTCAGGGTCTTGTAAAAATCTGCAGTCTGCTCCTTTGATGCAGCAATTCCTTTTGTCGGTGCGGTATTAACCAATGCATTTATGTTTGTAATTCCCGGAATCGCATTTGTAATCAAATTCACTTCCTCCTTTCATACAAAATACAATATGGGTACACTATCCCCATAGCTTTACACAACATATATCGGCCATGCAGGAAAAAACTTTACCCACATGGCCGAAAAAAATTAAAATTTTATAAACTACATATCATATTTTCCCAAACGCAATAAGAACAGCGTTCGGAAATCTGTCAATTACTGTTTCCCACTCCTGAAACCGTGGCTTTATGAGCAGCTGGCTCCATGTAATCCGTAACCTTTCCTGCATATTCCTCAGTCATCTTATCAAGGATTGCTCCGCGGTTCTCAGCAGTCATCTCACCAAGTATTTTAGAAATAAGCCTGACTGCATCACCCGTATCATTCTCAACCATTGAATCAAAAATGGCTGCTGCTTCTTTAGGCTTCATGGATGAATAAGCCTTTACATACTGCTCAAGCTCGACATCATCAGCACTTCCCTGAATTATCTGTGCATATATCTGAGCAGCCACATCAGGCTCTATCATTTCGTAGTACTTCTGGTACTCCTCAGGGGTAGGTGCATTATCAGCATAGACAATGTTTTTATAAAAATCCTCTTTTTCCTGCTCAAGCTTTGCCTGTTCTTCCTCAAAAGGCTGCAGTCTTTCGACTTCTGCCTGTAATTTTTCGTTTTCCTCCTGAAGAGCGGTGTTATCTTCCATTTCTTTTCTAAGCTCTTCCTCAAGTCTCTTGATATAAAGATTAGCCTCATCAAGGCTGTTAGCAAGCTTTTCATCTACGGGATTTACGATAGGTGTGTTGGCTGCTTCCTCAGCCTTTTTCTGAGCTACCGGAGTATAACTTCCCTCCGGGAGTATAGCCTGAAGCCCCGGTACATCACCTATGATTGGTGCCAGGACATTAGATCCAAAACCACCAACGTCAAGCTTTATCAGCATTAACATGATTGCTATCCATACCAGAATGATCACACAGGTAACTATAAGCGTAGCCACGCTGCCGGAATCATCTCCGTTTAGCTCAGCGTTTCTTTCAGCCAGTTCTATTTCCCTTAGCCTTGCTGCCTTACGCTGTTCCTTCATTTCCTGCCTTAAAGCTTTTTTGTCTTCCTTCAGCTTTTGTCTGGCTTCTTTATCCGGATCAATCGGTTTGGGTTCAGCCGGTGCCTCAGTTTTCTGCTTTTCTGCTTTTTCTGCCATTACTCTTCCTCTCTGCTACGCTGAGTGTATGTAAAGCTGGTCCTCTCATCGACCTCTTTAGCTTCCGCTTCTTTTTCTTCTTCAACGAATTGCTCAAAGGCCTTCTCTTTTAGCCTTTCCTGCATTTTTCTCTCCTGCACCGCCCTGGTGAGTTTCATTCTTGCAACCTCAAATTTGGCGCGGTAGGAATCAACCTTAACCTCCTGATCCTTTATAATTACATCCATCTGTCTCTGATAATAATTATTGTCAACTATTTGCCGGACATCCATCACGTTTGCATTTCTTAGTTCATACCCTTCACGTATAAAATCATCACGGGTAGCGATCAGTCCGTTTAATATTTCAATTTGATCATTCAGCTCTTTAGAGGCCTGGGCAAATTCCATTTTCACCTGTTCCTCCTGCTGGAGTCTTAGGTTCAAAACTCCCTGGAGCCTGTAGTTGAATCTTGCCATATAAAACCTCTTAATTATTCTTTAAACATACTTGTAAGCTGGGCGCACACTTCTTCGTAAGTAAATTTCTCATCAGTTTCCTGCATAAGAAAATTATTAACCGCATCTATCTTGGATATAGCGTAATCGATGCTCTTATTGGCTCCACTCTTATATGCTCCGATATTTATCAGGTCTTCTGCATCTGCATAGGTCGCAAGTACATTCTTAAGTTTTCCGGCTGCACGCTTCTGCTCGGCGGGAGCAATTGCGCTCATGCATCTGGAAATACTTGCAAGCACATCGATAGCAGGATAATGATTTTTCTGAGCAAGCTTTCTGTTTAAAACTATATGACCATCAAGAATACCTCTGGCGGTATCTGTGATAGGTTCATTAAAATCATCACCATCTACAAGTACTGTATAAAGTCCTGTTATTGAACCATTTCTGGATTTACCCGCTCTCTCAAGGAGTTTAGGCATCTCGGCATACACGCTGGGCGGATATCCTCTTGAAACAGGCGGCTCACCACTTGCAAGGCCTATCTCTCTTTGCGCCATGGAAAAACGTGTGAGAGAATCCATCATAAGAAGAACATCTTTTCCCTTATCCCTGAAATATTCAGCGATTGAGGTAGCGGTCTTAGCTGCCTTAAGTCTCTCAAGCGCAGGCTTATCTGAAGTCGCCACAACAACTATCGATCTCGCCATTCCCTCAGGTCCAAGGTCACGCTCAATGAACTCTCTTACCTCTCTTCCACGCTCTCCTATAAGAGCGATAACATTTATATCCGCATTGGTATTTCTGGCAAACATACCCATAAGTGTTGATTTGCCAACACCTGAACCTGCAAAAATACCGATTCGCTGTCCCTTACCAACTGTCAAAAGGCCATCAACTGCCTTAACTCCAAGGGACAAAACATCGGATATAGGATCTCTGGTCATGGGGTCCGGCGGCTGATTCTCTACAGAATAAGCTATACCATTTTCAAGCATGGTCCCTTTTCCATAGTTGGTTCCATCTATTCTGCCAAGGCCATCAAGGGTTTTACCAAGAAGACCCTCTCCGACATTAACTCTTAAAGGCGAATCAGTATTTTCAACAATACTGCCATTACCTATGCCGCTTATATTCTCATAGGGCATAAGAAGAACATGATTATCCTTAAAGCCTACCACCTCGGCCATAGTTCCTCTGCCGGAAGGCCTGGCAGTACCCTCTCCGTCCTTTTTCTTGGAATAGATGTAGCAGATATCACCCATCTTAGCCTCAGGTCCTGCCGACTCAATAGTAAGCCCTACTACATTCACCACCTTACCGCGAACCCTGTAGAACATATTATTAGCTACTTTTTTGTATTTAGAATAATCAATAAGTCCATTTGCCATCAGCGTTTACTCCTGTCAAAAGATAGAAGCTTTAACTTTCTTGAAAGTTCCGAAAGCTCCACGCCAAGAGAGCAGTCAAATACACCGCCGTCAGATTCTATTATGCACTCATTTTCATTTAGCAGAGGATCCTCAATAATCTCAAGCGTTGAATTAGGTGACGCCATTGCTTCATCAAGAGTAGCCCTCTCATCAATCACAAGGTCATAATCATCTGAAGAAATATGCAATATTATATCTGATCCACTCTCAACCTTACCAAGAGTTGTTCTTATGAGATGAAGAATTATATCTTTGTTCTCTCTAAGATCAACATTAAAAACATGCTCATAAATCTGAGTCAGAGTATCCACCATATCCGGTTCGATACTGGCAATCAGCTGCTGAAAATCCGCCTGCTGTTTTTTTCTTTCCTCAGCTATCTCTGCTTCAGCGGCTGCCTTCATCTGGTCGATTTCTTCCTCAGCTTTTCTCTTGCCTTCTTCATAACCGGCATTCCTGCCCTCTTCGATAGCCTGATTCTTAAGGGTTTCAGCATTTTTCGCTATTTCGTTAGCCTGAGCATTAGCGTTATCGATAATCTGTTTAGCCTGCTCTTCCGCCATTCTTATCTGTTCATCAATCTGTGCCTGTATCTCTTCGAGATTGATCTGTGGCGGCTCCGGCTCCTGAACAGTTTCTTCAATCTGCTGCATTCCGGGATCGATATCTTCATCAGAAAACTGCATTCCCTGATTGCCAATACCATCAGTCATCTCCTGTCCCATTGCAGGATCACCATCTAAGTTCTCAAAATTGCCCTCGTTATAGGCATCTAAATTATTCTCGTTAATAAAATCAGGATTATCTGAGAATCCGGCTTCATTTCCTTCATATCCCATACCATATTCCGGATCAAAGGAATCTGTGAGTCCTTCTGAAAACTCCCCCATTTCCTCCTGATCATAATTGGTATTGCCTATTATATTTGAAGAACCATCAAAAGCATCTATCTGTTCAAATCCAAGGCCTTCTTCAAAACCACCAAAAGCAGGCACTGGCTCACCTTTCTCCAATGCCTCCCTTCGACGCGCTTCTTCTGCCTGATATTTTTCTATTTTTTTCTCAGAAAGCTCGTTGTTATCAATGATATGTTTATCGTTCTCATCAACCTGATACCAACCGAACTTAAGTAAATTAGATTGATTAGACAACCAGATCATCACCTCCGCCTCTGGAGATTACAATCTCACCGGCATCCTCAAGCTTACGTATGACATTAACAATCTTCTGCTGAGCTTCTTCAACATCCTTCATACGAACAGGTCCCATGAAGTCCATATCCTCCTTGATCATCTGAGCAAGACGTTTGGACAGGTTATTAAAGATTGCGGTCTGTACCTGTTCTGTTGATCCCTTGCAGGCAAGACCAAGGTCAGCATTATCAACATCACGCAGCACACGCTGTATGGCACGATCGTCCAGAAGAAGGATATCCTCGAACACGAACATCTTCTTACGGATCTCATCAGCAAGCTCAGGCTGCTCGATTTCCAAAGTTTCCATGATGTGCTTCTCTGTCGCACGGTCAACTGCGTTGAGGATTTCAACAACAGCATCCACACCACCGACAACCGTGTAATCCTGGTTGACCAGTGATGAAAGTTTTGATTCCAGAACACGCTCTACTTCCTTGATAGTATCAGGACTTGTTCTATCCATCGTCGCTATACGTCTTGCAACATCCGCCTGTCTCTCCGGAGGCAGCGCACCCAGTATCAGAGCACTCTGAGCTGAGGACATATAGGACATAACAAGAGCAATAGTCTGCGGATGCTCATCCTGAATAAAGGTAAGGAGCTGGGAAGGATCCGCTTTTCTGATAAACTCAAAGGGCTTAACCTGCAGAGATGCAGTCAGCTTACTGATTACATCCATCGCCTTGTCTTCACCCAAAGCCTTCTCCAGAAGTTCCTTCGCATAGTTTATACCACCCTCAGCAATATATTGCTGGGCAAGGCATATTCCATAGAACTCTTCTATGACAGCTTCCTTGATCTGCGGCGTTACGCTTCTGGTATTAGCTATTTCGAGAGTAAGTTCCTCTATTTCGTCTTCTTTTAAATGTTTAAAAATTGCAGATGATTTTTCCGGTCCCAATGCGATCAAAAGGATAGCAGCCTTCTGCGTTCCTGATAAATCTGCAGTAAGAGACGGATCGTAATTGCCTACAGGCGGGAGATTACCTCCCATATTACCGGCACCATCTAACTCGTCATCATCAAACTCTTCACCGTCAATTGCCATAGTAAGTGCTCCCCTCTAAATTTGTTCAAACAAATAACTAAATTATAATTCGTAGTCTTCCTTAAGCCAGTTGCGAAGAAGGATTGCAGCTGCCTCAGGATTGTCTTCAATGAATTTCTCAATAAGTTTCATGGTCTCGCTGCTCTCTTCCATCGTTATGTCAGCAAGTCCGCCTTCCTCGTCCTCAGGAACCTCATCCTCGAAGAATTCTTCAGGTTGGGATTCCAATAGTTCCTCGACAGAAAGCTCTTCCGGAAGAACTTCTTCCTCCTCTTCCTCGATCTGAATCTCTTCCTTTCTCGTTGTAATGCTTCTCCATATAACAAAAGCAAGAAGTCCCAGGATAAGAAGTATCAATATCGCCTGAAGCACATCCGTAAATGTAAGTCCCTTTGCCTCTGAGTCAAAGAACTCCGGCTGCGTATAAGCAGTCATTGAAATGTTGGCAGGCTGAATACCTGATGCTTTTGCAACTATGTTTATAGTATCCTCAGAAACCTCCGTCTGAGATACACCGGTATTCTCTTTAAATTCTGCCCATGTCATCCCGTCATGGTCATCAGGATTGTAATTATCTTCATTGTAGACAACATAGGTTGTTGCAGTTACCGATATTGAAGATTCCTCGTAATTTACCTTTCCGGAAGGAGTATCAATTGTTGTAATCTCCTCATTAGGAAGGTAATCCTTAGATTCCTCTTCAATGGTTGATGTTGAGTTCTCGTTATCCTGAAGCATATAGGAAGTCTCATCATCATTGTTAGTATCCGTTCCCGGAATACCGCTGGTGCCGTTTACATTATTGGCATTATAACTGTCTTCATGACTTAAAACACCCTGTGTCTGTCCCTCAGCAGGGGTATAGGTGTGGGTTGTCTTCTTAATATTTGAAAAATCAAGTACAAGATTACTTGCAACTTCAATTTCATTATATAGCTTGGTTCCCTGAAGAACGCGGATTATCTCATTCCTTATCTGTGCCTCTGCCTTGGTCTTGGCATTGAGCTGTGTACTTGCAAGTCCTGCAGCAGATGTATCTTCGGAGCCGGAGAACAACAGATTACCTTCGCTGTCCATGATGGTAATCTTCTCAGTTGTATTATTACCAAGGGCACCGGCAAGGGCCTTTGCAAGGAATGCTGCGTTATCCTCAGTAAAAGCATCCGGGTTCTTGAGCCTCAAGAATACACTGGCTGAAGATTCTTCATTCTTAGATAATAAAGTGCCATCATTAACCGGTATATGAAGCTCAACCTTTGCACTTTCTATTGCATCAAAGTTAGTTGCAAAATCACTTCCAAGCTTCTTTTCAAGATACTCTATATATTTTTTCTGTTTATCAGATTCTGTGGTTGAAAAGCTTCCGTTTACTACATTATCAATTGTATATTCATCAGATTGAATGTTATTCGTAGCAAGCAAAAGAGACGCATTAGTTTTATCTGAGGCCAAAACCTCGAATCTAAGCGCGTCATCTGACATTTTATATCTGATACCATTTTCATCAAACAGTTCGATAATATCATTGGACTGTTTTAAATTCTCCGCAGTAGCGATAGGTATATATTGAGGCTGGTTAAAAACCGTAACCAGAATTACAACTGTCAGAAGTACAGCTGCAACACCTGCCCCTATAAGCGTCTTCTGTCTGATTGTAAAACGATTCCACCACTCAAGGATCCTATCCCTGAGTCCCAAAAGACGTTCTCTCATACTACTCTCCTCCGTGTTACCAAAAACTCCTCAAAGATTCTGCAAAAATCCCCACCTGTAAACACATGCTTAAAGCCTGTTCAGGCATCTGCAAAATCCAAATATATTAAATCTGCATCTGCATAATTTCTTTATATGCGGAAAGCATCTTATCTCTTACTGCAATCGTGTACTGAAGTGCAGTCTCAGCCTTCTGCAATGCAATAGCAAGATCATGCGTATTATCTGTCTCGCCGAGAGACCACTTTATCTCCTCATTCTCAGCATCAGATAAATATGCATTGGTCGTATTGATATTCTCAACCGCTCTGCTGAAAATATTTGTAAAAGAGTTATCATTGCCAAACCTGTCCCCAAGTGGATTGGAAACTCTTGAATCAGCTTTTTCAGCGTTTCTGATAGCTGCTGAGTGAACATTTCTTATCTGACTAATATCAATATCTGCCATTTACTCCCTCCTCTATATACGCTGGTTAATATCTGCCTTAAGTCCGGTCGGATACGGATCCCGTAAACGCCAAAAATACGTGCGCTAACGGTAACCAGCTTCTTGCAGTTCCCCTGCTGCAATTCCTAAAACTTTATCAGCCCTGAGCTATGGACAATCCCTGGTTCATAAGATATTTACTGGAGCTGAAAGCCGTAGCATTGGCTTCATATCCTCTCTGGGCATCAATGAGGTTTGTCATCTCAGTTACGATATCTACATTGGGATAGGTGACATATCCGAATTCATCAGCATCCGGATGTGACGGATCATAAACCATCTTGTAATCTGTCCAGGTGTCATCCCTTACTGAAGAAACCTTTACACCACGTCCACTGTAATGATCCAGTCTCTCATTGAGAATCTTTGAAAAGGGAGTCTGCGTTCCTTTCTCAGAAAAGGTGACTACCTTTCTGGTATATACATCCCCGGTGGCATCCCTTGTAGTATTGGCATTAGCAATATTCTGGGAAATAATGTCCATACGGAAGCGCTCCGCAGTCATGCCTGAAGAATTGATATTGAATGAATCAAAAATATTACCTGTACTGATCATAAGCTACTCCTCTATAAACGCCGGTTTATATCTGCCTTAGTCCGGTCGGATACGGATACCGTAAGTTCCTGAAGAACGTGCGCTAACGGTATTTGGCACCTTACTGGCCTCTCATGGCACTTTGCAGATTTTTGAACTCCGATTGTATGCCAAGCATAACGCCCTGATACTTGATCTGGTTCGCAGCCAGAGTAACATTCTCTGTATCAATATCAACGTTATTGCCATCCATTCTATAAGAAAAATTAGAATAGTCAGTATATGGTCTTGCTTTAAGTCTGCTAATCTTAAGACCTGAAACCTTCGCATCCATTGTCTTGTATCTGGAATTCCCAAGTGCTCTCTCAAGTTCTCTCTCAAAGGCAACGTCCTGTCTCTTATAACCGGGAGTATTGACATTAGCCAGGTTATTGGACAAAACCTCATTCCTTATCCAGGAAGCGTCAGCAGTCTTATCAAGTACATTAATATAATCATATGCATTACTGTTGATCATATGCCCCCTCCTTGCGCATAACAAACCTAATTTACCTTTTAATCCTTACTATCATATTAAAATGATTTTGTGCAAATTACAAGATATTTAGGAAAAATAGTACTTTATATTGTGCTTTTGTAACACCAAAGCACAAGAATTAGTTTTAATTATGTTCTTAAAATTTAACTGTGTTATATCGAAAAAGGATTTATCCAAAACAGATAAATCCTTTCATCAATTCACATCCTGCATATTATATTTCGGCTGTTTGCCGGCATACTATTACATCTGTGCCTTAAGTTTCTTTATTTCATCAAATACCACGTCATTTAATACTTTAATGTAGGTTCCCTTCATACCTGATGATCTTGACTCTATAACACCTGCGCTTTCGAACTTCCTTAGTGCATTAACTATTACACTTCTGGTGATACCTACTCTGTCAGCGATCTTGCTTGCTACAAGCACACCCTCCATTCCGTTTAGTTCATCAAAGATATGTATGATAGCTTCCATCTCCGAGAAGGAAAGGGTGCTTATTGCGGATTTAACTACCGCAAGCTTTCTGCTCTCCTCTGCATTCTCCTCATTGACAGCCCTTAGCATCTCAAGTCCCACAACAGTGGTTCCATACTCGCACAGGATAATATCGTCTATATCGTATGGCTCATTACATTTATAGATAAAAAGTGTACCAAGTCTCTCCCCTGCAATCTCAATAGGAGTTATGATAGCCTGATATTTTCTCATATCAACATCTTCAAATCCTAAAGTTTCCAGGTTTACATTTTCTTTTGTAGACAAAACAGTAAGAAGTCTTTCATTGAGCATCGGATCAATAAAGCTTCCCACATCATCGACAAGCATCTCACCAAGCGAATCCACAGCAGATGTTTCTCCAATTCCCAGAACTTTTCCTTTTCTGCTTATAACAAGCATATTAGAATTAAGAATATCGCACAAAACCGTACAAATATCATTAAAAACCACTTTACCGGAATTGCTGTTGTGCAAAAGTTTACCAATTTTTCTGGTTTTATCCAAAAGCTGTACGCTACTCATGAAAAGAAACTCCTTTTATCTGAAAACGTTTGACAATTTATACAAATGTACTACAACTAATCAGATTGTAGCACATAATATTGTTTACATCAAAGCAATTTGTACATATTTTAATTAAAATTTAATGAATATACACTACAAAATACACCTTTAAAGGTAAAATTTCAAAGAAATTATCTAAAATACAAAAGTAGCTTACACAGATACAACTCCGATAAACTTTCAGGAAGCTCCTCTTTTGTACCATTATGTACAATTTATGTAATAAAAAACAGCCTATGATTTCTCATAAGCTGCTTTTGAAATACATATATTTATTTACATAAAGGCATGAACCTGATGATCAATCCTCATCATCCTTATTTCTGTCCTCAATGTAACCACATTCAGGATCATTGCAGACAAGTTTGTTATTCTTTATAAGCATAAGCCCTCCACATCTGGGGCATGCTTTCTTAGAAGGCTTCTGCCATACCATAAAGTCACATTCAGGATTATCTATGCAGCCATAGTAGAGACGGCCTTTTCTTGTTCTCTTAAGAACAATGTCCTTTCCACACTTAGGGCAGGAAACTCCTGTCTTTTCATAATAAGGCTTTGTGTTCTTGCACTCAGGGAATCCCGGACAAGCAAGGAATTTACCGTGAGGGCCATATTTAATGACCATATTCCTTCCACAGTTCTCGCAGACAACATCTGTAGGCTCATCCTGAATCTCAACCTTTTCAAGTATCTTCTGAGCACTCTCAACCGCTTCTGCAAGATCGGGATAGAAATTCTCAACAATGGTCTTCCACTTAACATTACCTTCAGCAACACTATCAAGAAGCGTCTCCATGTTAGAAGTAAATGTAACATCAACAATCTGAGGGAATGCTTCATTCATCATTCTGTTTACTGCTTCACCAAGCTCTGTTACATAGAGGTTCTTGTTTTCCTTGGTGATATAGTGTCTTGCAAGAATCGTTGTGATTGTAGGTGCATAAGTACTTGGTCTTCCGATTCCGAGAGCTTCGAGGTCATGAACCAGAGATGCCTCAGTGTAATGAGGAGCAGGCTGTGTGAAGTGCTGTTTCTCCTCAAAATCCTGGAGCTCAAGTTCTGAATTCTCATCAATTCTCTTAGCAAGTGTATTCTTTTCAATCTGATCATCTTCATCTGTGTACACATTCATGAAGCCGTCAAATACTGTTCTTGAAGCTGCAACAGTGAAGCGATGCTCACCGGCATCAATTTTCACAGATGTAGTTTCGTATTTTGCAGGTGCCATTCTGCTCGCCATAAATCTGCGCCAGATAAGCTGATAAAGACGGAACTGATCACGACTTAAAAATTCTTTGACAGCAACAGGTGTATTATTTACATCTGTAGGTCTAATTGCTTCGTGAGCATCCTGAATCTTCGCGCTTGATTTTCCACCCTGTATCTTTTCGGAAAGATACTCTTCGCCAAAGGCTTCAGTGATGTAATTCTGCGCTGCAGCCTGCGCTTCCTCTGAAATTCTGGTGGAATCTGTACGCAGGTAGGTGATAAGTCCGACGGTACCCGCCTTACCCATATCTATTCCTTCATAAAGCTGCTGAGCTGTTCTCATGGTCTTCTGAGTTGAGAAATTCAGTGCCTTTGAAGCTTCCTGCTGCAACGTTGAAGTTGTAAAAGGAAGGGGCGCTTTTTTGCTTCTCTCGCCCTTTTTAATCTCTGTTATGCTGAATTTCTTGCCCTTAAGATCCTTCAATATCTCATCAAGCTCAGCCTTAGAAGCTATATCGACCTTTTTCCCGTTCTTTCCATAATAATGTGCTACGATAGGTTTCTTCTCACCCTTAACCTTAAGAGTGGCATCCAGCGACCAATACTCCTGAGGAATGAATGAATTGATCTCATCCTCTCTGTCACAAATAATCCTAAGTGCTACTGACTGCACTCTTCCGGCACTGAGGCCTCTCTTGATCTTTTCCCAGAGAAGAGGTGAAATCTGATATCCCACCATTCTGTCCAGAACACGCCTTGCCTGCTGTGCATCAACAAGATTCATGTCTATATCTCTAGGATGCTTCATTGCTTCCTTAACTGCCGTCTGTGTAATCTCATTGAAAGTAACTCTTGAAAAGCGGTTAGGATCATCAAGCTTAAGTGCTGTCATAAGATGCCATGAAATCGCCTCACCCTCTCGGTCAGGGTCAGTTGCGAGATATATGTGGTCCGCATTCTTAGCAGCCTTTCTGAGTGCTGCAAGAACGTCTCCTTTACCCCTTATAGTAATATATTTAGGCTCAAAATCATGCTCAATATCAATTCCCATCTGGCTTCTGGGCAGATCACGTACGTGTCCGTTGCTCGCTGCGACCTCGTACCCATTGCCAAGGAATTTCTTAATTGCCTTCACCTTTGTAGGAGACTCCACTATAAGTAGATTCTTTTTCTTAGTTGCCATAAATGCCCCTCTTAAACTCAGTAATTTTTGTTCACCATGCGCTCATAAATAAGCAACATAAAATGATTAATAGTAGAAACAGATACTTATCCGTTCCATAGTTTCGTAATATACACCAAATGAGTAGGGTTTGCAACTAGATTAATTATAGTAGGTATTTAATTGTTACTGTTCAGACAGCTCTGCGCACTTGCTGCGCTGAGCGTGAGAATGTTCTACGTCTTGAATATAGGATTTGCCCCTTTGCCGAAGGCAACTGGAATGGGCAAATCCAGTTGCTGTGAGCACCGTAAGGTGTGAACAGTAACATTTAATTCAGAACACGAATTAGGGCACCGATCCTTCGATCAGTGCCCTCTAGTTCTGAATTTCCAATGGACTTGTCTCCTTTTCTGTTTATTATATCAACGAATCTTCCATCAAAAACCACGTTGCGCATCGTGTTTTTTCTTTGACCACCGGCATCCGAATTACTCGCCGTTCCTATAGTCCAATGATTCGTTAGTAAAATAGAACGAATAGAAGAGATCGAATCGGTGAAGCACACGCCGCCTCATCTCACCTTCTATTCTCAAAACAGATAAAACTCTATTGTTATACCTCCGGTAAAGCACGCGCTACCTTTGCTATCACTGAGCTCTTATCTGCTCGTCTGTTGGTAATATGATAATATCAATATCAGGAATAAATGTCAATACATTTTAGCATTATTTATTTATTATTTTGATAATATTTCGTTATTCGTAAATTAGTCACTATTTTCAGTTAATTCTGCTCAATTGAATGATATTTTCACCTATTTTTAAATTTTGTTTATCAAATAACAAACTATCCCATATTTAGAGTTTTTAATTTCAATTATCCTATATATAGTACTTAGTATTGTCACCTTGTTTTACAAATTGTAGTTGACAATGCATACAATTCATAATAATCTAGCATTGTCACCTGCTATTAAAAGTAAATCAGGGTGACAATAAACTATTTACTATTTCAAATTCATAAAAAAATACTGGAAAGAAGGGCTAAAAATGAACGAAGAAATGAACAACAACCAGGCGGCTGTACTGGAGAACAGACAGTCAGCATCAATCAAGGACTTATGCTTTATTGCAGTTTTCACAGCAATCATATGTGTCTTGTCACAGATTTCCATTCCCATGCCTGCAGGCGTACCAATGACACTTCAGACACTTATCATTCCACTTGCAGGAATTATAATCGGTAAAAAGAAAGGAACTTATTCAACACTTCTGTACCTTTTACTTGGAGCGGTTGGTATTCCTGTATTTGCCGGCTTTAGCGGCGGTATCGGAACACTGCTCAGTCTTACAGGCGGATTCCTGATCTCCTTCCCTGTACTGTCATTCACAGCAGGTCTTGGTGATGAAATCGGAATCAGACTCAGTCGTAATAAAGGAACTTCAAAAACTTATTTATATTATGTTTTACTGGTGCTAAGTCTTGTTATTGGTGCTACAATCAATTATGTATTCGGAACCGTTTGGTTTATGGTTGTTTCAAAAACATCATTTTTAGCAGGTCTTGCAGCATGTGTTATTCCTTTTATTCCTACTGCAATTCTTAAGATTATAATTGTTGCAATCCTCGGTCCCGAACTCAAAAAAAGACTGGCATCTGTTTTACAATAATCGATTCTTAATCATACAGATGCAAAGAGGATATGAATAATGCCGGACACAAAGAGTAAAGTTTTAAAATATCTTGAAGATAACAGAGGACAGTTTTCCTCCGGAGAAACAATAGCAAGTGAACTTAATCTTTCAAGAAACAGTGTCTGGAAAGCGATAGAAGCCCTGCGAAGAGAAGGTTTCCGGATTGAAGCCGCATCCCGCAGGGGTTATTTTTTGTCCGGAAAAGCAGACAGAATCTCAAAAGATGAGATTTCTCTATACCTCGATAAAAGTATCAACATCAATGACATAACAATATACGAAACCTTGGAGTCAACAAATAAGACAGCAAAATCCGCTGCAGTCCTTGATGCCAGACATGGAAGCGTTATCATTTCAGAGATTCAGTCAAATGGCACTGGTAAAAGAAAAAGCAGTTTCACGTCTCCAAAGGGTGGCATATATATGAGTATAATACTGCGTCCTGAGAATCTTTCTTTTTCAAACTGCTCTCTCATCACGCCTCTTACGACAGTCTGTATATGTAAAGCACTTGAAGCTTCGGCGGGTCTTTCTCCGTCAATTAAATGGATGAATGAGATTTACCTTAATGATAAAAAAGTCTGCGGAATCCTTACAGAATCAGGTGGTGATTTTGATACCGGTGATATGCAGTATGTGGTTGTGGGAATAGGCATATATTTTAGTTCCGATAGTCTTATTGAAAATGCGAAAAGTCCGGTAGGAAGTCTTTTTAAAAGCGGCGAAGAACCCATCTCAAGGAATGAACTGATCGCATATATTCTAAATGAACTGCTCTCTTCATCTAGTTTTGAAAAATACTCAGATCCCGAGTTTATCATTGCAGAATATAAGAAAAGATTAAAATCTCTTGGCAAAACAGTAACCGTTAATTCCGGTGAAGGTACTTATACTGCCAAAGCAATTGATATAGATAAAAACGGAAAGCTAATAGTTGAACTTCCCGATAAAACAACTAAAACCTTATCCTCAGAATATCTGTCCTGAGGATAAGGTTTTCTGTTTTTAGAATATTGAATTTATTTAAACTCGGTATTCGTATTGGCCATGTCTTTGCAAAAACGCAGAAAGAATCTTGCCTTTGATTTATCTTGCTCTTTGCATCATTTCTCTTAAATTATCAGGAGAGAATGAATATGCCTTCTTACAGAACTGGCACTTAATTTCTATATCTTCTCCCTCTGAAGAAAGGTCTTCAAGTTCCTTTTTGCCAAGAAGGATAAGTGCTCTCTCAACTCTGTCTCTGTCACATCCGCAGTGATATGAAACAGGTCTGTTGTCAGTGATTTCATAATCAAAGCTTTTAAGAACAAGCTCAAGAAGATCCTCAGGTGTTTTACCATCTCTAAGGATATCAGTAACAGACTTCATCTCCTGAATATTACTCTCAAGCTTACTTATTACCTCTTCAGAAGCTCCGGGCATAAGCTGTACAATGAATCCGCCTGCCTCCATTATTGAAAAGTCATTCTTAACAAGTACGCCGAGACCTACAGATGAAGGAATCTGTTCTGACTCAACAAAATAGCAGGTAAGGTCATCAGCAATTTCACCTGAAAGGAGCTGAATTGTTCCAACATAGGGGTCCTTAAGTCCAAGATCTCTTGTAACCGTAAGAGTACCGTTACCCACTGCTCCTCCTACGTTTAGATGCCCGGCTTCATTATTTGGAAGCGCAACTTCATTGTTTCTGACATATCCTTTAACCTGTCCCTTGTTATTGACAGTTGCAAGAAGACCTCCTATCGGTCCATCTCCTTCTATAGAAATTGTCAGTGCATCCTTATCATTTTTTAACATGTCCCCCATCATAAGCGCACCACTCATAAGTCTGCCTAATGCTGCACTGCATATAGGACTTAAATCGTGGATTTTTCTCGCCTCTTCCACAAGATTTCTGGAAGTGATCGCAAACGCTCTTATCTGTGCATCTGCAGCAGTTGCTCTTACCATGTAGTCTCTGTATTCCATGTATTCTCCTTTAATAACGACAATTTACTATCTGGCTAAGTCCGTTCGGATGCCAGTACGGTTCTTACTTCGTTTATGGCCGGCACCAGACTCCTTATTGATAAACAAATTGTGCGCTAACGGTTTTTATTCAAAAATTTACCGGCCCATCTCAGTTGAAACAGGTCGGTAAATACTTTTACAAACTTCAGTTTCTAAACCTGCCAATCATTTATGCAAGGCTGGCAGTTATTATAGCCATTGAGTAAACTTCAATAGCGTTGCATCCTCTTGAAAGGTCATTGATCTGTGCATTAAGGCCAAGAAGGATAGGTCCATATGCCTCAAAATTGCCCATACGCTGTGCAATCTTATAGCCAAGGTTACCTGCATCAATATTAGGGAAAATGAAGGTATTTGCATGGCCTGCAACAGGTGAATCGGGAGTTTTTACTCTTGCAACCTTAGGTGATACTGCAGCATCGAACTGAAGCTCACCATCGATAGGAAGATTAGGATATTTCTCCTGTGCCTTCTTAGTTGCATTCTGCATCTTGGTTACGGAAGGGCTCTTAGCAGATCCTTTTGTTGAGAATGAAAGGAAAGCAACCTTGGGGTCAACGCCGAATGCCTTAGCACATTCAACTGTCTCTCCACAGATCTCAACGAGCTCATCCTCTGTAGGATCGATATTGATCGCACAGTCACCCATTGCTATTACTTCATTGTCCCCTACTGCAGAAGGACGAACAAGGATAAAGCAGGATGATACAACTGTATTTCCGGGCTTAGTCTTAATGATCTGAAGTGCAGGACGTACAGTATCAGCTGTTGAATATGTTGCACCGCCAAGGAGACAGTCTGCCTTCTTCATCTTAACAAGCATGGTTCCGAAATAATTAGCCTGAGAAAGAATCTCTCTTGCCTGCTCAGGAGTCATGCCCTTACTCTTACGAAGTTCAACAAATTCATTAACCATAGCCTCAAAATCTTCGTAATTTGTAGGATCAATTATAACTGCGCCTCTTATATTATAGCCTTCATTTTCAGCTGTCTTATTAATTCTATCAGGACTTCCAAGAAGGATTGGCTTTAAAAAATTGCCGGCAAGCAATCTGGAAGCTGCTTCTAATATTCTGGGATCTTCACCCTCTGTAAATACAATAGTTTTTGGGTTTGCCTTAAGCTTGGAAATCATTTCTCCAAAACCGTACATTTCTATTCCTCCTATAAATATGAATTGATTAACCTGATTAGGTTATAAAATGTGTAGTAAAATATTTTACAAATTATCAAAATATTGATTATGCGTTAAGATTATATACCCAAAAGATAAATATACTCAAGAATAGATAAAAAAATATCAATGTCAATCATAAATTTAATCAATTATTATAAGGTGATAATTAACAATGTTAAAAGAATGATTTTCAAATAATGGTGAAAACACGGTGGATAATTATGTAAAAAATGGCAAACAAGACAAGAAAGAATGTCGCTTGCGACATTCTCGCGCCGAGCGCGGTTGCTGAAGGCAACATATTCCTATCGCGCGAGTGCGCATCCATAGCGGAGCGCTTTTTATCATATAGGAAATCCAACGGAATTTCCTATATGATAAAAACAGCCGCATATTATCTATGCGGCCGCCTTGTTACACATTATATGTCAATTGATCAATCCGGAAGTTCAATCTGCTTACCATCTCTATGCATTGAGAATTGATCCATAGGATAGTTCTTAAGGTTCTCAAGTACTTTTCTTCCATCAGCTTTTGCAAGAAGGCTTGCTCTTGCCTTGGTGATCTCCATCTCAGTCTTATGCTTTGAAGGACCACCTACACAGCCTCCGGGACATACCATACCTTCAATGAAATCATCAGGGAACTTATTCATCTTGAGAAGAGTAAGTGCTTTCTTACACTCAATTCCTCCTGCTGCACGATGAAGCTTTAATTCTCCGATGTCCTGTCCTCTCTCCTGCATGCACTCGATAACTGCATTAGCAACTCCGCCGCTTGTAGCAAAGCGCTTACCCCAGATTGAAGACTCCTGATACTCATCCTCAACAGGCTCAAATTCCACATCCTTGGATCTCATAAGTGCTCTGAGTTCACCGTAGGTTACAACGTAATCTGCATTGTTCGGAACATCAGGATCCTGAGCCTCTGACTTTTTAGCAATACAAGGTCCTACGAAAACTGTAACACAACCGGGATGTGTAACTTTTAAATATCTTGAAATAGCACACATAGGTGATACAGTTGATGACATATTGTTCTCATACTGCTCAGGGAAGTGCTTCTTAAGCATGTTGATAAATGCAGGGCAGCATGACGTAGTCATCTTCTTACCTTCAGCATATGCTTCTGCCCATTCCTTAGACTCATAAGCAGCAGTCATATCTCCGCCAAGACCAACTTCAACCATATCTGAAAATCCGACTTTTACAAGTGCCTTCTTAACAGATGCCATGGTTATGTTCTCACCAAACTGACCTTCTGTTGCAGGAGCGCACATAGCAATTACTTCTTTACCTGACTTGATAGCATCGATTATCTGAACAAGATATGTCTTTGAACCGATAGCTCCAAAAGGACAGTTGTGTATGCAGTGTCCGCAGTTTATGCACTTGCTCTCGTCAATTTTGCAATATCCATACTCATCATATGTGATGGCACCAACAGGACATGCTTTATGGCAAGGACGCTCAAGATGAACGATTGCGCCATAAGGACATGCCTTTGCACACATACCGCATTCCTTACACTTTGCAGGATCAATATGCATTTTCATGTCACCGGGATGAATCGCATCAAATTTACATGAATTGAGACAAGCCTTTCCGATACAGAAGCGACAGTTATCAGTTACGGAAAATGCTGAAATAGGACATTCATCACATGCAGGGTCGATAACCTGTACTACATTATCTGACTCCTTGTTATATGTTGTGCTCTGTCCGCATGCCAGTCTGATTCTCTGACGTACAATCTCGCGTTCCTTATATACGCAGCATCTGTACTCCGGTTTCGGACCGGGAGCCATCTCATATGTCAGAGTATCCTTATGCTCCTCATCAAGTTCGCCCTTCCATGCCAGGCGGCAAACCTCTTCCATAATCTTGTGCTTAAAACTTACTAATCCTTTGTCATTTGTTACCATTGAAATCTCCTCTATAAATCATAGTTTTACCTGTTTACAAACTAATACGTCTGCAAAAATCCAGCCCTTCCATATCATGTGAAGTTATAAGAAGCGGATTCCTACCCTGCTTTTCGCGAATATACTCTATCGCTTTTTTTCTGTTCTCACTATCAAGTCCTGTGAAAGGCTCATCCAGTATGAGCATATCTGTAGGGATAGAACATGCCCTGACGATAGCCACTCGTCTCTTCATCCCTCCTGATAGCTGTGATACAGGTTTATCGATTGAATCCTCAGGTAAGAGTCTTAGTAACTCCTGCCTTGCAACCTTCACTGAATTTTTGCTGTTTACCATCACAACATTCTGAACAGCTGAAAAATCCTCACAAAGTCTGTTCTCCTGAAAAACAACTCCCGCATTCAAATAAGGATACTTGTAATCACCCATGAAATGGACTCTTCCACTGTCCGGTTCCTCAAGGCTGAGCAGTATTCTTATCAAAGTCGTCTTCCCACTTCCGGACTCGCCGGTTATAACGTATGAATGGTCCTCTTCTATCTCAAGGTTAAAACCCTTAAGTACGTTAAGACTGCCATAGGATTTACATATATTCTCCAGATCGATTGTCATCTCTGCACCTCCTTAGCGTCATTAGCCACAGAGAAAGCTCCGGGAATAAGTATTTTCCTAATAAGGCTTATCAATAAATAAAAAATTCTCTCCACTATCCATGATGCTAATACTATAGTAAACGTCCAGGCAAAAACCTCAGCTGTATCCAGATTTATCTTTGACCTGTACAGACCATTACCCATTGTCATAAGTGGTTGTCCGATAACCTCAGCAGCAGCTCCGCTTTTGAATCCCATGCCCACCGCAACTGAAAACGCTCCGATATATGAAGGTATAAGAGCAGGAATATAAATAAATCTTATCTTATTTATTACCGGCATTCTGTATACATGAGCCATTTCCAAAAGTTTTTTATCAGCGGCAGTAAATCCGCTTGTGGTTGCAAGGTATATTATAGGAAATACAACAAGAGTTACTATTACAGTTGATAGGTTATCACTTCCTATCCATATTAATATAAGTACCACAAAACTTGCAACAGGAACTGACTTAAGCACTGTAACTATCGGAGATACAAAATCTCCAATCAGTTCAAATTTAAGTGATATTCCTCCCAGGACTATTCCTATAAGAGCCCCAAGTGCTATCCCGGCAACAATATGCAGTACAGATGTCACAACCGATGACTGAAAATCAGCGGTCCCTGCCATTCCTGCCAGAGCCGCAGCAGCTTCGATCGGACCTGCTAAAAGTATTTTGTTATGAATGAGGATTGCTATAAGCTGCCATACTATAAGCCAGCATATAACAATACCTGCCTTTTTTATTTTCTTCAAACCGTTCCCTCAGAAAAAGTTTAATTTATTTGCTCAATGTATAAAAGTCATCCTCAGGAAGCTTTCCGCCTACTGACTTGGGATCCTGATCAAACAGAACCTGAAGATAACCTGAAAGTGCTGTCTTTGCAGCTTCATCACTAATGCAAACGATATTGCACTCAGGTAAAGCCTTCTTTGCTATCTCAGCCTTCTCAATTATGCCATATTCCGCAACTAATTCTGCTGTAGTATCTACATCGGAAACAGCTTTTTCAGCGCTCTTTACATGATCTTCAAGAAAAACATTTACAGCATCTGCATTTTCACTTAAAAACTCATTTCTTACTACTGTTACACCTGTAAGAAGCTTTGAACCGTCAGATACTGCATCCCATTCATCTGTAAGTGAGAATGCAACTGAAATAGAATCATTTTTTGCAGTTGCCACTGTTACAAAAGGCTGTGGAAGGATTGCCACCTTTGTAGCATCCTCATTTAAAATGGCTGCTATCTCAGTAGCCTCTGACTTAAACTCAATGTTGCAGTCTGTCACTTCATTTTTATCAAGAAGATATCTCAATACATATTCAGGAGATGCTCCCTGACCTGTAGTAATTACTGTCTTACCTGCAAGGTCTTTTACACTCTTAACAGTTTCATCACCTGTTACGCAGTAAAGCACTCCGAGTGTATTAATGTCTACAAGACTTACATCGCCCTCTGTCTTGTTATAAAGAACTGAAGCCATATTTGCGGGTACAAGTGCGATATCAATGTTACCTGCAACGATTCCTGCCATAAGCTCATCGGGCTGAGTAGCCATAGTGAATTCATATTTTCCTTCTGACTCTCCGTTTTCAGAATCCTTCATAAGATTAACAAGTCCCATGGTTGTGGGTCCCTTAAGAGAACCTACTCTGACAAGAGCCTCAGAAGTATTATTATCTTCTGCATCATCAGTATTTTCAGCAGTTTCTTCTACAGCTTCAGATGTCTCGTCTGCTTCAGATTCTTTTGCTGACTCATCAGTCAAATCTTCAGAGCTTTCTGTATCTGCATTTTCTTCAGAAGAAACCTGCTCAGCTTCTTCTGCTTCATTATTCTCATTTTCAGTTTCTGCCTCATTTGCAGCTTCCTCAACTACAGCAGCTTCCTGAACAGACTCCTGTTGTAATGAATCTGCAGATGAATTATTGCCACATCCGGTCAGCACAGATACGCTGAGCATCAACGCGCTTACAATAGATAAATATTTTTTCATCATATCTCCTCATTTCAATTACACTATATAAACCATCTTCATTACATAAACCAAAGTATTATACCATATTCTCCTATATCCCCTCAACGTATTATTTATGTTTGACGCAAATGCGCAAATTTGTTATTTTATAGAAAGTAAAAGGGAGTAGTTACCATGCATATGCATGTAACATTCATCCGTCAGTACGGGAAGATGTTTCCCCGGATATGTTGTAATTAACGAGACTTTTACTGCATCATCTGCAGTAGTTGTCTCTTTTTTTAATGCAGATAAGAAAATAAACATACTGAAAGGAATTAAAAAATGAAAACACTAGCAATTATCTTATTTGTAGCCATGTATATCGGGCTTATCGCATTTCCAAAAAGGCGTGCTTACATAGCACTGTTAGTAGCCGCAATCTACATTGTAACCGGAATCCTTCCATTTAACACGGTTTTACAGGTCGTTGACTGGAATGTTCTCTTAATGATTTTTGGCACACTGCTTCTGGTCGATTATTTTATCGAATCAAAAATGCCAAATCTCATAGCGGATCATCTTCTCGATCTTGCTCCTAATGTAATGTGGGTTACAATTTATATGTCCCTGTTCTCAGGTCTCATATCTGCATTCATTGACAACGTTGCCACACTTCTTATGGTTGCACCTGTAGGTCTGGCTATTTGTAAAAAGCTCAAGATCAATCCTGTTCCGATGATCATTTCAATCGCAGTATCATCTAACCTTCAGGGTGCAGCAACACTTGTTGGTGATACAACTTCCATTATGCTTGGTGCTTACGCCAAAATGGACTTTAACGATTTCTTCTGGATGAACGGCAGACTTGGTATCTTCTTTGCAGTTGAGCTTGGTGCTCTCCTTACCGTTCCGATCATGATGTTCCTTTTCAGAAAGGATAAGGAGCCTGTATCAGCAGAAGAAAAGACTGTCGTAACAGACTATGTTCCTACAATCATGATGATTGCACATGTTGTACTTCTTATGGCAGCATCATTTATTCCGGATAAGCCGGAGATCACCAATGGTATGATCTGCCTCATCTGCTCACTTGTAGGAATTGTTTGGGAATATCTCAAAGATCATAATACAGAACGTATTAAAAATGTTGTTAAGAATCTTGACTATGACACAGTTCTTCTTTTGACAGGATTATTCATGGTTATCGGCGGCGTAACACATATGGGACTTGTAGATGACCTCGCTGCTCTCATAGTTAAGGCCGGTGGAAACAACCTCTTCGTTCTGTTCACTATAGTTGTTTGGGGATCAGTTCTCATCTCCGCATTTATTGATAATATTCCTTATGTTGCAACTATGCTTCCTGTTCTTCAGGGTGTTACAGCATCACTTGGAATTGCACCATATCTTCTTTACTTCGGACTTCTGTGCGGTGCAACTCTCGGCGGTAACATAACTCCTGTAGGTGCAAGCTGCAATATCGCAGGTGTTGGAATGCTCAGAAAGGAAGGCTATGAAGTAAGCTTCAAGGACTTCACAAGAATCGGTATTCCTTTCACTCTGGCTGCTGTTATAGGCGCGTATGTATTTCTCTGGGCACTCTGGAGATAAAGCTTCAAAAGTATTTTGCAAACCCGCATTTAGCTCGAATAACACCCCGCTAAGTGCTCTGCTTAAAGAACAAAGAGTCGCTCGCGACTCTTTGCGCGCTGGTGCGCGCAAGCTTTAGCTTGCAAAATTCATCTGCGCACCAGTCGCATCCATAGCGGAGCGCTTTTTATTCAATAGGAAATCCGAAGGAATTTCCTATTGAATAAAAAAGAACTTCCTTAAGATTTTAAATCCAAAGGAAGTTCTTTTTTAGATTAATTCAAAATGCTTCATAGCATTCCAAATACCGTCATTATCAAGTGATGTCGTGATGTAATCCGCAAATCCGGTAAGGTCATGATATGTTTCACCCATACCGACTCCGACCCCTGCAGCAATCAGCATTTCTTTATCATTTATACTGTCTCCAAAAGCGAAAGTATCAGCTATATCTTCACCTAAAAGATCACATACTTTTTGGATACCGACGCCCTTGTTAAAGCCTTTTGGCACCATTTCAACGACCTTATCAGAATGAATTATAAAGTCATAGATATCTGACAGTTCATCATAGCAGGCATTTCGCTTTTTGGCAGGAACATCTGTTGCACATGAGATCTTCTGTATCTCCCATAATCCCCAGTATTCATCTATGCCTCTAAGACGCTCTCCCATCTCTTCTATTAGCTTATCCCCATACATGTCACCCTTAAAATCAGACAATTCCAGATAAGAATAATTAGGACCCTCAAGAATAGGTTTGAATCCATATTTTCTAACTGTATCAACAGAGTAAATTGCATCCTCAGCCGGAAGAAGACGATTGAATACCACCTTTCCGTCATACTCTATCATGGTTCCGCAGGAAGAAACTATACCGTCAAACCCGATTCCAAGAAGATTCTTATTAGTGACGAAGGATCTCGCCCTGCCGGTATTAATGAAACATTTATGCCCATTTTTCCTGGCAGTGCGAATCGCTTCTATAGTTTTATCACTTATTTCATTCTTGTAATTCCAAAGAGTACCATCTATGTCAAAAAACAAAACCATTATAATGTTACCTTTTTAAATGACTTCTTGCCCTTCTTGACCATAACACCATCACCTGCAAATGTTTCCTTAGTATATGTGGTCTTAAAGTCTGTTACCTTCTCATCAGCAAAGGTAACGCCGCCCTGCTGAACAGCTCTTCTAGCTTCGCTTCTTGTAGGACAAAGTCCTGAAGAAACAAGTACCTGAAGTATATCAACTACTCCGTCTCTGAAGTCCTCTTCCTTAAGAGATACTGCAGGAACATTAGCAAGATCTCCGCCACCTGCAAAGAGTGCTCTTGCGCCGTCCTGAGCCTTCTGAGCTTCCTCTTTTCCGTGCACAAGCTCTGTAAGCTCAAATGCAAGGATTTCCTTCTTCTCATTTATTCTGGAATCATCCCATTTCTCCATCTCCTCGATTTCTTCGATAGGAAGGAATGTAAGCATCTTAAGGCACTTATCAACATCAGCATCATCAACATTTCTCCAGTACTGATAGAAATCGTAAGGTGATGTCTTCTTGGGATCAAGCCATACTGCGTTGCCTGCTGTCTTACCCATCTTCTTACCCTGAGAATCTGTAAGAAGTGTGATTGTCATAGCGTGAGCATCCTTACCAAGCTTTCTTCTGATAAGCTCTGTACCGCCAAGCATATTGCTCCACTGGTCATCTCCGCCAAATTCGAGATTGCAATCGTAATGCTGGAACATGTAATAGAAATCGTAGGACTGCATGATCATGTAGTTAAACTCAAGGAATGAAAGGCCCTTCTCCATACGCTGTTTGTAGCACTCAGCACGAAGCATGTTATTAACTGAGAAACATGCACCAACTTCTCTTAAGAGCTCAATGTAGTTAAGGTTCATAAGCCAGTCAGCGTTATTGAGCATCATAGCCTTGCCTTCGCCAAAATCAATGAATTTCTCCATCTGCTTCTTGAAGCACTCAGCATTGTGATCGATGTCTTCTCTTGTGAGCATTTTTCTCATATCAGTTCTTCCTGAAGGATCACCGATCATTGTTGTACCACCACCGATAAGAGCAATGGGCTTATTTCCTGCCTGCTGGAGTCTCTTCATCAAAGTAAGAGCCATGAAATGTCCTGCAGTCAGGCTGTCTGCTGTGCAGTCAAAGCCAATATAAAATGTAGCCTTTCCTGCATTTACGAGTTCTCTTATCTGCTCTTCATCTGTTACCTGAGCAATGAGACCTCTTCTTTGTAATTCTTCATAAATCTGCATAAAGCACCTCCGTTTTCTGGCAGAAGGCAATAAAAAACCGCCTCCCGCAATCTAATAATGATTACGAAGGACGGAATAATAATCCGTGTTACCACCTTCATTTACATACAGTTCACACTATATGCCTCAGCAAGTACTAAAGATTAAAAATCTCTTCATACTCTTCCGACTGACGCTCGGTTCTCGTCACGGCTTACTAGATATATGTCATTCTTCCGTGCAGCTCCCGGAGGTATTCATTTTCAGTCCTCTTCCGCGCCTCTCACCAAACGGCAACTCTCTGTGGTCGGTACTAAAAACTACTTATTCCGTTCATAGCCTTTAAGTAACTATTATCTCCATTTTTTCTTAATTGTCAATATAATTATAAAACCCTGCAATCCAATTTGCGGATTGCAGGGTTAATAGAAATTCTTTTATCAAACACAGGGCTCTATAATGCCGCGCCAAGTGCTTTATAACAATTAAAGTCTTGTCCAGATAGAAAGATTCTTCATCTTCTTTTTAAACATTACAGAATTTGTGATAGGTGTATTACCATGCATGAAGTTAGTAATCTTTGTGCTGTTTGAGCTAACTTCTTTGCTTGCACCTGCCGTACCTACAAGGATGTTTCCTTCGTTTTGACTAGGATAAATAATATCATAATTGATTGAAACATTTGTCTGGATTGTATAGTTAACTCGCCAACCTGCAGCTGTCTGTCTGAAAACCTTTGAGCTGGAATCTGATGTATAAGAGCTTACCTCATAAAGCTTTCCGGCAAGGTTGCTGTTATTGAAAGCAATTCCTGTATTAGCATCCATTACAGTTGAGAAAAGTTTGTTGTTTGCATAATGGTACTTGCTAGCCTTGTAAATCTTAACAACGTTATTCTTGATCTTATTCTGAGTTGCCTTAGGTAAAGAACATCTCATTACTACCTGTGCCTTCTTAGCAGGAGTTATAGTTCTGCCAAAGCGGTAATATCCGTCCTCCTTGCTGACTGTAGAGAAGTTAACCTTAACCTTCTGAAAGCCGATACCGGGGAAATATGTCTTGATTGTGTAAGACTGACCAGCCTGAGCACTTGTGTTAATCTTATCTGATGAATAAGCAGCAGCGCTTGCTGTCTGAGGTACTGCAGCAAATGTTAATGCAAATGTAAGTACCGTTCCGATGAGTGTTTTAAAAATCTTTGTTTTTTTCATACTTTTCTTCTATCCTCCATTACTAAAAAAATTCACTTTACCAGAAGCATCCCTCGTCATGACTTCCGATTAATCCCAAACGCAGGATTTTTAATATCGCAAGTGAATTTAATAAAAAAACATGCGTAAAGTATAATAACACAAAATAACGAAAAATGTAATATTTAGTGAAATTATATTTCTACGCATGAATACAATTATTTTAATATATATCCCTGAGCAAACCTAAAGTTGGTAGAAAATATTCATAACATTTTACCATCCCTGAAGGTCATTCTCGTCCTTTTTATCTCTGCTCATCAGATCTATACCGGCATCTGTTGCTGACTTGTGATTGAAGAGAACTTCATTTATCTGTTCCACAATCGGCATTTCAACCTCATACTTTTTCGCCAGTTCCAAGGCAGCTGCAGCGCTGTTTATTCCCTCTACAACCATCTTGACTTCACTTATAGCTTCCTCAGCTGTCTTACCCTGCCCGATAAGGATTCCGGCTCTTCTGTTTCTTGAATGCATTGACGCACAGGTAACAATGAGATCGCCTATTCCGGATAATCCGGAAAAAGTTTCAAAGTCCCCTCCCATTGCAACGCCAAGTCTTGACATCTCTGCTATTCCTCTGGTGATAAGTGCTGCCTTGGCATTATCGCCATACCCGAGTCCGTCACAGATTCCAGCAGCAAGGGCAATAACATTTTTAAGCGCAGCGCCAATTTCTATTCCAAGCATATCAGGGCTTGTATAAACTCTGAAAGTATCAGCCATAAATGTGTTCTGCACTATTTTCGCAGTTTCCTTTGAAAATGCGCTGACAACGATTGAAGTAGGAAGGTTCTTGCCCACCTCTTCCGCATGGGAAGGTCCTGAAAGTACAGCCACATCACTTCCCGGAAGCTCATCCAGAATAACATCAGACATAAGCATCAATGATTCTGCTTCAATTCCCTTGGAACAGTTCACGATGATCTGATGTCTTTCATCCTCTGCTACGAGATAAGGCTTTATTTTCCCACAAACCTCTCTCACTGCAACTGAAGGTACTGTAATAACGATCATGTCCTTATCCCTCAGTGCAGTTTCCATGTTATCAGTAATCTTAATATCGCCGTCAAGGATTACTCCCGGTAATTTATCCTTATCCTCTCTGTCATTACGGAGCTTTTCAACAGATTCCCTGCTTCTTCCCCACATTGTGACCTCTGCTCCGTTCTTCCACAGTCTCCATGCAAGTGCTATTCCCCAACTTCCGGTTCCTATGACTGCTATACTATTATTATCCAAAATTAGTCTCCCTCTGAAAAATTAGTCGATTTTGTTTTTCTTGAAAATATAAGTTTTTCTCTCTTCGCCCTTTATAAGTTTACCAATATTGGTTCTGTGCTGATAAAAAGCAAGAACTGTCATGGCAAAGGCAAGAATATACATTTCTATAAGGCATCCCTGAGGTAACATCCCAAGCATTCCCATTTGCCCTTCTACTATCAGCTGAATAAAGAAAACAGCATAAAGGCAAAGTGATCCAAGTGATACAAAATGAGTAATATTAAATGGTATCAAAAATGCTAAAAGTGATCCAATCACAAATGTAAATTTAAATGCCACTATGTAACCAAAGGTGCAGGCGATACCTTTTCCTCCCTTAAATTTGATATAAAAAGGAAAATCATGTCCAAGTACACACCCTGCAGCAGTATAAATCTTCAAGAGATATTTCATATCATTATAATCAGCACCAAGAAATTTCTGACTGACAATTGAAGAAACAACCACTGCCAGAATGCACTTAAGCATATCTCCAAAAAGCACTATAAATCCTGCTTTGGCTCCAAGAACCCTTAGTGTATTGGTTGTTCCGGCATTACCGCTCCCCACACTTCTAATGTCTACGCCCTTCATCTTGCAGTAAATAACTGCCGTTTGGATAAGTCCAAAGGCGTAACCAATCAATAAACATATTGCTCTTACAATCATACTTCTCCCCTAGCTTTTAAGGCTATTATTTTTTATCATTCTTTTCATTATTTCTCTCACGGATGATGAAACGCAAAGGAGTCCCCTTAAAGCCGAAAGATCCGCGAATCTGATTCTCTATATATCTTGTATATGAAAAATGCATCAGCTTTTTATCGTTAACAAAAATAACAAAGGTCGGAGGCTTAACCGAAGCCTGTGTAATATAGTAGAGCTTAAGCATCTTGCCCTTATCTGACGGTGGCTGCTGCATGACAACTGCCTGCATGAGTATCTCATTAAGAACACCCGTTGCAACTCTCATGGCATGATTCTCACTGACAGCATCTATCATATCGTATAACTTAACAAGTCTCTGTCCTGTCTCGGCAGAAATAAATATTATCTCTGCATAAGGCATAAAGGATAATGTATTTCTAACATCCTTTGTAAACTCATTAACTGTCTTATTATCCTTCTCAATAAGATCCCACTTATTAACCGCAATGATTACACCTTTTCCGCGGTCATGGGCAATTCCTGCGATCTTGGCGTCCTGCTCGGTAACACCCTCGTCAGCATTTATAACTATTACTGCAACGTCGGCACGCTCTACTGCAGTAACCGTTCGAAGAATCATGTACTCCTCAAGCTTTTCCTTAACCTTGTTTTTTCTGCGAAGTCCGGCAGTATCAATAAATGTGTACTTTTTGCCGTTGTACTTAACTTCAGTATCTATGGCATCTCTTGTGGTTCCTGCCACGTCTGACACGATCAGTCTGTTCTCACCGCAGAGTCTGTTGATTATTGAGCTCTTTCCTACATTCGGCTTACCTATAACGGCTACTCTTATTGAATCGTCCTCTTCTTCCTCTCCGTCAGAAGCTGTGAAATTCTTGGTCACTTCTTCAAGAAGATCACCGATCCCCTGCTTATTGGCAGCACTTATCGGGAAAGGATCACCTATTCCAAGGTTGTAAAACTCATATACATCCATCGAATCTCTTTTATAACTGTCAACCTTATTAACACAAAGAACGACAGGTTTTCTGGATTTCCTCAGCATATCAGCCACCTGAGAATCCGCATCTGTAAGTCCCTGCTTGACATCGCACATGAAAATAATTACATCCGCGGTCTCAATAGCAATCTCAGCCTGATCTCTCATCTGAGCCAGAATCGTGTCATTTGTATCAGGCTCTATACCGCCTGTATCAACCAGTGTAAAATTGTAATTAAGCCACTCAACATCCTGATAAATACGGTCTCTTGTAACTCCGGGAGTATCTTCTACTATAGATATGTTTTTCCCTGCAACCGCATTAAAAAGTGTGCTCTTTCCAACGTTCGGTCTTCCTACTACTGCAACAATGTTTTTTCTTTTCATATATTACTATCCTCTTCAATCTAAGGGGGTGTACCAATTGCGGTAATTTGACATGAGGAGGGACCCATTTATGGGAGTAGTCCTTATGTCATTTATTCCTTAGGTCAGTCCAATGTTCTCATATTTTATTAGTCATTATCAAAAATAAGTCCCCTGATAAAATCCATTCCCCCGCTTTTAATAATTCTTATCTTCACGCCAAGCTCTCTTTCTATATCAGAGATATGCACGTCATCAAGAAGATAATCTTCTCCTGCTCTAAGTACATTCTGAGGGAGCACAAGGGCTTCACCGAGCTTTTGTCCTTTTAACTGCTCTATTATATCCTGTCCGGTTAAAAGACCCGTCACCGTGATCCTCTCACCGAAAAAGTTATTTGTGATCTCATGAACGTGCACTGTAAGTCCGGGTATCACTTCAGTAAGCTTTTGCGCCATTTCACGGATAAACGGATATATAAGTTTACCACTGGCAGTGGAAACCTCACCCTTTATCTCATCAAGTGAAACACCTTCAATCCCATGCTCCTTAATATCAGCCAGCGCCTCATCAAATTCATCAAGAAGAAGCCTCACCATACCAACACCGTTCTCAAGCTGACCATAATCATCATAGATTTCTGCTCCGGGTATGGGAAGCTGTGCTATCATATACCATTCGTCTGATGCATGTACAAAATGATCCCCATATTCCTCAAAGGATTTATTCTGCCAGTACTCAATTTCCTTTAAAACCTCTCTGGCATCGTCCTTCTCAAATGGTTCTAAGGGATACAATCCATCCCTGTATTTTGATAAACCTACAGGTACAACAGATACGCTCTTAAGATTAGGTCTGTAATTATACAGGTCCGTAAGAGATCTGTGAAGCTCTTTTCCGTCATTTACACCTTTACACAGAACAATCTGTCCGTTTAGCTCGATTCCGGAGCCTTCAGCACATAGCTTATCAACCTTTTTCAAAGCCTCTCCCGCAAAGCGGTTATTGAGCATTTTGCAGCGAAGCTCAGGATTGGTCGTCTGAAAAGAAACATTTATAGGAGAAAGATGGTATTTCAAAATTCTGTCAATGTCGTCATCACTCATATTGGTCAGTGTGACATAATTACCCTGTAAAAATGACAGTCTTGCATCATCATCCTTAAAATAAAGTGTTTCCCTCATACCGGGAGGCATCTGATCTATGAAACAGAATATGCATTTATTACAACAGGACCTGTAATCATCCATCAGTCCGTTGTCAAATTCTATTCCCAGATCCTCATCATAGTACTTCTCAATTTCAAACTCCCACTCTTCTCCATCCGGTTTTCTGACAAGCAGAGTAAGCTCCTCATCCTGCACCATGTACTGGTAATCAAAAATATCCTCTATGGGCTTATCGTTTATTGCAATCAAACAATCCCCGGCTGCAATCTCTAATTCTTCCGCTATGCTTCCGGGTTCAACCTTTTTTATTAAATGTCCATTATTATCCATAGTAAAGATTGTACCACACTTTGCAACTATTAGATACCTGTTACTGTTCACCTTAATGCGTTCACAATAACCATAATACTTTGTTTCATCTTGATTTTCATATAAAGATACAATAAGATAGTAGCGTAAAAATCAGTATGTAAATTTTTAAATATATAAACATAGAGGAGATAAAATGCCTGATTTTCATAAGTTAGATTCTTCAATACCAGTAGCACCACTTGCTCTGATGGTAATGGATTCAGCAAGCGGACTGGGACAACTCGTCAATTCACATCTCGTTTCTTTCAGACACGGAATGCACAACACACCCGGTAACGATCCCGCTTTTCAGGGATATGTCAAAAATGATTACAGGGTAAAATATTCCAATCCCAGATTCGGAAGCGGCGAAAGCAAAGCCCAGATCCAGGAATCAGTTCGTGGTAAGGATGTTTTCATCATTACCGACGTAATGAATCACAGTATGACCTATAAAATGTTCGGTCATGATAATTATTACTCTCCGGACGATCACTATCAGGATCTTAAGAGAGTCATCGCTGCCATGACAGGTAAAGCGAAGCGTATCAATGTAATTATGCCTTTCCTTTATGAAGGAAGACAGCACAATAAGAACAATCGTGAGTCCCTTGATGCTGCAGTAATGTTTTCAGAGCTGTATAAAATGGGCATAAGCAACTTCATAACCTTTGATGCTCATGATCCCAGAATTTCAAATGCTGCTCCTATATCAGGATTTGATAATTTCATGGCTTCACCGCAGTTTATGAAGGCTCTTATATCAGAGATCGATGATCTCACCGTAGATAAAGAGCATCTCACTGTTATAAGCCCGGATGAAGGAGCCCTTGACAGAGCGGTATATTTTGCAAATGTTCTTAATGTTGATACAGGTATGTTCTACAAGAGACGTGACTACAGTAAGGTTGTAAACGGTTCAAACCCTATAGTTGCCCACGAATACCTTGGTTCATCAATTGATGGTAAGGATGTAATTATCATTGACGATATGATCTCATCAGGATCAAGTATGATTGATACTTCCCGTCAGCTTAAGAAGAAAGGCGCCAATCGTGTATTTATCTGCACTACTTTTGGTCTTTTCACAAACGGCATAGAAGTATTTGATGAAGGATATAAGAAGGGTGATTTTGATGCACTTATAACCACCAATCTTATTTATCAGAATCCTGAATTTACTGACAGAGAATACTACCATGTAGCTGATATGAGTAAATTCCTTGCAACAATCATTGATTTCATGAATCATGATGATTCACTGAGTAATGTAATCACACCTACCGAAAAGCTCCACAGCATTTTGGAAAAATACAATTCGCGCTCAGCAAAAACTGAGGACCTGTTTGACTAACAGGTCCTCTTTTTTCTTACCCTATTCAAGTGTTTCTGAAGCAGGATTTCCATTACTGAATTTCGCGGTTTCAAATGATATGTTCACCTTAAACAAATCTCCGTCAAGGATTATCTCAAACTCTCCTCCCATTGCAGTTGTAAGACTCTTTGCAATAGAAAGACCAAGTCCCGAACCTTCTGTACTTCTTGAAATATCTCCTCTTATAAATCTCTCTGTAAGCTCGTCAGCATTTATATTAAGCTCATTTCTGGAAATATTTTTTACGGAAAATACTGCTCTATGAACGCCATCCTCTTCCTTAACCACCAGATCCATGTAGACTCTGGTATTGGAAAGTGCGTATTTACACACATTATTTAACAGATTTTCAATAACTCTGTACAGCTGCCTTGCATCTGCTCTGATGAAGACATCATATTTCTCACATTTCAAAATCGGCACAAGATCAAAGCTGTCAAACTTCTCAAAGAACTCTCCCAATACCTGATTAACGAATTCTGCAAAATTAAACTCTTCCATATTCAGGGTTATATTTCCAGAAGAAATTTTGGATGCTTCAACAAGATCATCGGTAAGCTGTCTTAATCTCTGCGATTTATTATCAAGAACCCTGATATACTCAACAACCTTCGGATCATCTATATTTTCTCTTTTTAAAAGATCCACATAATTTATTATCGAGGTCAGAGGTGTCTTAATATCATGCGAAACGTTGGTTATAAGATCCGCCTTGAGCTTTTCATCTCTCATGCTTCGGTTAACTGCATCCTCGACTGAAACGGAAATCTTATTGAGTTCCTCGCCGATATACACATTTGCTCCATGCAGCTTATTCACATCAACCTTAACATCCAGTTCGCCCTGCCCTATTCTCCTTAGAGCATCAAGTATCATGAACTTGTCCTTATTAAGATTTATAATATAAATCGCTACCGCAATATCAATTATAAGTGCAATTATAATGCCGAGAAGCTTTAAATTAAGCACCAGATAAAACTGCAGTGCAATTGATATTACATAAGGCACAATAGTCCTTGTGAAAAGATTCTGCTTAAGCGTCATCCTCGCAAAGATTCGTCTGGACAGTTCCACCAGAAGTCTGAATAAAGATGACCTGTATAAATAGTTTGATTTAGATCTTCTTATTATGCTGTAAAATGCATATGAAAGAGCATTGTCCGCCAGGAAAGTAAGTCCACAGGCAAGGCCTGCCATATAAAATGTACTGCTGTAAACAGAAGCATAATTATTTATGGCAAACTGAAAGAATCCAAACAGAATTCCGATTATTACCGCAGAGAATACCACAACAATTTCTATCGGAATCACATCGATTTTCTCTATTCCGCCGACTGTGCCATCTGAATATTCAATACGTCCTTCATAATAGCAAAGGTGCAAAATAGTAATTACATACACAACGATAAAGAATCCAATAATCATATGGAGCTGCCTGTAATATGGCATATATCTGTTGAATGCTTCTTTACCGATTTTAAAATCGTCATTATTGGAAATCTTATTGGCATCAACTGCAAAATAAAACTTCATCTGATCCGGATATGCATACTGATAATTGCCCAAAAACTGTCTGAGGTCATCCTCGTTTATCTTTGTATTTGTTGAATACTCAATGTCATAAGGACAGTAATAAATATATCTTCCGTATGATTTAAATACGTCCTTAAGATTCAGCCCGTTTGTGCTTTTCTTAAGAGATTCAACATTGGTATACACTTCCGTTCTGCCGTTAATGGTTCTGGTAATATAATATCTGAAATTTGATTTATAGAATGAATACTTATTCTTAAGCTCAGTGTAACGGTCGTGGCAGGCTGCCATCGTTGAAGCAGCTTCCGTGATATTGGCGCAGAGCTCATTATACTCATCCCAGTTTGAAACCAGATTCTCAATATTTTCATGGAATACTGTCTGATATCTCGGAATAAGAATTGTATGAGAACCGGAACCGTCTGCATCCGCTTCCTTCACATTTGTTCTCACTGCATTATTATCAAGCTGAGAATTCAGGAAACTGTTCATACCACCTTCAGCATTATTCTTTTTTAACTGGGTGTAGACAGTTGTAGGCGAAAGAAAATCCTTGCTCTCTTTTGTCGTAAAATTCATATCCTCATACTCAAATCCATTCTGAGACCACTTTATCAGATTTGATACCGGATAAACTGCGGTAATATATTCACTTTGAAGAATGGTATTTCTGTTAATAAAAGCTGTTACATCAATGCTTTTATCTCCATCATATTCACCATCTATCTCAAACAGGGTCTGGTATGCTGAGAGCTCCACAACACTTTTCAGATTGTTCACAAGAATCTTATTAAAAAGTGAAGAATCAATATAATTAAGGGCACTATCCTCATTTTGAAGATTGTAAACGATACCGTTTGTACCTACAAATGAGGACCCCTTATAAATATAAAAGATTACTGCAACTACTATAGCGATGCATATGTGCTGGAATATTCTGAGTATGTACCTGCTGATCCAGGACATTGTCCTGTGCCTGAAAATTTTATCAAACATTATCAATCCTCGGTATCTATCTTATATCCTACGCCCCAAACAACCTTCAAATACTTGGGATTCTTTGGATCAATCTCAATTTTTTCCCTAATATGTCTGATATGAACGGCAACTGTATTATCTACTGAAACCGCATTCTCATTCCAGATATTCTCGTATATCTGATTGATTGAGAATACTTTTCCTTTATTCTTCAAAAGGAACATCAGAATATTGTATTCAATCTTGGTAAGCTTGACTTCCTCCCCATCTACCGTTACAGATTTAGAGTTATCATTAAGTACAAGTCCCCCTGCCTTAAAGATGTAGTCATCATCCAAATCTTTGTTATCAACATTGCCAAGCTGTGTGTATCTTCTTAAATTGGATTTAACTCTTGCTACAAGCTCAAGAGGATTGAAAGGCTTGGTAACGTAGTCATCAGCACCGATATTTAAACCGAGTATTTTGTCTGCATCCTCTGATTTAGCGGACAATATTATTATCGGAATAGAGCTCTGCTCCCTAATTTTCATGGTACACTGAATTCCATCCATAACAGGCATCATTATATCTATGATAGCCGCATGTATATCATTATTCTGTACTATATCGAGGGCCTCAAGACCATTGTAAGCTGTATAAACATTAATTCCTTCCTGCTTAAGGTATATCTCGATAGCTTCAACTATCTCTTTGTCATCATCACAAACAAGTACGTTCTGCAAATTACTAAAACCTCCTATATGATAAAAATCACCATGTTTTACATGGGATATATAAAAAAGCATTTTTATGCCATCTTATATGAATAGCGGATGTTTCGTCAACCTCTATGGCTACAACATCATATCTGACAGGACTATCAAGGCCAATTCCAAATCGTTTCATATAAAAGTCCGAAACACGGCAGATAACTTTCTGCTTACTAAATCCCACAGCTTCCTCAGCTGCTCCATATCTATCTCCTGATCTGTATTTTACTTCTACAAATGCAAGATATTTACCATCCTTTGCAATTATATCAATTTCGCCCTTATTATTCCTGAAATTCCTATTAAGAATCCGGGCACCATTTTCAACAAGATATTCACAGGCCAGATTCTCATAATAGGCCCCTGTTTCTCTTTTATTCATTTTGCTGTCTCTTTTGCTCTGATTTTATCCATGGCATCCACAAAGACAAGGATCTCCGCTACAACCTCATAGAGTTCAGGCGGTATCATCTCACCTATTTCAAGCTTGGATAGCGTATCCGCAAGCTTACTGTCTTCATGAACCGGTATATCCTGCTCCTTTGCAGCATCTATGATCTTTTCAGCTACAATTCCTTTTCCGCTGGCAATAACGCGAGGAGCGCCGTCTTCGTTAGGATCGTAAGCAAGGGCTATCGCCTGCTTTGGCTTGCCATCTTTAGTTTTCCCTGTTCCCTTCAGATTGTTTTCAGCCATAGTAAGTCTCCTCAAAGAATTACATTTTTCCCATTGGGATATCACGCTCGTGCATCAAAAGAAGTCATTGACAAAAAAGCTGTCTTTTTAGATTCAAGTATACTGCTAACCGGAGGATCCTCACTGTCGGAATCCATATCGGTATGAAGCATCATTCTGGCTTCCATAGTATAGCCTCGTTTGTTCAGCCGGTCATTTAGTTCTCCGATATGTTCATGTATCAGATCGATTATTTCTTCATCAGCAACATAAAAATTGGTTTTTACATTGGTGTCCTTCATCTTAACATAAACATCGATGGGGCCCAGGTTATCCATATCAAGATGCAGGATCGCGCTGACTTCATCTCCGGGCTCAAATTTCTTTTTGCCATTAGAGTATACATATAAATCTCCATGCGCGTCCTGATCTGCCATCTTAAGCGGCAGCTGAACATAATGGAACATCTGATTGAGCTGATTCATAAAATCTATATTATTCTGAAGATTGGCGGCACTCTGAGCAACCTTATTATCTGCTCCAAGAGCAGCTGAGAGCTGACTGGTAAGTTGCTTAGCCTGAGAATTCAGCCTTGAATACAGATTTTCAATATTCTCCTTAAGCCTCACCTCATCAGGCTTTATCATCCATTCATCCTGCATGATATTTTTCATAAGCTTATTATACTCATTATTGCTAAAAAGCCTGGAAAATGCCTGATCAGCCGCCTCCGAAGTATGCGCCGATTTAGAATACGCTTCTGAAAGTTCTTTTAAAAGTGCCATCTGATCTATCTTTTCAGGATTCCCTGTTCTGGCCTGTTCAATAAGCTTTTGAATCTCTTCCCCGGTGGCACCGGTACTTGTGTTAAGCTCCCTTATGATATTCGCCAGATTATTACTGAATGTAATCTTTGGCAGGCTCTGCCCCTGATTGTCATATATACTCTGCTCAGAACCTTTTATCCCCGAAGAATCTGCAGCACTCCTCTGATCATTATCCGCACTTGAAGCGTTCCCCGTAACATCTTCTTTGGAAGCTGCTTCTCCAGCCTTTTCCTGCCCTGCAATATCGGAACCTTTCCCTGCAGCTTCCATTAAAACCTGCTCCTTATCTGCAGTTGCTGTTCCGGATGTATTCTGAGAATCCGCCCTGGCTTCTGTCAGCAATTCGCCCTCAGCTTCACCCTCTGCAAGTGTAGATAAGATTTCTGTCTTTCCACCTTCCGTATTATTAACAACGCCTTCGGCACCGGGACCAACTGCGACATCTTTAATAGCTCCGCCCTCAGCCAGTGCTGCTTCACTATCAGTTTTCCCACTTAGAAGGCCAGTCTCAACCATCTCACCTTGAGGCTGTGCACCATTTATTTCATTTTGAACAGCTGTTTTCTCCATATGCTCTGCACCTTTTGCAAGCATATCAAGAATTCCACCATAGAGATCATTGGCGGCCTTACCTTCCCCACTTTGAACCAGCTGATTATAAGCCCCGGGCAAATCATCCATAATGGATTTCATTGTCTCCACAACCTGATGCTCATAATTCTTGTAGCTCTCAAACTGACTGATATTTTCATCTGTAATTGGTATGTTAAGAGCTTTCATCTGAACAATTGATGAGACATCAGCCTCAGGATGGGAGCCTATGAGCTGATGCATGGAATTAAGGGAATCCCTGTCAATTCCCATTCCATTTTCCATCATAGACTTTACCATATTGACTGTATCCTGATTCACCTCTATGCCGGCAGCATTAAGTGCCTTTAAGGTTGTCGGATCAACAGATGTATTTTCATAAAGTGGAGTAAGTGTTATCTGATTAGAAACACCGCGCACCTCAAAGGAAATTGTCTGTCCTTCCTTGAGATACATGCCATCTTGAAGTTTTGCAGATATAACTGTGTCATCTCCCAGCCTTATCTGGGCATTTTTGACACCGCCCTCGTCAGTCATGGAAATGATTTTGCCAGATAAACGCTCTCCTGTTTCCAAAGAGCGCAGAGATTCCTGCGATTTTGCAGCATTCTGATTAATAACTCGCCCTTCAACCTGAACAACAGGCGTCTTCTGGGTCACATTCTGAATGATACTCATGCAGGCTCTCTTTCTTCAAAAATAAGTAAATCCGAACAAATCACATAAAATTTTTGATAAATGATCTTCTGTGTATCTCACATGGACCGTTTTTCTTAAGCGCTTCGATGTGATCAGCACTTCCATAACCTTTATTATGAGCAAAACCATATCCCGGATATTTATCATCCAGTTCAGCCATAAGACGATCCCTGGTGACCTTGGCTATAATGCTTGCTGCTGCAATTGATACACTTTTGGCATCTCCCTTGATAATGGACTCCTGGGTGTATTCCTCAAGCTGTGGGATATGAACAGCATCTATCAGAAGTACGTCCGGCTTAACAGCAAGATTTGCCACAGCCTTTGCCATAGCCTCATAAGTCGCCTGGAGTATATTGATCTCATCGATTCTCTCATGAGTACTGTATCCAATACCGACAGAAATGGCCTTTTCGTAGATCTCCTGATAAAGTGCCTCTCTCTTTTTTTCGGATAATTTCTTCGAATCATTAATATAAAGAATCTCTGCATCTGCAGGCAGGATAACTGCTGCAGCATAAACCGGCCCTGCAAGAGGTCCTCTTCCAACCTCATCTATACCGCATATATATTTCTTATCCGAATGTAATCTCTCGTAATAACGCATATCGAAGAGCCGCTTTTTCTCAGCTTCAATAGCCGCTATATGTTTCCTTGCTGACTCAACGAGTTTAATGACTCCTGCCCTCTCATCAGATTCATATTTCTCACAAAATAGTTTATATGCTTCTATGTCATCTGCAAGTGAAAGTGCAGCTTTAATATCCCCTATTTTCTCAGTCATTTTTTATATTTTCCTTATTCTTATCTATGATTCCAAAGGATGAGAAAGGATATATTCTAAGCCATGTTCTGCCAATAATATCGGAGCCCTTAATATTACCTACACTGGGTTCTCTTGAATCCATACTGTAATTTCTGTTATCTCCCATTACAAAATACTCGTCTTCTCCAAGAACAACAGGTTCAACAGCCCTTCCGGGGTTCTGTATTACCTCTGCTCCATAATGTTCCTCTAAAATCTCACCATTAATATAAATATTACCGTCATAATCAATCTGGACAGTTTCACCGGGAAGTCCTATAACACGCTTGATGAAATATTCACTGGGATCCTGCGGATACGGAAAAATTACTATATCAAAGCGCTTGGGATCTGAAAACCTGTAGGTAATCTTATCTGCCATAAGTGCATCTCCATCATGAAGTGTATACATCATGGATTCGCCGTCAACATCTGTTCTTTGTGCCACAAACTTCATAAAAAGCAATGTTATAGCACAGACAATAATTACTGTAAGTATTGTACTTCCTGCACTTTTTATAAATTCCTGCGTTTTATTCATAGTATTGGCCTCTCTAATGATATTTTTCCAAGTCTACCGTTTCTAAAATCATCTAAAAGCTGAGCACACGCTCTGTCCACATCTGCCTTTCCACCCTGCTTTATCAGCTTTCTGTTATCTGCTATAGCAGTAAGTATAGATGATTCAGGTGTTTCATACGGATCAGTTTCAAATAAAAGCTTCTGTTCCTCAGTAACACCATATTTATCGGCTAACGTTCCCGGATACCATTTCTCCAGAATTCTGATCAGATTTACTGCCAGTTCACCTTTGTCGAGGTTCTCATCATTCATGGAACCTATAAGCGCAAGATGAAGACCTACTGTCTCATCCTCGAACTTAGGCCACAAAACACCGGGAGTATCAAGCAGCTGAAGGTTCTTGCCGAGCATGATCCACTGTTTACCCTTTGTAACACCGGGCTTATTCCCGGTCTTTGCAGCTGCTTTACCGGAAATCTTATTTATAAATGTGGACTTGCCAACATTAGGAATACCGGCGACCATAGCTCTTATAGGTCTGTTTACGATTCCACGCTTCTTATCCCTTTCAATTTTCTCACGGCAGCTCTCTGTCACATTATCCAGAACCTGCCTCACCTGAGAACCCGTCTTGGAATTCATCTCCATGACTCTGGCACCGGATTGTGAGAAATACTCAATCCATTCCTTACTGATCTCCGGATCTGCCAGATCTGACTTATTAAGTATGACCAATCTTGATTTATTCTGTCCCAGTTTATCAATATCAGGATTCCTTCCCGACATCGGTATTCTGGCATCGGTCAATTCTATGATCAGGTCAACCAGTTTGATATTCTCCTGCATCATACGCATGGCCTTGGTCATATGTCCCGGATACCACTGATAATTATTCATATATTTTCCTTTAATCATTGTCATATGGGTAATTCTTAACAGCCTCCCCATATGAGTCATTATTACTTTATCAGACCGTTATTCCCTTCCTTAGCTCCGTAAGAGAACCAGGCCTTACCTGCTATTGTAGCGATCTTCACAACGCCAATGTTGGCACTTCTGGAATCCTCACTACTGTTTCTATTGTCGCCAAGAACAAAGAATTCTCCATTCCCAAGTTTAATTTCGTTCTCAGCTATTCCTGCTTCTTCCATTTTATCATATTCATCATCTTCAGTGACGACTGTTTCGCCATTTATTACCAAATTTCCGTCAACAATTTTAACAGTCTCACCCGGAACGGCAACAACACGCTTCACATAGTAATGAGATTTCTCATTACCGTTTGGAAGAAAGACAATTACATCATCCCTTTTAGGTGATGCGATCTTATATATTATGCGATTCACAAGAACACTCTGCCCGTTAAACAATGAGTTTTCCATGGAATCACCTATAACTCTCACCCTTTTTCCGAATGAGATTACAAGAACAAACGCAACAAAAACTGCGATTACGGTATAAAATACCCAGGAGGCAATTTCTTTTAAAAGCTCCGGAGTAACCGTCTTCTTCTTTTCACGGAACATTGACTGATATCTTTTTTTTCGATACATAATACCCTCTGCTTAAAAGATTAAAGTGTTCTGTCTGGCAAACTTAACAAAACCAAAAGCCTCGCTAAGTGCTCTGCTCAAATGAAAAAAGGCAATTACTAAAAAGTAACTGCCCTTACCAAAGAAATTATTCTTAGCGAACCTTTTCCTTGACCTTCGCCTTCTTACCTGTGAGGCCCTTAAGGTAGTTAAGCTTAGCTCTTCTAACCTTACCCATTCTCACAACTTCAACCTTCTCTACAAGAGGAGAGTGAAGAGGCCATGTCTTCTCAACGCCTACGCCGTTTGAGATCTTACGAACTGTGAAAGTTGCGCGGTTAGAACCACCCTGGATCTTCTTTACAGTACCTTCGAAGATCTGTACTCTCTCACGGTTACCTTCCTTGATCTTGTTGTAGACACGAACTGTGTCACCTGTGTTGAACTCAGGAGCGTTCTGGTTAAGCTGCTCCTTCTCGATTTCTGCAATGATTGTATTCATTTGCTTTCTCCTATACTATATAAATGGACGTTCTTAAATACATTTATGTCTTGCGTACCAGAGGACCGTCATTTTCGCAACTACATGATAATAGCATATAAAGCAAGCTGCCGTCAAGGATTTTTACTTTATGTGCATATCAACGGGGCCAAAACTAAGAGGCAGGATCTCAGTAAGATTATAGACCTGATATTTATTAACCCCATCTGTCTGATCTGTGAGCAGTATAACTTTAAAATCATCATCACAAAACTCACGCATTACCTGTCTGCAGACACCGCACGGTGTACATAATTTAAGCTCTTTCTGATTTTCAAAGCCGCCCACAATTGCTATGGCAGAAAATTCTGTATCTCCCTCACTGATAGCCTTAAAAAAAGCAGTGCGCTCAGCACAGTTAGTAGGTGTATAGGATGCATTCTCAATATTACACCCTTTGTATACCTTGCCATCCTTAGTCATAAGGGCCGCACCTACTTTAAAATGACTGTAGGGAGTATAAGCCATCTTTCTGGCTTCAAGAGCCAGCTCTACCAATTCATCATATGTTTTCATATTGTTATCCCAAAGCAAAACTTATTTGCATTCTTTCTGCATTATTTAGCGTTTTTCTTATCATCAGCTATCAGCTTTCTTATAGCTGAGATTGCAACTCTTATTGCAGCATCTGTATCATGAACCTGAGGATTATCCAAGCCTTCCTTTGCTCTCTCCTGGTTGGCTACTGTCAGCATGATTGCACCGGTTCTGGCGCGCAGCCACTGTCCGACAATGAAAAGTGTGGAGGATTCCATCTCTGAACCAAGACAGCCGCATCTTTTCCATGCTTCCCACTTATTCTGAAGTTCATAAAATACCGGCTTGCTCTCCGGCTCGTGCTGACCGTAAAATGCATCCTTACACTGAACCACGCCTACATGGTGTCTTTCACCAAGCTCTAAAGCAGCTTCTTTAAGAGCCTGAGTAACTTCAAATGTAGCTACAGCAGGGTATTCAATAGGAGCATACTCCTTTGATGTACCCTCAGCTCTTATTGCACCATTAACGATAATCAGGTCTCCACCCACAACATCAAGCTGCATACCGCCACAAGTACCAACTCTGATAAAAGTATCCGCACCTATCTTATGAAGCTCTTCAACCGCGATGGACGTTGATGCTCCGCCTATTCCTGTTGAGACAACGCTTACCTTCTCACCGTCAAGATAACCTGTATACGTATTATATTCACGATTACTTGCCACATGCTTGGCATCATCAAAATATGCTGCTATCTTCTCACAGCGGCCGGGATCACCTGGCAAAATAACATATCTTCCAACATCGCCTTCCTTAAGATGAATATGATACTGATATCCGGCGCCTTCCGTATAATCTACCATCCTTTATCCCTCCTATAATATGATTTGGCACGTTTGATTCATAATCCTGCCATATTATCGAAACCTTTCCAAATCATGACTTTATCACGACAAATCCTAATATAAATTATAATTTAATATCTTACCTGGTAAGGCTACTTTATTATATTCCCTAATTTCAGTTTCAGTCAAAAAGCCCATCCATTACATGGATTGTCATGACCTTGTTTTCTACATCGATATTTTTTACGCATTCCTTAATTCCTGGAATCATAACAGTTTCAGAGCCTTCTGCCACGTCTTCATCGGTACGCTTCATCTCATATACATCATTTGCTCCTGTCTGTATGACCTGTTTAAGGATTCCAAGTTCTTTGCCGTCCTCATCAACTATTGTCATTCCTTCAAGATCGGCAAGATAATATTCACCTTCCTCAAGAGCAATAGCATCCTCTCTGCGTACTATAAGCTCCTTCTGTCTCAAGCGCTCTACTTCATTTATATCGTTAAATTCCTTGAATTTTACAATTACAAATTTCTTATTAAAGCGGACTTTTTCAATAGTGAGTTCCTTTTTCCCCTCTCGTCCGGTATCAAGAATTACCTTCTTAAGATCAAGGAACCTCTCCGGATCCTGCGTCGTGGGGAAAACATTAACCTCTCCTTTAAGACCGTGTGTCGATGCTATTACCCCTATCTGAAAATATTCTGTCATATTGTTCTATCCTCATTACATTCATTATACAACTGATAAATGTTTTATTTACATTACATCTATTATTATACAACTGATAGATGTTTTATTTACATTTCTTCATTAATTCTGTCCAGTATCTTGTTACGCTTCTTAAGTGCTTTAGGTGTGAACTGCTCCGGGTGCTCCTCAATATATTTATCATAGAGCTCCGGTCTGCGTTCCCTGGTCCTTTCCAGGGATTTTTGAAAACGCCACACATCTACATTAGCATGATTTCCCGACAAAAGTACAGATGGAACTCTTTTGTCCATCCAAACCTCCGGACGTGAATACTGCGGATACTCCAAAAGCCCGTCATCAAAGGATTCTGTCTGGGCTGATTCCTCATTATTAAGAACTCCCGGAACAAGCCTTGAGATGGCATCAATCATTACCATCGCCGGAAGCTCTCCGCCTGTAAGAACATAGTCACCTATGGAAACATAATCGGTAACTATTTCCTCCAGGACTCTCTCATCAATTCCTTCATAGTGTCCGCATAAAAATATTATATCATTATCCTTAGCAAAATCTCTTGCAGCTGCCTGACTAAAAACGCTGCCCTGAGGAGTCACATATACAACTCTCGGTTTTGCATCCGGCTCTCTTTCTCTTATCTCATTCAAAATAGCCTGATAACAGCTATAAATAGGCTGTGCCTGCATAAGCATACCTGCACCGCCTCCATATGTATAATCATCCACCTTATTATGCTTGTTATCAGCATAATCACGAATGTTTACCGCTTTGGCAAATATTGTTCCTTTATCCATGGCCCTTTTAAGAATACTGGTATTTAATACCTCCATGACCATCTCTGGGAAAAGTGTCATTATATAAAAATTCATTATTTACTCCGAAACAGACCTTTTTGTTCGCTCATCAAAAGGTCTGAAGATTTATACTCCTCTCGCGCGAGTGCGAACCCCGCGGAGCAATTTATGTCACATAGGAAATTCAATGGAATTTCTTCGTATGATAAAAATACCCGAAGCTGAAAGCTCAACTCCGGGTATAGATATTAATCGACAATTTCAACGTCAACCTTAAGATTTTCTCTGGTAGATGCTGCTTTAACAACTGAGCGAATGGCTTTTGCTATTCTGCCCTGTCTTCCGATTACCTTGCCCATATCTGAAGGTGCAACGTGCAGCTCAATGATGATGTTTCGTCCTTCTTTTTTTTCATTAACCACAACTTCATCCGGATTGTCAACCAGAGCCTTTGCAATTACTTCAACCAATTCTTTCATGAATTTTCCCCTAGTTAAATGCGAAGTTGATTACTTAATACCTGCCTGCTTGAAAATCTTGCTTACAACGTTTGTAGGCTGTGCTCCGTTTGAAAGCCATTTCTTAGCAAGTTCCTCGTTTACCTTGCATGTGCTGGGATCTGTATTAGGATCATAAGTTCCGATCTCCTCGATGAACTTTCCGTTTACAGGGAACTTAGAATCAGATACAACGATACGATAAAAAGGAACCTTCTTCTTACCAATTCTCTTAAGTCTAATTTTTACTGCCATTTTAAAAATCCTCCATTTAAATAAAAATAAAATGTTAATAGCTATGATAAACGAATTACTCCGCAATCATCATATATATGAAACCCGGTAAAAATCCGAATCTGCATATCAGTTACAAATATATTTAGAAGAACTTGCCAAAGCCGCCCTTACCAAGTCCACCAAGGGCTCCCAAGCCTCTTCTGCCCTTCTTTCCCATAAGTCCGGGCATCTGCTTCATCATCTTCTGCATCTGCTCAAACTGCTTTATGAAACGATTCACATCAGCAATATCGTTTCCTGAGCCCTTAGCAATTCTGTATTTTCTCTGAGGACTCATAAGCTTGGGATTTTTTCTCTCTTCAGGTGTCATAGAAAGCACAATGGCTTCTATTCTTGCAAGCTGTTTCTCGTCAGGAAGCTGATCATCACTGATCTTTCCCATTCCGGGAAGCATTCCCATTATGGCTCCAAGGCCACCCATGTTTCTCATCTGCTTCATGGATTCAAGGTACATCTCAAAATCGATCTTACCTTTTTTCATTTTAGAAGCCATCTCGCGCTCTTTTTCTTCATCGCGCTCACGATTAGCTTCCACAGCTTTATCTATAAGACTAAGGACATCACCCATTCCAAGGATTCTGCTGGCCATTCTGTCAGGATAAAACTGCTCCAGATCAGAGAGCTTCTCTCCCATACCAACATAAAGAATAGGCTTGCCTGTAACCTGTCTTGCGGAAAGTGCAGCACCGCCTCTGGTGTCACCATCCATCTTACTCAATACGATACCGTCAATGCCGATCCTGTCATTAAACTGAACTGCAACATCAACTGCCGCCTGACCTGTCATGGCATCAACAACAAGAAGTGACTGATGAACAGTAACTGCTTCCTTGATTGCCACAAGCTCCTGCATCATTTCTTCGTCAATCTGTAGACGGCCGGCTGTATCCAGAATGACTACGTTCTCATTATTCTTCTCAGCATAAGCAATTGCTGCCTTCGCAATCTCTATAGGGCTGACATCCGTTCCCATTGAAAAGAAATCAACTTCCTGCTTCTCAGCATTTATGCGAAGCTGATCTATTGCAGCAGGTCTGTATACATCGCATGCCACAAGCAACGGCTTTTTGCCCTTAAGCTTAACTTTACCTGCTATCTTAGCAGCTGTCGTGGTCTTACCGGTACCCTGAAGACCACACATCATGATTACTGTAATGCTCTTTCCCGGTTGAAACTGAATCTCTGTAATATCTGATCCCATAAGGCTTGTCAACTCTTCATCGACAATCTTCACAACCATCTGAGCGGGATTCAAACCATTTAATACATCTTCACCGACTGCTCTCTCCTGTACTTTGTTAACAAAGTACTTAACCACACGGAAGTTAACATCTGCCTCCAAAAGAGCCATTTTAACTTCCTTCATTGCAGTCTTAACATCTTCCTCTGAAAGGCGGCCCTTGCCGCGAAGATTCTTAAATACGTTCTGAAGTTTATCTGATAAACTCTCAAATGCCATAAATTATGACAACTCCTCTTTTATCGATTCTATAGCTTCAAGGATCTTCGCCCTCAGCTCATCATCCTGTAACTTATAATCAGTAACGGCTTTTGACATATTCCCAAGCTGCTTCCTGATTCTGTCTGTTCTCTCTATCATGTGAAGTTTTTTCTCATATCCTTCAAGAGAGTTAGTACATCTCTTCAACAGGTCATGTACACCCTGTTTACTAATATCATATTCCTCAGCAATCTCAACCAGCGAAAGATCGTTGTAGACTGCATCCTCATATACCTGCCTCTGATGGGCTGTCAGAAGCTCTCCATAAAAGTCATATAAAAGCCCCTGCTCAACAATCTTCTCCATATTCCTCTATAAACAATATTCAAAAGATAAGGCTCTAATTCTTACTGCCTTATATCTTCCGATATAGAAATAAAATGCGATACTATAGGCACGATGCTTATAATATCGCATAATCTTTTTTGTGTCAAGTATTTTTACTTTACTTTGTTGTGATGCATATATTTAAATTAACATCACCGTGTATCCCGTCTATATCCCCGTTTTTATTATATTGCCACATATAATATTCATAAGGAAAATACTGAGGATATCCAAAATACGAAATCCAAATAGGATATTGGGAAGCTTCATGTATATCCACTAGTTCACTGAAGGTTCTGATATTGCCTAATATCATAGGTCTGTAGCCAGCCTGCTTAATCGTATCGCAAAAGCCTCTCACGATTTCAGTGTATATTCTTCCCGAAAGCTTCGAAGTCCTCACATCAGTTGTATTAAACTGCTCTATATCAATAGCTATAGGATATGTTATGTCATATCCTTCAATTGAATCAAGAACAAACTGTGCTTCTTCTCTTGCTTCAGCTTCATTAACAGCCTGGGAATAAAAATATACGCCCACTTCCAGCTCAGCCTTAAGTGCATTTCTGAGATTTGACTTTAGATTATCGTCCTCCTGTAAATTCCCGTCTGAGGAGTTTCTGGCTCCTGCCTTTACCATAACAAAATCAACACCGGATTCCTTGACTTTATCAAACTCAACAGCTCCCTGAGCCTTGGAAATATCAACTCCCTGCGTCACTCTTATGCTCTCGTCTGCTCCGTTATAGCTGATTTTGCCATCGGATAAAAGTGTGAATTCATCGGGTAAAACAGGACTTTTATTAACATCTTCGGCAATCGGTGTAAAGAAATACTGTCCGCCATACTCTGTGACTATTTCATCAGGAAACAGTGTCCTTATAGCCCCTATTCTGTCTCCTTCCACAAGTTTTTCCCTGAAATTATTCCGCAGTAAGTCCCCTTCCTGCCTTCTGGCATTGGCCTCTGCCTTTTCAATAAGCGAGGAAGCCTGCGCCATGGTGTAGTAACCTTCGCTCTCAAGAACATCCAGTTCGTTCTGGGATGCATCTGCCTGCCGTCTGGTAGCTGCATTACTAAGAAGCAGCCCTATGCAGGTCGAAAGAGCCAGAATACTCACAAGACTCAGGAAAATAACAGATATCAGGTTCTTGGTATTTCTAACCATTTTGCTATTGTGTTTAGGATTATCAGTATTTTTCATAGGTATTTATATCCGTTCATCAAAATAGCTCTTGTAGCCTTCACCAAATATTTCAGAAGCACTTGTTACAATCATAAACGCATTGGGATCTTCTTCACGGACAATATCCTCAGCCAATGGAGAAAGCCTCTTTTTAATGGCACAGAGAATGACTTTTTTGTCCTCTCCGCTGTATGCCCCCTGTCCAAAGACATGAGTCACTCCTACATCAAGTTCCTCCAGAAGTCTTGCAGTTATCTTATCCGTGTTATCAGAAATAATATAAATAAGTTTTGCTTCATCTCTACCATACAATACAAAGTCAATAACATATGATGTGATCATGACACCCAAAAATGAGTAAAGCACAACTTTCATATCCTTAAGAACAACACCCGCAAAAGCGATAACAAAAATATCTATTATCATAAAAAGAACGCCGGTCTTGATATGTGGATACTTTAATCTTAACACCTTTATTATAACATCAGTACCACCTGTAGTCGCATGACATTTAAATGTAATACCTATTCCCACGGCAACAAAGACACTACCAAATATGACACCAAGTATTACATCTTTTACTATAAAGCCTGTTCCATATTTCGCAAGCAGGTCAGTAAAAATAGAGTTTGCTATAGTGGCATATACCGTGGAGATTGTAAATCGTATTCCAAACTTATAAATTGCCAGGAACAGTATCGGTATATTCATAATCATAAACCACGTACCTGTTCCTAATGAAATGATTCTGTTCAGAACAATCGCTGCACCGGTTATTCCACCGGGCGCGATATTGTTGGGATCATTAAAAAGACTTGTGCCGATTGCATAGAGGAATGCTCCAAATGTAATCAGCAGATAGTCCGTTCCCTTCTTTGTGATTTTTTCAGTATACTTCATAGGCTTTAAATATTTGTACGAACAAGCTTGGGCTTATACCCGTTTTCTTCGAGGGTATTCATAATTTCCATCTTATGCTCGCTTCCAAATGCCTCCAATGTAATACGCAGTTCCACTGCTGCGTTTCTGTTTATTGATACAAACTGATTATGCTCAAGTTTGATAACATTACCACCAGTCTTGGCAACTACGCCGGCAACGCTTGCAAGCTGTCCCGGCTTGTCAGGAAGAAGGACTGAAACAGTGAAAATACGGTCTCTCATAATAAGTCCCTGCTGTACTACAGAAGACATAGTGATGATATCCATATTTCCGCCTGACAACACACAAACGATTCTCTTATCCCTGACATCAAGCTGTCTCAAAGCGGCAACTGACAAAAGTCCTGAGTTCTCAACTACCATCTTATGATTCTCAACCATATCAAGGAATGATACAACCAGATCCTCATCCGGTACAGCTATTATCTCATCTATATTCTTCTGAATATAGGGGAATATCTTCTCACCGGGAGTTTTAACTGCAGTACCATCAGCAATGGTATTAACAGTAGGCAGTGTAGTCACCTTACCGTTCTTTATACTTTCCTGCATGCAGTTTGCACCTGCAGGTTCAACACCTATTACCTTTATTTTGGGATTGAGAAGTTTTGCAAGTGTTCCAACACCTGTAGCAAGTCCGCCTCCGCCGATTGGAACAAGTATCATGTCGACTGTGGGAAGCTCTTTTATGATTTCCATTGCTATAGTTCCCTGTCCTGTAGCAACATCGAGGTCATCAAAAGGATGTACGAAAGTGTATCCCTTCTCATCTGCGAGCTTAAGAGCATGCTCACATGCCTCATCATAGACATCTCCATGAAGTATAACTTCAGCACCAAGAGCCTTTGTCCTGTTAACCTTGATAAGGGGTGTGGATGTAGGCATAACGATTGTTGCCTTAACTCCGTAGCTCTTTGCAGCATATGCAACACCCTGTGCATGATTACCGGCTGATGCTGTTATGAGCCCCTTTTCTCTCTCTTCCTCAGACATGGTAGAAATCTTGTAATAAGCACCTCTTACCTTGTAGGCACCTGTTCTCTGAAGATTCTCAGGTTTAAGATAAACCTTGTTACCTGTAGTACCACTCCAGTAATCACTGTAGATAAGCTTTGTCTCAAGTGTAACTTTTTTTACATCCTCATAGGCTTCCTCAAATGCAGGAAGTGTGAGACTTTCATTTTTCTCAGACATGACATCCTCCTCCAAGATCGATAGTCATCATTTTACCGGCTTCGATCGTATCCTTTTTCCTTTACTAATTAAATTCATAACAGTTTTTCAGGCAAATAATGCATCAACAAACTGGTTCGAATTAAATCTCTCCAAATCGTCCAGACTCTCTCCTACCCCAATATACTTAACAGGAATATTGAGTTCTGATACGATTGCTACTGCTATTCCTCCCTTTGCCGTACCATCAAGCTTTGTGAGAACAATGCCTGTAAGATCAGCAACTTCACCGAATTCTCTTGCCTGGGAAATGGCATTCTGTCCTGTGGTACCATCAAGAACGATAAAGTTCTCTCTGTGAACATCCGGAAGCTCTTTATCTAGAATCCTGTTCATCTTAGCAAGCTCTTCCATAAGATTCTTCTTATTATGAAGTCGTCCTGCAGTATCTATGATTAAAATATCGCAGTCTCTTGATCTGAAAGCTGAAACCGCATCATATATAACACTGGCGGGATCCGCGCCGTCTCTACCTGCAATAAGAGGCACCTGTGCACGCTCGGTCCATTCCCTTAGCTGCTCAGTCGCGCCGGCTCTGTAGGTATCAGCTGCAGCCACAAGGACCTTCTTACCACTTCTTCTGTACAAAGCAGCAAGCTTCCCGACAGAAGTTGTTTTACCTACGCCGTTTACTCCTATAACAAAGATAACTGTCTTATGATTCTCAAACTCATAAGTCTCCTCATCCGTCTTCATCTGTTCACGGATGTTGGAAATAAGAAGTGTCTTGCACGCCCAGGTATCGGTAATATGATTATCTCTGACCTGCTCTCTGAGCTTGTCCATAATCCTGCTGGTGGCATTGATTCCAATGTCCCCCATGATCAGGGTCTCTTCAAGTTCCTCGTAAAACTCTTCATCCACTGTTGAGAAATTACTAAGAACATTGTTTATTCCTTTTACTACGCCTTCTTTAGTTTTTGTCAGACCATTGGATAGTCTCTCAAAGAAACTGTTAGCCATTAATCAGTTAGCTCCTTATCAATCAAATTAACACTTACAAGCGTTGATACACCCTTCTCCTGCATGGTAATACCATAAAGCCTGTCAGCACTTTCCATTGTACCACGCCTATGGGTAATTACAATAAACTGTGTTGACTTAAGCTTATGCAGATAATGAGCAAATCTCACAACGTTGTTTTCATCAAGGGCCGCCTCAATCTCATCAAGCAGGCAGAATGGTGAAGGCTTAAGATTCTGAATTGCGAAAAGAAGCGCTATCGCTGCAAGTGCCTTCTCACCACCGGAAAGCTGCATCATGTTAACAAGCTTCTTTCCCGGAGGCTGGGCATTGATTCTGATACCTGCTTCAAGGATATCCTCATCCTCTACAAGCTCCAGGGTTCCTTTTCCGCCTCCAAACATTTCCTTAAATACTTTATCAAACTCTGTCTGAATCTTGGTGAATTCTTCCATGAACTGCTTTCTCATGGATTCATCAAGTTCGGTAATTATTTCTCTAAGCTGCTGCTCAGCAGTTACAAGGTCATCATGCTGAGTCTTCAGGAATGTGTATCGCTCCATCAGGATTCTATAATCCTCGATGGCGTTGACGTTGACATCTCCCAGCTTTCTGATGGCATCCTTTAGTGTGGCTATCTGCTTTTTCATGGCAGACATATCCGTCATCTCTTCATCTCTTAAGCTTGCAGCATCCGTGAGAGTAATCTCATACTCATCCCACATATAATTGATCTGAGTTTCGATGGACTCTCTTGCACGCTCACATCTTGCACCAAGCCTTGTAACTTCCTTATCGAGACCATTCATGGTCTGATTCAGTTCTTCGGTCAGCTTAAAGAAATTCTTCTGGGAAGCAGTGAGTTCTTCCTTTCTTGCCCTTTTAACTTCAAGCTCTTTGCTTACATCAGTCTGCACATCCTTTGAACTCTCAATCGTGAGCCTTATTTCTTCAATATCCTTCTTCCTCTGAGTAAGGATTTCATTATTTTTCTTTATGGATTCAAGGATTTCCTCAAGAGCTGCCTTTTCACCATTTATCTCGCTGTTTATACGATCAAGATTCTGCTGCTCAAAGGTTTCCTTCTGAAGTATCTTCTCATACTCAATATCCCATGAGGATACATTCTCCGATTCCTTCTCCTCTTCAGTATGAAGGCCTTCAAGTTTTGCCTGATAATCAGATACCTTCTGAGCTTCATCCTTCTCAGTCTTCTCGGAAAGTTCAAGCGCCTCTGTATACTCAATGCGTTCTTTCCTGATATCAACCATCTGCTGCTCAATTGATTCATTCTCAGCTTTAAGATCAGAATAGTTACCTTTCTGCTGACTCTGTCTCTCCTTCTCATTCTCCACGTTTATTCTTGCAGTATTCTGCTCGATAAATTTTGTCTGGAGAGTATTTCTTAATTCCTCAATCGTAACACGCAGCTCGTTTCTACGATTTTTGGTGCTCTCTATTTCTTTTTGTAAAAGAGCGATGTCCTCTTTACACTTTTTGGTGTTCTTCTCAAGGTCCTCCATCTCTCTTCTTCTTCCGAGAAGATTGGAGTTGTTCCTGAACGTACCACCACTGATGGCACCACCCGGAACCAGAAGTTCTCCCTCAAGAGTAACCATTCTGATAGTATATTTATATTTTCTGGCAATCTTAACAGCGTTATCTACTGTATCGACAACCACTATTCTTCCAAGCATCGCCTTGGCAACACTTCTGTATCTCTCCTCAGTATCAACCAGTTCATCAGCCATACCAAGCACACCCTTTTCGCCAAGTGCCTCCTGGGCCTTGAATTCCTGAGGATCCCTGATACTTGTAAGCGGAAGGAATGTAGCTCTTCCGGCTCTGGTCTTTTTGAGGTATTCAATCATATCCTTAGCAGTATCTTCATCATCCGTTACGATATTCTGAATATTACCGCCAAGGGCTATTTCAATAGCCGTCTCATATTTTGGCTGTGTTTTAATGATATCAGCAACAACACCGATAATTCCCGGATTCTCATCCTTGCGCTCCATTACCTTTTTAACACTGCCGCCATAGCCTTCATAGCGCTCTGTAAGGTTACTTAGTGCTTCAAGCTTGGACTTTTGCTGTGTATAGAGATTTTGAACCTCGCGAAGCTTCGCATCCTTCTGAGAAAGCTTATCTCTGATACCATTCAGCTCATTCTCTGAATCCTTTTTCCTGGTATTCATTGAACGGATTTCATCTGTAATCTGGTCGAATTCAGCCTGTAATTTCTTTATGATCTCTTCCTGCTGAGATTCATCGGATCTTGCCTTGACGAGTTTTCCGGTAAGTTCCGCCTTCCTGATATTTATCTGCTCCTGCCTTGTATCAAGTGAGCTAAGCTTTGATTTTATGGTAGAACGCTCACCCAGAGTCTCTATGATCCTGCTCTTGCAGTTTTCAATTTCATTATTGATTTCGCTGATCTGAGATATTATGCCATCAAGCTTTTTCCTTGCTTCCTGTCTGTCAGCTGATAACCCTTCAAGTTCCTTGTCAATTTCATTCTTAACAAGAAGAACCTTATCTCTTTCCTTTTCTTTTTCAGCGATTCTGGCTTCTTCGTCAGTTTTTCTTTTTTCAAAATGCTCCGCCTCATTTGTGGCTGAACGAATCTGCTCATTCATGATACCGATCTGACCTTCAAGCTTTTCCCTCATGACGGAAGTATCGGTAATCTTGGCTCTGGCCTCCTCAATATCGTGATCCAGCCCTTCCAGTTCAACCTGAATCTCTTCATACTGGTTCTTAGTGTCAGCATATCTGGTCCTGGCTTCTTCAAGATTTTTGGATGCTATCTTGAGATTCTCCTCAGACTCTTCCAAAGTCTTTTTCTGAGCATTATTTTCCAGAAGGAACATGTTTACATCAAGTGTCTTCAGTTCTTCCTTATGTTTTAAATATACCTTTGCAACTTCTGACTGCTTTTCCAAAGGCTCAACCTGTTTCTCAAGCTCTGAGAGTATGTCATTTACACGGGTGAGATTCTGCTTCTCCTGCTCAAGCTTTTTAACTGCAGTATCCTTACGGGATTTGAACTTAACGATACCTGCCGCTTCATCAAAAAGATTTCGCCTGTCTTCAGGCTTACTGGACAGAATTTGGTCGATCTGGCCCTGTCCGATAATAGAGTAACCCTCTTTACCGATACCTGTATCAAAGAAAAGCTCATTGACATCTTTAAGACGGCATGAGTTACCATTGATCATATATTCACTCTCTCCTGAGCGATAAAGCCTTCTGGAGACAGTTACTTCATCATATTCAATAGGAAGCGCATGATCTGAATTATCAAGCGTTATAGCGACATAAGCGTAGCCTAAGGGTTTCCTCAGCTCCGTTCCCGCAAAGATTACATCCTGCATAGTACCGCCGCGGAGCTGCTTAATTCTCTGTTCACCGAGAACCCATCTCACAGCATCCGCAACATTACTTTTACCTGAACCATTAGGTCCCACAATTCCGGAAATACCATTATGGAATTCAAGCTTTATCTTGTTTGCAAACGACTTAAAGCCGTGAATTTCAATGCTTTTTAAATACATCTTACTCTTTTTTCAGTTCCAGGATAGCCTGATATGCAGCCTTCTGCTCAGCTGCTTTTTTAGTCCTTCCTGACCCCTCTCCCAATTTTTTATCACCTACGAAAACCGCAGCTTCGAATATTTTATCATGCTCAGGTCCTTTTTCGCCACAAATTTCATATCTGAGTTCTGCGGTACTGTCCTTCTGCACAAGCTCCTGAAGGACTGATTTGCTGTCATAAAAAATCTGTTTTTCCTCGGGATTATCCAAAATAAATTTCTCTATATGAGCCCTGGCAGCATCTATTCCACTATCAAGATAGATAGCGCCGATAATAGCCTCCATTACATCCGAAATAATTGATTCTCTGAAACGGCCGCCTGTAGCCTCTTCGCCCTTACCAAGAATGAGATATTTTTCAAGATGAATTGCAGCTGCACAATAAGCAAGAGCAGGTTCGCAAACCATAGCTGCTCTCATTTTAGTCATCTCACCTTCTCTTTTTTCAGGGTAAGTCTTAAAAAGATAATGACTTGATACCAGCTCCAGTACCGCATCACCTAAAAACTCAAGCCTCTCATAATCCCCACGCTTATTGATTCTCTGTTCATTTGCAAAAGAACTGTGTGTCAGTGCCTGGAGTAAAAGATTTTTATCCTTGAAATGATATCCGATTTTTTCCTGTAAATCATTAAGTTCATTATCGCCTATCATAGAAATCTCCTCTATTAACTCTTGCTAAAAACAACAAAGTGATATGACGCAAAGCAAACTGGTGAGCTCTGCTCCATATCACCTTCTAGTCAATATTATGAACCTATCAGCCTTCGTTTCTGGCCTTTTTCAGAAGCTCTACTGCCTCACCTACTGTAGAAATCTTCTCAGCAAGTTCTGCATCAATTTTTACGTCAAACTCATCTTCAATGCCCATAATAATCTGGAATACATCAAGTGAATCTGCACCAAGATCATCTGTAAATGTTGTGTCCATTGTGATCTCATCCACATCAACATTTAATACGTTAGCAATAACTTCCTTCAGTTTTTCGAATTCCATAACTTCTCCATTCCTTTAAATCTTTATAACTATTTCACAGAAAATATCCATGTTATAAAACTATAATACCATATATAGTTCCTTTACAAGTATTTTTTACGATTCTGATGTAATAGACTCTTTAATCTTTTCTGCAATATTCTGTTCCGTAAAGGTTACACACTGTAAAATACTGTTCTTAACCTCTACAGACTTGGCACTTCCATGAGTTTTTACCACCAGTCCGGTAAGTCCAAGCATAGGTGCTCCGCCATACTGATCCATATCATAGTCTTTTAGAACCTTCTTAAGAGTAGGCTTTATCAAAAGTCCTCCGATTTTGGCTCTGAGATTGCTCATAAGTCCCTGCTTTACCACTTTAAGAAGTGTAGTAGCAACACCTTCATACATCTTCAGTACAACATTTCCGGTGAAAGCTTCACAAACAATTACGTCAGCGACTCCCAGAGGAATATCTCTTGCTTCTACTGAACCGATGAAATTAATTTCGGGACAATTCTTCAAAAGAGGGAAGGTCTCCTTTACAAGTGCATTACCTTTTTCCTCCTCGGCACCGATATTTACAATTCCTACCTTAGGATTTTTAACGCCGCAGAAGTTCTCCATATAAACAGATCCCATCTTTGCAAACTGAACCAGATGAGAAGGTCTCGCATCAACATTAGCACCACAGTCAATAAGAAGCGATACACCGTTCTGTGTGGGAATAAGCGGTGCAAGAGGTGATCTCTCGACCCCTTTGATTCTTCCGATTATAACCTGTCCGCCTACCAGGGTAGCTCCTGTACTTCCGGCAGATACATATGCATCACACTCTCCGTGTTTTACAAGAAACATGGCCTTGACTATAGAAGAATCCTTCTTGGTTCTGATAGCCATTACCGGAGGCTCTGCCATCTCAATAACTTCTTCAGCATTGACTACTTCTACTCTGTCAGCATCATAAGTATATTTTGAAAGTTCGTCCTTAACAACCTGTTCCTTACCCACGAGAAAAATCTTAAGCCTGTCAGATTCCTGCAGTGCTTCAATTGCGCCCTTGACAATTTCAAAGGGGGCATTATCTCCTCCCATTGCATCAACTGCAACTCTTACAAAATCAGCCATTGTTACTCCCCAATCTAATTAAAAATGTTTGACAAAAGTTTACTAAAAAACATAATAAAAAGCAACAAACCCGAGACTCATAAGAATCCCGGGTTTGATATGTTCATAATGATTATCAATCTTCGTTAGCTACAACGCTCTTCTTGTTGTAGTAGCCACATTTTTTGCATACCTTGTGAGGCTGCATAAGCGCGCCACAGTGGCTGCACTTAACCAGTGTGGGAGCAGTCATTTTCCAGTTTGCTCTTCTCTGGTCTCTGTGACCCTTAGAAGACTTATTCTTCGGGCAGATAGACATTCGGTAACACCTCCTTACAGCGTTCATATCATGAACCATAAATGGTCATTTGCATTTGTCAACACACTCTTGCTATTATATGCACTAATTCACATATTGTCAATGAAAAAAATATTAATTCATCAAATCTCTTCATTACCTGCAAAGTTCGTTAGTATCTCTGGCAATGGCAAGTTCTTCATTTGTAGGAACAACAAGAATCTTCACCTTGGAAGCATCAGTTGATACAATCTTTTCTTTTCCGTGAACCTCATTAGCTTCCTTATCAAGCTCAACTCCCAAAAATCCGAGTCTCTCACAGATGATATTTCTTACAAGAGGTCCATTCTCACCTACGCCTGCAGTAAAGCATATGCAGTCAACTCCATCCATTGCTGCGGCATAAGCACCAATATATTTTGAAACACGGTAGCAGAAAGTATTGATTGCTCTGATACATCCCTCGTCGCCGTTATTGTAACCGTCCTCAAGATCACGGAAATCTGAGGATACATTACCTGAAAGTCCGTAAACACCTGACTTTTTATTCAGAATGTTCTCAGCTTCAGCTGCGTCACATTTTTCCTTTTTCATAATAAACTCAACTACTGAAGGATCGATGTCACCACTTCTGGTTCCCATGATAAGTCCTTCAAGAGGAGTAAGACCCATTGAAGTGTCTACGCATTTACCGTTTTTAACTGCTGATACTGATGCTCCGTTTCCAAGATGACAAACAATAGTCTTAAGATCGCCGTAATCTTTTCCAAGCATTTCAGCTGCTTTCTTGCTTACATAAGAATGGCTTGTTCCGTGGAAACCATATCTGCGGATCTTATACTTCTCATAAAATGAATAAGGTATTCCATAAAGATATGCTTCCTCAGGCATGGTCTGATGGAAAGCTGTATCAAAAACAGCCACCATGGGAACACCCGGCATGGACTTCTGGCATGCTCTTATCCCAATGAGGTTAGCCGGATTGTGAAGCGGTGCAAGATCTGAAACTTCCTCAATTGCCTTTATTACTTCCTCATCAATTACTACAGACTTGGTGAATTTCTCACCGCCATGTACGATTCTGTGTCCTACGGCACCAATCTCTGAAAGTGAACTGATAACTCCTGTCTCTGAATCTGTGAGTGCTTCTATAACCAGTTCTATTGCACGGTTATGATCAGGAATTGCTGTATCCTTTGTAATCTTATCACCATCACCGGGAGTAAAACTGATCCTGCCGTCGATGCCGATTCTCTCACAAAGCCCCTTTCCGATTACCTTCTCAGTTTCAGAATCTATAAGCTGAAACTTAAGGGAAGAACTACCGCAATTGATAACCAGTATTTTCATTATTAAACCTCCATGATATTATATTTTTTATGAAGACTGTAGGAATTATAGCTGAATTTAATCCTTTCCACAAGGGACACGAATACCTGATCCGCACGCTCAAAGAGCAGACCGGGTCAGATTATGCTGTCATTATAATGAGCGGAGATTTCACTCAGCGTGGCGCTCCTGCAATTTTCGATAAATACACAAGAACTAAAATGGCCCTTTCATGTGGAGCTGACCTCATTTTAGAGTTGCCAATATATTATAGCACATCCAGCGCAGAATTTTTCGCCGGAGGAGCCATTTCCATACTTGATAAACTGGATTGCATCGATTATCTTGGCTTTGGCTCAGAGTCAGGTAATATCGAAGCTCTCCAAAAAATATCAACTATCCTTGCAAATGAACCTTCAGATTTTTCAGCTATGATTAAGGAAAATCTGAAATCAGGAAAAAACTACGCGGTTGCCAGAGCTACCGCTTTATCTGCGTATCTTGGAGAAGATACATCTTTTCTCTCAGAGCCAAACGATATACTTGGAACGGAATATATAAAAGCTCTCACCATACAAAAAAGCAGTATGGTTCCTTTTTGTATAAAAAGAGAAGGAGCCTCCTACTCTGAAGATACCATCTCAGATAATCCTGATGTGTTTGCATCCGCAAAAGCTCTTAGGAGCTTAATCGAAGACAATGCAGATATCAGTGCTTCTGTAAATAATCTTAAGAGCCAGCTTCCCACCGGGGTATTTGACCTATTAAAAGAGCTTTGCGAAAGTAAGGCGCTGAAAATCTGTACTCTTGATAATTTTTCAACGCTCCTTCACTATAAGCTTATATCTGAAAAAAATGCCGGATTTGATAAATATCTCGATGTATCCTCAGATTTTTCAGATAAGATAAATGCCAATATTCGCAGTTTTTCATCAATTACAGGCTTCACCGATAAGCTGAAATCAAAGGATCTTACCTATACAAGGATAAGTCGTGCTCTGTTACATATTCTTCTCGGACTTACAAAGGAAAACATGTCTCTTTATGTAAAAGATAAGGATTCTTTTACTTCCTATGCAAGAATTCTGGGGCTTAATAAAAACGCATCCCCGCTTTTAAAAAAAATTCAGGAATGCTCCCGCATCCCTGTAATTTCTAAACTCTCTGATGCATATAAAGCACTATCAGAAGAAGAGTACTCTCTTCTTTCAGAGACGATAGTTTCATCAAATATTTATGACCTTATAAACAGTAGAGAAACCATAAATGAATATGCAAAAACACTTATCACAATTAGCCGCTGAATCATTTGGCAGCTATATTGTCATCTTTTTGATACTCCAAAATGTTTCCCGCCGGTTTTAACCTGCTGTCACCTGATCAGAGAATACTTCCGAAGGCATAGGCTTTGCAAAATAGAATCCCTGTATCATTTCGCAGTGGAGTTTTCTTATGTAATCATATTGCTCCTGGGTTTCAACACCCTCTACTACAATTTTCAGTCCCAGTCTCTTAGCCATCTGTACCACTGACTCAAGGACTATCATTCCCTTCTCACTGTTTTCAATATTTCTAAGGAAGTACATATCAATCTTGACAACATCAACAGGAAGATCCTTAAACATATTAAGATTGGAATATCCGCTTCCAAAGTCATCCATCATTATCACAAAGCCATAACTTCTAAGCTTGGACAGCATTTTTATGATACTGTCCATATTGTCATTAAAAGCGCTTTCCGTAAGCTCTATTTTTATAAGCTTATGATCAAGTCCGTATTTATCAACAACTGCTACAATTTCTTCAACTATGCCATGATGATCAACATCAACTCTTGAGAAATTGACAGATACCGGAACAACAGACGCTCCCTGATTAATCCAGTCACGAAGCATTCTGCAGACTTCCTCTAGCACATAAAGATCAAGCTCTGTGATAAAGCCGTTTCTTTCCAAAATAGGAATAAAATCTGAAGGATTGATCATCTGATTTTTTGAATCAATCCACCTTACAAGTGCCTCTGCACTGATTCGCTGTCTGGTCATCGTGTCACACACAGGCTGCAGATAGACCTTGAACTCTCTGTCCAGAATAGCCCCTCTGACCTTCTGTTCTACTATCTTTCTATGCTCATCCTCTTTTCGTATATCATCATCATAAAATGCCACATTTGTCTTGAAATTACCGGATACCCATTTTAGTGCATATCCCGCATGATCAAGCATTTTATCTATATCCTTGTCCCCTTCTTCGAGCCTGTACACACCTGCATAAAAAGACACAGCATAATCAAGCCCCGTAAGAGGATTCTGAATAGCTTCTGTTATATCCGAACTGGCTATTGTGCTTATAGAAACCTCCTCATCTGTCAGCACTGCAAAAGTATCACCGCCTATTCTTCCACACACAGCTTTATGCTTTGCTTTATTGACACACTCTTCAATATTTTCCGCAAGAATGTTGAGCACACGGTCACCATTTTCCATACCGGTTCTCTCATTCAGCTCCTGCATATGATAAATCTGAATTTTAATCATGGAATAACCTTCCATGCTCTGCTGATGCATGAGCTCGTCACAGGATCTGATAAATCCCGTCTTGTTATTAAGTCCTGTCAGCTCATCAACCGTAACATCAACAAAACAGAAAACAACAATAAACATGGCAAGTGCAAGAGCTATTACAAGACCTGTCAGGGATTCCTCAGGAAAAGCTGCCTGATAAAAGAGATTTAAAATGGTTATAAAGAAAACTGTTATTAGAAGTCTTTTCCTTACTTTACCAAGATACCTTGAATGTTTGACCGCACAATGTCCCACAAGAGTAGCGCAGAGCATATAATAGACAAAGGTAACCCACATCATCGTTCCATGACTGTAGGACATGGTTTCCTTATCAAGAAAAAACAAAAAATTAAAGAAAATATTGCCAAATGTAGCGAAAAAAATCATAACAGCAAGAGCCCCTCTCAGAAGGAAGAGATTGCCTTCTTCGCCGCATAATTGGTAAAAGTACCGCGTCGCACAATACGGTATCAGATACAGCACGCAGAAATAGATAAGCAGCATCACATATGTAAAATAATATGATTCCGGCTTTGCAATTTTTAGTAGAATAACAGTTAATGAATCCAACACGTTGTAAACTATTGCAGCACAAATCAGAAGCTTTAAGTTAAATCCGAAGTTCTTCATTAGTTTGGGTCGGATCCATGCACATGTTAAACTTGTAAGTATTACCATTATACCGGCAACATCAAACTGGTAAGAGAACTGCATACTTTTCCTCTATCTAATCAATACAAAAAAATCGCCTCCACAGAGGGAATCAGGCGAAACTAAGAATTTTTATAATTCGACCAGGGTAAACTCGCTAAGTACTCCGGTAAAATAAAAAAAGAGAAGTTGGAGTACAAAATGTACTCCATTCTCCTCCCTTGTTAATTATAATATATAATTTTATAAATGCCATTTCAAGTTATTTTTTGACCGCGTAAATTTACTGTAGGATTTAATAGGTTAAAGAAACCTTGATATGCCTAAGCATCAGCTGGCATCTATAGATACGGAAATTCTTTATCCGCTCCATTTAAGCTAACATTGATAGATATGTATGTCAAGGACAAGCCAACGGTGCATCCATGCATCCTTGACATACATATCTATCAATGCACTTATGTTATCATGCGGATAAAGGATTCCCTTGGCTTTTCAAGCCGTTACAAAGTCCATATCCCACTATTAAAATACAACTGCTCCTTTGTCTGGAGACTCAGTTTATGATTCATGGCTTCATAGTATTTTCCAACGTTTCCATGTGTATTTTTCTCTGTGCGTATCATAGCTGTT